>NZ_JBXASS010000011.1:58332-132637 GCF_058809565.1 Dermacoccus sp. MPR-E5 | reverse complement strand
CACCCCCACCCCGACGCCCGGCACCAACGCGGTGACGAACGGTGACTTCGAAGCGGGTCAGACGGGCTGGACGGGCACGGACGGCCCCATCACGAACAACGCTGGCGAGGCCGCACACGGCGGTTCGTGGAAGATGTGGCTCGGCGGCAACGGCTCGACGAGCACCGAGTACGAACAGCAGTCGGTGAAGGTGCCGGCGAGCGGCAAGCTGACGTACTACGTGCACGTCGACACGGCCGAGACGACGCGTTCCACGAAGTACGACACCGCGAAGGTCCAGGTCATCAACGGCACGACGACGAGCACGGTGTCGACCTTCTCGAACCTCGACGCGGCGAGCGGTTATGTAGCGAAGACGGTCGACCTGTCGGCCTTCGCCGGCAAGACGGTGACGCTCAAGTTCACCGCGTCGGAGGACTCGGTCTCGCAGACGTCGTTCGTCTTCGACGACGTGGTCGTGAAGTGACGGCGCACTGACGTCACCTCGACCTCACGTCAGGGGCCGTTGACCGGGCACTGACGACGACGCCGGTGTGTGCTGTGTCGTGACGGTCGGGTGGGGGTGCGAGATTTCTCGCGCGTGGCCCCACCGGCGAGCGTGGTCGAGCCGCGCGGATGAGGCGGGCCGTCAGGTTCGCGCGTGGCCCGTCAGTGGAAGGGCGGCGTCACCCGAGCAGGTCGAGCTCATCGGCTCGGATCTCGGTGACGTGGTTGCTGCCCTGGGTGCGCTGCTCGGTGACGTCGCCGCGCACGCGGATGACGGAGCCGAGGCGCAGGTGTTCGGTGGCGGGCAGCGGGCAGCACAGGGCGAGGCCGTCGTCGACGGTTCGGAAGCAGTGGCGCACGACGTCGGCGGTGTCGCCGTCACGTGGCGGGGTGGTGCCGGCGACGCGGGCGATGACGTCGACGGTGGTGCCCACGTCGGCGAGGAACGCGACGGACGTCGTCGTGCCGGAGCCTCGTTCGGCGGGGCCGGCGGCGACGCCGGAGTAGCGCTGGTCGGCGTCTTTGCGGTCTTGGCCGCGCACGATGCGCGGAATGGTCACGGGGAGGGAGATCACGTCATCCTCAAGGGGTTGAAGCAGTCGCGGAGCACCGTGACGCGCGTGGCGTCGGGGGTGGTGTGGGCCTTGACGAGGCCGGACAGGGCGAGTCGTTCACCCTCGGTGATGCCGTAACGGCGCTGAGTCGACCACTCGAGGAGATCGTTCGTGCCCTCGACGCGCAGCACGTAGGTGAACGTGCGTCGCGCGGCGGTGACATGTTCGACGACGACGCGCAGGCGCAGCTGTTCGCCCTGCGTGCCGATCCGTTCGCTCGCGGTGTGGCGCGCGAGGATGCCGGCAGCTGTGCTGGGCTTCTCGGCATGGCCGCGGGTGGGCATGGCGTCGGTTGCGGAGGTCGTGACGCGGTGCGCGTGTGGGCACATGAAGGCTGGCGCAAACATCGACTTCCCCTCTCCGTGAACGATGGTCTCGGTATGAGGACGCATGAACCCCCACGCAGGTTGCGTGTCTCGCTCGAGCAATCGTGTGTTCCCGCTCTTTTGAGCGTAACGCGCATCGCCCCCTCGGACGGCGGTCGCGAGGAGGCGATATGACGGGCGGGCGAGACGTGTGTCGCTATGCCTTGCGGCGCAGCGCCTTGGGGGCGCCGAGAGCAGCCGCGACGCCGAGGGCCGAGCGGGGTGCCCAGGCCGTGCGCCACAAGCCACCGTGTGCGGCGCCGTCGCTGAAGAGTTCTTCGGCGTGGGCGCGCTGAGGCGCGGCGCCGGGGGCGAGGTCGTCACGCATGACGTCGTGGATGAGCAGCGCCGCCATGAGCGCGCGGCTCGTCTCGGCGGCGAAGACCTCGACGCCGAAGTGGTGCGCGCCGGCGTAGGCGGCCTTGAGGGCGGTGTTCTTCGTCACCGACCGGGTGAACGTCGCGGGTGCGACGTTGAACGAGACGCGGCGCCCGTCAGCCTCCGAGGCGACGGCGCGCCAGCGCTGCAGGCGCTTCGCGACGGCGTAGTTGGGCCCCTGCTGGGCGATGATGCAGTCGGTGACGCGCGAGCCTTTCGGGTAGGGCTCGGTGAACAGTTGGCCGCGTGACGCGGTGCGCAGCGCGCGCTTCGCGAAACCCTTGCTGCCGCGGCGTGACCACCTCGAGCGGGCGCTGTCGATGATCTCCTGGGGCACGACGAACGCGTCGGTCGGCGTCGCGAGATAGGCGAGCACCGTCGTCGGGCGGCGCTCCTGCAGCCAGGTGGCGATGAGGTCGGCGGCGAGCGTCAGGCGGATGTGCATGCCCGAATCGGCATAGGCGTGCATGCCGAGGACGACGGTGTCGTCACCCGCCTGCTCGTCGATCCACGCAGCGACGGCCGCGGTGTCGCGCGTGATGTCGGCGCCTGTCTCGCCGTCCTTCGTCGGCAGGCTGACGAGGCCCGCACCGTCGCGCGCCATCTTCTCGAGGCGCTCGCTGACGCGGTGGATGTCGATCGCGAGGATGCGTGCGCCCCAGCTCGACAGCATCTCGAGCGGCCCCATCTCGGCGCCGGCGCCGATGTCGGCGACGACGTGGCCAGGCAGGCTCAGCCACTCCGGGTGCGCGACGACACGCATGACGGCGTCCGCGCACGACTGCTCCACGATGCCCTTGTGCACCCACGCCGCGAGTTGGCGTTCGAGATCGTGGCCGCTCAGCATGCGCCCCTGGTAGGGGATGGCGAGTTCCTGACGAGGCTCGGCGGTGCCGTCCACGGTGTGGGTGCCGAACGTGCCGCGGGCGGCATCGACGGCGGCGTCGACGTCGAGGTCGGCGAGCGGTGTCTGCGTGCCGCCGTTGGCAACGTGGACGAGATGGGCGCGCGCCGCGGCGAGGCCGTCGCGGGCGATCGTCGTCGCTGCATCGTCATCGGCAGCGGTGCGGACGGTGAGTTCGCGCATCGCGCCGACGTAGCCCTGACGCCACGACGTGTCGGCCTCGACTCGGCCCGCCAGTGCGGGGTCACTGTTGCGAACCGCTTCCGCGACGATGGCCTTGACGGTCGGCGTCGTCGGGCGCGTGCCGTCGGATCCGGCCGGGAACTGGATGCCGACCTCCTCGCGGACGGTGGTGTCGGCCGACGTCGGTGTGGCGGTCCTCGGCATCATGAGCCTTTCGCGCAGGTGGTGGGTACCTCACCATCGAAGCGCACTGCTTGGTGCGACTTCGTCAAGAGACGCACCAACTCTGGACGGTCTCGTTTGGAGGTTTCCTCCAATTCGGCGACCGCGCCGACTCATCACGGTGCGACGTTGCATAGGTGGGCCCGCTGCGGTTGACCATGACGAAAAAATCGGTGGCGTGGTTCGTCAGGTCACGGCAGACTCGACGTCATGAACGACACGCAGCTCTCGACCGCATCCACGTCGCCGACGGCGACGGCTGGTAGTGAGGAGTACCTGCGCGTCAACAAGGCCAACTGGGATGACCGTGCCGTCGCCCATGCCGCAAGCCCCGACTATTCGGTGCAGCACTTCATCGACCACCCCGACGCCATCAGCCGTGTCGTCCGGTTCGACGTGGAGCGTGCGCCGGGGCTCGGATCGCTCGACGGGCTCGACGTCGTCCACCTCCAGTGCCACATCGGCACCGACACGTTGTCGCTGAAACGGCTTGGCGCGCAGCGCGTCACGGGTGTCGACCTGTCGCCGAAGTCGCTGGAAGAGGCCCAGCGCATCGCCGCTGCAGCCGGACACGGCGACATCGAGTACGTCGAATCCGACGTCTACTCGGCGCCGCAAGCCCTGGGCGGCAGGCAGTTCGACCTCGTCTACACCGGCATCGGCGCGCTGTGTTGGCTGCCCAGCATCGAACGCTGGGCCCAGGTCGTCGCGGCGCTGCTCAAGCCCGGCGGGCGACTGTTCATCCGCGAAGGCCACCCGATGCTTTGAGCGATGGGCGACCACCCAGCCACCGGGAAACGCACCCTGCGCGATGACGAATTCACCACCCCTGCCGTGGAGTTCCCCTACTTCGAGCAGGAGCAACCACTCGTGTTCGACGACGGGGGCACCTACGTCGAGACCGGCCACGAGTTCACCGCGAACGTCACGCACGAATGGAATCACGGGCTCGGCGAGGTCGTCACGGCGCTGCTGAACGCCGGGCTCCGACTCGACGCACTCGTCGAGCACCAGAGCGTCCCGTGGAACGCGCTGCCCGGCCAGATGGTCGAGATCGAACCGAACGAGTGGCAACTCGCCGAGAATCCCGCGCGGCTCGCCGCGACCTACACCTTGACGGCAACGCTGCCTGCGGACGTCGACGACGCAGGCAGCGCGCGCCTCACCGCACCCGAAGCATCTGCGTCGCAGGGCCCCCCGAAGCCGCAGGCATCGGACGAACCCTCGGCCCGAACGACCTGACGTCTGCTCCGTATCTCCATGCGGCGCAGGCGAACACGCAAGGAGAACACCATGGAGCGAATCAACGCGAAGCTGTACAACTGGGCCTCGATCCTCGAGGAATCGACCCGCGAACAGGCCCTGACGACGGCGTCGATGCCATTCATCTTCCCGCACCTCGCGCTCATGCCCGACGCTCACCTCGGCCGCGGCGCCACCGTCGGCTCCGTCATCCCGACGCTCAGCGCGATGTCTTAGGTCGCGCCGCGACGCAGCCCTGCGGGCCTCGCTGCGCTCATGTCCTCGGGTTGCTGCGGCACTCCGTCATCCCCGCCGCCGTCGGCGTCGACATCGGCTGCGGCATGATCGCGGTGCGCACGCAGCACACCGCCACCGACCTGCCCGTCGACCGTGCGCCCGTACGTCAGGCGATCGAGCGCGCCAT
This sequence comes from Dermacoccus sp. MPR-E5, assembly GCF_058809565.1. Lineage (NCBI taxonomy): Bacteria > Bacillati > Actinomycetota > Actinomycetes > Micrococcales > Dermacoccaceae > Dermacoccus > Dermacoccus sp. MPR-E5. The sequence continues at coordinate 127,819 of NZ_JBXASS010000011.1, read as the reverse complement.
CCCGCTGTCGGCCGGGGGAGTGAACCGCACGATCAGCCGCGACCACACGCGCACGCGCCTCGACGAACTCAACGCCATGGCCGCCGACGCCAGGTTCGACCCCGCGACGTACGCGAAGAACTGGACGCTACAGCTCGGCTCGCTGGGCTCGGGCAACCACTTCATCGAGATCTCCCTCGACGAGGACGACCGCGTCTGGCTGTTCCTGCACTCCGGTTCGCGCGGCGTTGGCAACAAGATCGCCCAGCACCACATCAAGACGGCGACCGACTACTGCGCGACGAACTGGATCGACCTGCCCGACCGCGACCTCGCATACCTCGTCCAGGGCACACCCCAGTTCGACGCCTACTCCCGGTCGCGCCGCGACGCAGCCCTGCGGGCCTCGCTGCGCTCGTGTCCTCGGGATGCTGCGGCATTCCGGCATCAGCGAACTCGAGTGGGCACAGCACTTCGCCCTGCTCAACCGCGAAGAAATGATGGACCGCGTCGTCCGCCAGTACAGCGAATGGGCTGGCGAACCCGTCATCGAACAGGAACGCATCAACTGCCACCACAATTACACAGAGCGTCTTCCGGCTTCCCAGGCGCGATCGCTGTTTCTTCCGGCGGAAGGGGTTCACAAGCTCACCCCATCCGCTCGGCGCGACACGAGCTGGTCACGCTTCTCACGCCCCACCTGGCGGATACCGGGTGGGGCGCGAGCAGCTCAAAGCGATCTACACGACGCGTCGGTCGAGAAATTCAGTTGTGGCGTGGGGCGCCGGGCTGCGAGATTCACCCCATGAACCCTGAGGCGTTTCGCGACCTGTACGACTCTCAGCTGCGCGGTCGGGCGGAGGTGGCCGACGCCGACGAGGTGACGCCGATCGGCCCGGTGTTCGCTGCGACGTTCCCGGGCCGGCGGCGCGGATTCGTCACCTACGACCCGTTCGTCATGGACGACGGGCTCGAGGAACTCATCGACGCCGTCGTCAGCCATTTCGAGGCCGACGAGCGCGTCGACCACTTCGAATGGAAGACGCGCGGCCACGACGTCCTGCCGCGACTTCTCCAGCGGCTCGAGGCGCGCGGATTCGAACTGGAAGAGCCCGAGACGGTCATGGTCGGGTCGGTCGACGACGTCATCGCCGCCGACGAGGGCCTGCCCGCCGGATACACGCTCGAACGCGCCGCCACCCAGCAGGCGATGCGTGACGCCGAAGGCCTCGCCGGGCGCGTCTTCGGCGATTCCCCCGAGCGCAGCCGACGTCAGGGCGACGAACTCGTCGAGCGCATGAGGCGCGATCCGGAAAGCTTCGAGATGTGGTTCGTGCGCGACTCGGCAGGCGACATCGTGTGCTCGGGGCGGGTCGATTTCGTGGACGACACCGACTTCGCGGGCCTGTGGGGTGGCGCGTGCGACGAACGTCATCGCGGGCGAGGCCTCTATCGTGTGCTCGCGGCGCAGCGCGCCCGAGCGGCCAAGACGCACGGAAAGGCGCTACTGCAGGTCGACTGCACCGAGTACTCGCGCCCCATCCTGCAGCGTGCGGGCCTCGTCGCGGTGACGACGTCGACACCCGCCGCCTGGCGACGGCCTGCCTCGAACACGTCTGGCGCACCCTGCTGAGGTGGCATGTGAGGCGACCCAGGAGCGATTCAGGTCATCTGGATAGGCTGTGGAGGTCGTATCGACACCACCCGGGTTCGACGACAGGGGGAGAACAATGAAGACGTTGCTCAACATCATCTGGTTCGTGTTCGCCGGGGTGTGGTTGTGGTTGAGCTACATGCTCGCCGGGCTCATCATGTGCATTCTCATCGTGACGTTCCCGTTCGGCGTCGCGTCGTTCCGCATCGCCAACTTCGCCGTGTGGCCGTTCGGGCGCACGTACGTCGACAAGCCGACAGCGGGCGTCGGGTCGATGATCGGCAACATCATCTGGTTCGTGCTCGCGGGCATCTGGATCGCCATCGCGCACATCGGCACGGCCATCGCCCTCGCCGTCACGATCATCGGTCTGCCCCTCGCCTGGGCGAACCTCAAGATGATCCCGCTCGCACTGTTCCCGCTGGGCAAGCAGATCGTCCCCGAGAGCGCGGCGCGCCCGCTCATGCCGCAGGCCGGCACGCCGACGACGTCGCGCTACTGACGCGGCGCCGGCGGCGCAGCCCCAGGGTCGTCGGAGTAGGGGTACGGCTTGGATTCATCGTCCGCGCCGATGCCGTAACCGTGCTGTTTCTCCGGGGCCTCGACTGCCATCCACGTCCGGATCATCCCCGGTACGAGGAAGGCCACCCACGCGATCGGCCACGCGTGGAAGGCGAAGCCGAGCACGAGAAACACGATGAGCGCCAACGAGCCGGAGATCGCGAGCAACTTCTGAGCCGTGGAGTTCGATGAGGCCTTCATGACTCCAGTCTCGGCGCGCCGTTCGTCGCCTCACGCAGCCGACGGTCACGAATCACCCATGAGATGTGTCATGGGTCCACCGCCCGATGTTGCCCGGGAATCGAGGCACCCGCGCCTCGAATCCCGGGCAACACGGGGGAGCGTCAGCGCGTCAGGCGCGCGCGGTACGTCTCGACGCCGTCACCGGACAGGTCGTCGAGGTAGGCGGTGCGTCCGAGCATCGTCATGATGAGCGCGATGATCGGCCCGGAGACGACGTCGCCCTTGCCCGTCTCCCACTTCTGATCGGTAGCCATGAGGTGCAGGCCCTTGATGCGGTCGCCCGCACCCATGCCGAGGCCGGCGTCCTTGTAGTGGTCGGCGAGCTGACGCAGCGTCTCGGCGGGGTAGGTGTGTTCGATGTCGAGCGCGCGGCGGATGTCCTCTGCATGCACGACGACCTCGCCGAGCGCGGCCTCCGCGGAGAACGGCGACACGCGCTCGTGCATCGACTCGCGGAAGGCTTCGAGCGTCTCGGCGGGTGTGCCACCAGAGAAACGCGCAACGCCGGCGTCGCTGACGGCCTGGACGTTGCCCTTGTGCGTCAGCATCTGCTTGGCGGCGCTCGCCTTCGACGTGCGCGCCGACGACGCGAGGTGCGCGACGACCTGCTGCACGCTCCAGTCCTCGCACAGCGACGGGGCGCGCCACTGCGCGTCACTCAGCCCTGCGAGATCCTCGAGCAGCGACTCGCGCTCGTCGTGGACGGACTTCCAGGTGATCTCGTGCGACATCGTCAGCCTTTCGAAGGGCCCGGGGCGCCCGGGCGTGCCGTGTTCGCTCCCAGTCTGCCAGCCGCGGCTGACGGCGGCGCTGACACGCGGGGGCGTGGGCAGTACCGTCGGGCCCATGGGAATGATCTGGACGGCCTACCGCATGGACGATACCGAGGCGCAGCGACTCGTCGCCGACCTCACGTCGACGGGTGACGCGCCCCTGCAGGCGCTCGAGACGCTCGAGAAGTTCGACGACGAGCGCATGCTCGATGTCGACAAGGCCTGGCATGCGCTCGAGCGCCTCTACAAGCAGGCGCACGCTCCGAGCCCGATCTCGGAGGGGCGGGTGCCTGACTCCGAGGATGTCGTCGTCGGCCACGTGACGCCCGCGCGGGTGACGGCGATCGCCGCCGCGATGGGCCGCATCACGCCGAGCATCCTGCGCAAGGGCTACGACGCGAAGAAGTTCACGCGCGACGAGATCTACCCGGATATCTGGGACGAGGACGACGTGCTCGACGTGTACGTCATGCCCTACGACGCCGAGCTGCGCGAGTTCTACGCCAAGGCAGCCGAGGCGGACGAAGCCGTCATCTGGCAGCTGAACTGACGTCCGTCGCGCTCGAACCGGGCGCCTCAGAACGCAGCGCGCCCACCCCATCGAGTGACGAGGTGGGCGCGCTGCGTCGCGGGTCGTTCAGGGCGTCGGTGCCGCCGACGTCCCGTCGATCTCTGTTGCGCCGTCGGTCGTCTTGACGCGGTCCATGCCCATGAGCGCCCACTGCTGCGGCGCGCGGGCCTTGAGGACGAACGACGAGATGACACCGATGACGACGGCGACGCCGATGAGCGCGGGCAGCTGCCACGCGAGGGCGCTGTTCGGGTCTCCGATGAGGTTGCCGAACTGCGATGCGGCATACGCAGCGACGCCGCCCATGAACACGGCCGAGAGCGCGGGCGCGACGAGGGTGCGCCAGAGCCCGCCGAGGCCGGTGCCGGCGATGGCGACGTCACCCGTCACCGCGTCGTCGGCTGCGGCCTTGCCTCGTGCGCCCCGGTACTTCGCGAAGAACACGACCACGGCGAGCGACGCGAACGCCATGAGGAACAGGATGGCGAGCGTGCCGAGCTGCGTCAGCCAGGTGAACAGGGCGAGCACGGGATCCTTGTCGGTGACGACGAAGATCGTCAGGACGACAGCGGCGAGCACCGTCTGGCTGATCGAGCCCATGTGCGGCGACAGGTGCACCGCGTGCGTGTGGCCGAGGCGGGCGGGCACGAGCCCCTCGCGTCCGAGGGCGAACAGGTAGCGCGCGACGGCGTTGTGGAACGCGAGCAGCGCCGCGAAGACGGATGTCGCGAACAGCAGCGACATCACCTTCGTCGCGCTCGAACCGAGGTAGGTATCGCCCAGTTCGAAGAGGAAGACCGTCGGGTCCGGCTTGAGGCCGCCGAGGTGCTCGACGAGCGTCGAACCGCCCTGCGCGCTCACCATGAGGAACGTCGTGATCGAGTAGAAGACACCGATGACGGCTACGGCGAGGTACGTCGCGCGCGGCACGGTGCGACGCGGATCCTTCGCCTCCTCCGAGTAGATCGTCGTCGACTCGAACCCGATGTAGCTCGCCGAGTTGAACAGCAGTGCGATGGCGAGCGAACCGCTTGTCAGGGCGTCGAAGCTGAACGAATCCCAGGCCAGGTGCGATGCGACACCGCCGTGGCCGCCCTCCCCACCCTTGCCGATGATGGCGCCGTCGAGCAGGAGGACGATGAGGAATTCCGCGGCGACGAGGACGCCGAGCACCTTGACGGACAGATCGACCTGGCGGTAGCCGAGCAGCGCGATGACGGCCCACGCGACGAACGCGCACGCCCACCACGGCGGGTCGAAGCCGAGGTTGTCCGCGCAGAAGCTGGCGGTGGCCGAGCCGAAGAGGCCGTAGAGGCCGATCTGCATGGCGTTGTAACCGAGCAGGGCGATCCACGCCGCAGCGCCGCCGGCATGCTGGCCGAGGCCGCGCGCGACGTACGCGTAGAACGCGCCCGTGCTCGTGTGGTGACGTGCCATCGCGGTGTAGCCGACGGCGAACAGCAGCAGCATGGCGCTGACGATGAGGTACGCGAACGGAATGCCTCGCCCGTTGCCGACGAGCATCGCGACGGGCGCGCCGCCGGCCATCGCCGTCAGGGGCGCGGCGGCGGAGACGACGATGAACGCGATCGCGATGACCCCGAGGCGCCCGGAACGCAGGCGGTGCTCGGTGTGTGGGATGTCGGAATCTGCGCGCGGACTCATGTCGGGAGACGACGTGGGAGTTGCCATGCCGGGCCTTTCGTTCGGGGGCGAACGATCTCGCCTCGAGGGTCACGGTAACCCATGATGTGATCTGAGACACATGAGGATCAGATGACGATTTGATCTCGCGGCACGATGTCCGTTTGGGCCCGAACGATTGGTAGTGTGATGCGCATCACCGCACCAGCCAACCTTGCGAGGAGCGTCATGGTCACCGCGCCGCAGCCCGAGAAGATCACCGTCGAGGGGGTCGAGGTCGATACGCGTCACTGGATCGGTGGCGAGCGCGTCACCAGCGCTGACGGTGCGACGTTCACCGACGTCTCCCCGATCGACGAGAGCGTCATCGGCGAGATCAGCGCAGGCGCCGAGGCCGAGGTCGACGCTGCCGTCGCTGCTGCGCGCAAGGCCTTTCCGGCATGGGCCGGCATGCCGGTCGCGGAGCGCGCGGCGCTGCTGCGCAAGGTCGCCGACGGCGTCGAGGCGCGTGTCGAGGAGCTCGCGCACGTCGAGACGCGCGACAACGGCGCGCTGCTGCGTAGCCACCTGCGCGGCGTCATGCCGCGCGTCGCGATGAACTTCCGCTTCTTCGCCGATTACCTCGAGAACGACCTCGCCCACCCGGACATGACGGTGCCCGGGCGCGGCCATCGCGAACGCATCACGTACGACCCGGCCGGCGTCGTCGCCATCATCACGCCGTGGAACGCGCCGCTCATGCTCGCGACCTGGCGCATCGGCCCGGCGCTCGCGGCGGGCAACACCGTCGTCGTCAAGCCGCCGGAGTGGGCGCCGCTGACGGCGTCGCTGCTCGCCGACATCATGCGTGACGCGGGCCTGCCCGACGGTGTGTTCAACGTCGTACAGGGCACGGGCGTCGACGCGGGCGCCCCACTGACGCGTCACCCCGGCATCAACCGGCTGTGCTTCACCGGCTCCGTCCCGACGGCCGGCGTCATCGCTGCTGCGGCCGCGCCGAACATCGTCCCGTTGTCGTTCGAGCTGGGCGGCAAGTCGCCGCTGCTCGTGCTCGACGACGCCGACATGGATCTGGCCGTCGACATCGCCGTCGAGCAGTTCGACAACGCCGGGCAGGTCTGCCTCAAGGGCGCGCGTCTGCTCGTCGACGCCAAGATCGCCGAGGAGTTCACGCAGCGCGTGCTCGACAAGGCTCGCACGCTCAAGCAGGGCGACCCGCGCGACCTGACGAGCGACGTCTCCGCACTCATCACGCGCAAGCACTTCGACACCGTCGACGGTTTCGTGCAGCGCGCCAAGGCCGACGGCGCGCGCGTCCTCATGGGTGGGGGGCCGAACGACGAGCTGGGCGGCCTGTTCTACTCGCCGACGATCCTCGCCGACTGCCCCGAGGGCTCGGAGATCCTCACCGAGGAGGTGTTCGGCCCCGTCCTCACGATCGAGACGTTCGACGGTGACGAGGCCGGCGTTGCGATGGCGAACGACACGCGCTTCGGCCTCGCCGCGACGCTCGTGACGTCGGACCCCGAGCGGGCAGAACGCGTTTCGGCGCAACTGCGCGCGGGCACCGTCTGGGTCAACTGCTTCTTCGTCCGCGACCTCGGCGCGCCGTTCGGTGGCAGCGGCCGGTCCGGTATCGGCCGCGAGGGCGGCATCTGGAGCTTCGACTTCTACTGCGACGTGAAGAACTCCGTCTTCGCGCCGAGCAACTGAACGATCGAGTCGCTGAACAACTGAATGGCCGAGAGATTGAGCGGCACTGCTCGCAGGTGCCCGCCGCACATTCTTTGCGTGCGGGGCACCTGGGTGCACGTGCACGCAGAGGATGGCGGGCCTTGGGGCAGGCCAGTGACGAGAAACGACGATCAACGAAGGAGACGGACATGGGTGAAGTGGTAGGCGCCGGTCTGCTGGCGCACGTGCCGACGATCATGCTGCCCGAGGACGTGCGGCGCAGCCTCAACAACGGCGAGGACACGACGCTCGTCGCCGGGCTCAAGCAGTTGCGGCGCGAGGTGTTCGACGTGCTCGACTACGACACCGTCGTCGTACTCGACAGCCACTGGGCGACCACCGTCGAGTTCGTCGTCACGGCGCAGGATCGCCGCTCGGGGCTGTTCACGTCGGAGGAGTTGCCGCGCGGCATGACGCGTCGTCACTACGACTTCCCCGGCGACCCGGAGCTCGCGCACCTCATCGCGAGCAAGGCCGACGAGCACGGCACGTGGATCACCGCGACCGACGACCACTCGCTGCCGATCTTCTACGCGACGACGAACATGTGGGAGTACCTCGGCAAGGGCCTCGACGACAAGAAGTGGATCTCCATCGGCGTGTGCCAAACAGCCGACACGGAGGACAACCTGCGCCTCGGCCGCGCGCTCGGTGACGCCGTCCGCGAGAGCGACCGCAAGGTGCTGCTCATCGCCTCCGGCGCGCTCAGCCACACGTTCTGGCCGCTGCGCAAGCTGCGCGACCACGAGGCCGCCGGCAGCGAGCACATCTTCTCGCAGGAGGCGTGCCAGGCCGACCTGCAGCGCATGGAATGGTTCGCGAACGGCGATCACGCGCGCGTCCTCGACACGATGGACGAGTTCTACCGGTACAAGCCCGAAGCACGATTCGGGCACTACCTCATGATGATCGGTGCCCTCGGCGAAGGCGACTGCACCGCCCCGTCGCGTCAGTACGGCGAGTACGAGAACTCCGTCGGTACTGGCCAGGTGCACCTGTGGTTCGACCAGCCCGACGGTGGCTTCCCCGCGCCGCACCGCACCGTCATCGACGACGACGTCTTGCGTCAGAAGGCTGCCTCGGCGGCTGCTGAGGCGGGCCCGCAACACATTCCCGACGTCCCGGCCGCGGGCTGAGGGCGTCGGCTGTCCGCCGACCTTGACCTTGATCCCGATCCACCCCACGAGGAGAACCCGATGACCCTGCGCGAAACCCGCCGCATCCTGCTGGACGGCAACCCCGTCGACGTCGTCGTCGACGGTGACGACCTCGTCGCCGGCGACGGTCGTCGCGTCGCCATCGCCGACGCGACGCACCTGCCGCCCGTGACGCCGAGCAAGATCGTCTGCGTGCACCTCAACTACCGCAGCCGCGTCGACGAGATGATGACGACGCTGCCGAAGGCGCCGACGTACTTCCACAAGCCCGTCTCCGCGCTCAACACGCACGAGGGTGCCGTCGTGCGCCCCGAGGGTTGCAAGTGGCTCAACTACGAGGGCGAGATCGCCATCGTCATCGGCAAGACGTGCCGCAACATCTCGCCCGACGAGGCCGGCGACTACATCCGCGGCTACACCGTCGCCAACGACTACGGCCTGCACGACTTCCGCGACACCGACTCCGGTTCGATGCTGCGCGTCAAGGGTGCCGACACGCTCTGCCCCGTCGGCCCCGGCGTCATCGAGGGCTGGGATTTCCGCGGCAAGCGCATCCGCACCCTCGTCAACGGTGAGGTGAAGCAGGACGGCACGACCGACGAGATGGAGTGGAACATGCACTACCTCGTCGCCGACATCGCCCGCACCATCACGCTGCAGCCCGGCGACCTGCTGCTGTCCGGCACGCCCGCCATCTCGCGGACGGTGTACCCCGGTGACGTCGTCGAGGTCGAGGTCGAAGGCCTCGGCACGCTGCGCAACCACATCGTGACGGGCCCGACGCCCATCCGCACCGACGTCGGCGCGCAGGTCACCGAGTCGGAGGAAGTCCTCTCCACCGCCCAGGGTGGCGACTGGGAGTTCCGCGGTATCCGAAAGCCGATGCCTCCGCAGCCGTGATGCCCGCGCCTTCCGGCGCGTCTTCCGGCGGTGTGGCTTCGCAGGCTCAGCCGCACCGCTCGGTGCGACACGACCGGCGGGGGCGGCGCGGAATGATGTCCCACTCGGTGTTGATACGCACGATGTAGGAGTTGTTCGTGGCGAAATCTCCCCACGTGGTGTCGAAACGCACCACGTGGGAGAACTTTGAGGTGATGACGATGACGATGACGACTAGGCGGGTGACGGCGTGAGTCGACCCATCATCGCGATGCCGGCGCGGTTCTCCGCGTCCGCGTCAGCTCTGCGCTACGGCGCAGATGTCATGGCGCGCGCGCTCATGGACGCCGTCTGGGCGGCGGGGGGCGAGCCGGTCGTCATCCACCCCGTTGCCCCGATCGCCGAGCCGATGACCGCTGGGGGTGATGACGGCACCGAGCGCGGGGCTCCCGACGAACTCGTCGACCCAACGCGTGGATTCGCCGGTATTCCAGACACGTTCGTCGACCGGGTCGCCGAACGCGTGGCCTTCGCCGATGGCATCCTCCTGCCCGGTGGTGGCGACATCTCGCCCGTCTGGACAGGCGAAGCGATGCACGACACTCACTACGACGTCGACGTCGAACAGGACGCGTTCGACTTCGCACTCGCGCGCGTCATCGTCGAGCAGGCCGTGCCGGCGCTCGCGATCTGTCGTGGCATGCAGTTGCTCAACGTGGCCTTGGGGGGCACGTTGCACTTCGACATGGACGACGAGCTCGGCGTGTCGGCGCACCGTCATCGCGTCGAGGACGTCGAGCTCGACCCGTCGTCTCGCCTCGCGCAGGTGCTCGGCGGGTCGAGCGTCAAGGCCAGCTGCTACCACCACCAGTGCCTACGGGACGTCGCGCCCGGCTGGCGGGTCGTCGCGCGTGCCGATGACGGGACGACGGAAGCCGTCGAACTCGACCCGACGACCGACGCTGTGGCGGCAAGCACCTCGGCGAGCGATCGCGAGTCAGGCCTTGTGGGCGCGGGGGCCAGCATCGTCGCGGTGCAATGGCACCCGGAGGACACCTTCGACACCGATGCGCAGCAACTGCGATTGTTCAGCGACCTCGTCGAACGCGCCCGTCACGCCTGAGCGCGACGCACTTTCGACGCCGACGTGCAACAACTGCGGCTGCTCAGCGATCTCGTCGAGCGCGCTCGTCACGTCGAGCGCGCTCGTCACGCCTGAGCCCACGCACACTGACCCCGGTTCTTCACGCTGTGTTTCCGAGGACGTGAGCCAAGAGCCAGGCGCCGAAGGGGCCGTCGGCGTCTCGCGTTCACCTCGGCCCGGGGGGCAGTTCACCTAGGCACAAGTGCACCCGGGTGCATTTGCGCAGAGTCTGAGTGCGGAGCCACTCACTCGCCTCGGGCGTACTTCAGATGGGGCGTGGCGGCCGGGCCCTGCTCACGCGGGCCCGCCGGCGGAACGCCAGGCGCCGAGGGGCTGTGCGGGGTAGTCCATGAGTTCCGTCGTCTCGTCGATGACGACGAAGCCGCGTCGCTCGTAGTTTCGCAGCGCCGCCGGGCCGTCGAGGCTGCACGTGTGAACCCAGACGCGTTGCGTCGCCGGCGCCTCATGACGTTCGGCGAGCGTCCAGGCTGCGTCGATGCCATGGGCTAGCAGCGTGCGGCCGAGGCCCCGTCCGATGGCGGTCTTGACGAGTCCGAAGTAGCGAATCTCGACGCTTGCTCGACCACGCGCCTCCGCCGCGCCGACGGGTGTCGGCTGGATCTGCACGTAGCCCGCCGGTTCGCCGCCGACGTACGCGACGTAGGTCTCGGTGCCGGTGACGCCGAGGTCGGCGAGCCACTGCTCGCGCGTCCATCCGAGGCGGTCGGTCCACGTCCACGGCCCGCCGACGACGGCGTAGAGGTAGCGGGCAAACTCGGGGCTCGGGTTCGGCACCAGGTCGATCCGAACGTCCTCAGGACGGCTCGCCATGTCGTCATGCGGGCCGGATGCGACGTCGGGGGCGTCGGCCGTCGGGGTGCTGATGCAGTGGCCACGCGGCGTGGTGTGCGGGCGCTCGGGCATCTCGAGCGTCCACGTGGTGACGGGGCGCAACGGCATGGTTCTCCTCGATCGGGCGGGTTGACTGGTAGGCGTCACATCATCGGCCATGCTGCGCCGGGCGGGCCTCGGGTGGACGTCAGGCGGACGTGTCGGCGCCGAGGCCTTCGGCCGTCGTCACGACCTTGCGGAGTGCCTTCGTCAGGACGGTGAGTTCGTCGGGCGTCAGGTCGGCGACGAGTTGCTGTTCGCCGGAGTTGAACTGGGGGAACAGCTCCTCCATGAGCGTCATACCGGCGGGCGTCAGTGACAGGTGCGCGAACCGCTTGTCACTCGACGACTGGGTGCGCTTGAGCCATCCCCGGGCTGAGAGGGTCTTGACGACGCCCGACAGCGTCGCCTTGCTGATGCCGGCGCTCTCGGCGACCTCGCGCGTCTCGGGTTCGCCGTAGATCCACACGCTCCACAGCACGACGAAACCCGTCCACGACAGCTCGTGCGGACGCAGGACGGTGTTCGTCATGTGGTTGCGCGATGCGTTCGCCGCGCGGTGGATGCTGCTGACGGCGTGCATGGCGGCAACATCGATCTTCGCGTCGGCCAGCTTGCTGGAGGCCAGGGTCTCGGTCTCGAGCAGCGTGTGATGACTCGGCATCAGCCCACATTATCTTTCGGATCCGAACAGACGTGGATGACGTCCACCGTGCCCCCGGCCGCGCGAGGTTCTCTCACATCAGATCGGAGCGAATGAGGAAGCGTTTGCCCTCGGGCGCCTCGAGGGAGAAGCCTCCGCCGCGTCCGTCGATGGCGTCGACGGTGAGGTGAGTGTGCTTCCACGTCTCGAACTGTTCCCGGCTCATCCAGAACTCCAACTCGGCATCGTCGCCTGCCACGTCCGGGAGCGTGAACGTGCCGAGCAGGACGTCGGCCTGACCCGTGCGGAACTGTCCTGCCGGGTAACACATCGGGGTCGACCCGTCACAGCACCCGCCGGACTGGTGGAACATGAGACGACCGTGCTCGGCCACGAGCTGGTGCAGCAGAGCGACGGCGTCCGGCGTCAGGGCGACCCGGCTGACGGTCTCTCCGGCCACACCGGCTCGTGACTCGAGGTTCATCACTTGTCCTCGCGCTCCGTCGTGTAGTCGATGACGACGCGCCCGTCGATCTTGCCGTGGTGCATCTCGTCGAACACCGCGTTGATGTCGTCGAGGTTCCGCTTGCTGAACGTCGGGTGGATGAGGCCTCGGGCGTAGAAGTCGAGCGCCTCGACCATGTCCTGCCGGGTGCCGACGATCGATCCGCGGATCGTCAGGCCCTTGAGGACGACGTCGAAGATCGGCGCCGGGAAATCACCCGGAGGAAGACCGTTGAACACGATGGTTCCCCCGCGACGCGCCATGCCGATGGCCTGGCCGAACGCCTTGGGGTGCACCGCCGTGACGAGGACGCCGTGGGCGCCACCGCCTGTGGCGTCGAGGACGGCCTGCGTCGGGTCCTCGACCGCGGCGTTCACCGTGACCTCCGCGCCGTGCTTCTTCGCGAGCTCCAACTTGTCGTCGGCGACGTCCACGGCGACGATCCGCATGCCCATGGCCTTGGCGTACTGGACGGCGATGTGCCCCAGCCCGCCGATGCCGGAGATGACGACCCACTGCCCGGGGCGCACCTCCGTCACCTTCAGACCCTTGTACACGGTGACGCCGGCGCACAGCACGGGAGCGATCTCGTGGGGGTCCGCGCCCTCGGGGATGCGAGCGGCGAACGTGGCGTCGACGAGCATGTACTGCCCGAACGAGCCGTTGACGCTGTACCCGCCGTTGGTCTGCTCCTCGCACAGCGTCTCCCAGCCGTTGCGGCAGTGTTCACACGTGCCGCACGCGGAGGCGAGCCAGGCGTTGCCCACCATGTCGCCGACGGCGAGTTCGGTGACGCCCTCGCCGAGTTTCTCGACGACGCCGACTCCCTCGTGGCCGGGGATGAACGGCGGTTCGGGCTTGACCGGCCAGTCACCGTCCTTGGCGTGCAGGTCGGTGTGGCACACACCCGATGCGATCAGCTTGACGAGCGCTTGACCCGGCCCGGGTTCCGGCAGTTCCACATCCTTGACGTTCAGGTCTTCGCCGAAGACGTCCACGACTGCAGCTTGCATGGTGCTCATGACTCTTCCCTTCGTGTGGTTGCGATCTGATCCGTGATGCGGGTCGGCTCAGAAGAAGCCGAGCTTGTTCTCCGAGTAGGAGACGAGGAGGTTCTTCGTCTGCTGGTAGTGGTCGAGCATCATGAGGTGGTTCTCCCGCCCGATGCCGGAGCTCTTGTAGCCGCCGAACGCGGCGTGGGCCGGGTAGTTGTGGTAGTTGTTCACCCACACGCGGCCCGCCTGGATGTCGCGGCCCGCGCGGTAGGCGGTGTTGCCGTTGCGGGACCACACACCGGCGCCGAGGCCGTAGAGGGTGTCGTTCGCGATCTTCAGTGCCTCGTCGTACGTGCCGAACTTCGCCACGGACACGACCGGCCCGAAGATCTCCTCCTGGAAGATCCGCATGTTGTTCGTGCCCTCGAAGATGGTCGGCTCGACGTAGAAGCCGCCGCCCAGATCGCCGTCCAACTCGGCCTGCCGACCACCGGTGAGCACCTTCGCGCCTTCCTTCTGGCCGATGTCGAGGTAGGACAGGATCTTCTGCAACTGGTCGTTGGAGGCCTGCGCACCGATCATCGTCGAGTCGTCGAGCGGGTTACCGGCCTTGATCTTCTTCGTGCGCTCGACGACGTCGGCCATGAACTGCTCGTAGATCGACTCCTGGACGAGCGCGCGTGACGGGCAGGTGCACACCTCGCCCTGGTTGAGAGCGAAGAGGGTGAAGCCCTCCTGCGCCTTGTCGTAGAACGCGTCGTCGGCCTGCGCGATGTCCTCGAAGAAGATGTTGGGGCTCTTGCCGCCGAGCTCGAGCGTCACCGGGATGAGGTTCTCCGAGGCGTACTGCATGATGAGGCGGCCGGTCGTCGTCTCACCCGTGAACGCGATCTTGCGGATGCGCTTGTTCGACGCGAGCGGCGCGCCGGCCTCGACGCCGAACCCGTTGACGACGTTGACGACTCCTGCGGGGAGGAGGTCCTCGATCAGTTCGATGAGCACCATGATCGACGCGGGCGTCTGCTCGGCGGGCTTGAGGACGACGCAGTTGCCGGCCGCCAGCGCCGGCGCGAGCTTCCACACGGCCATGAGGATGGGGAAGTTCCACGGGATGATCTGCCCGACGACGCCGAGCGGCTCGTGGAAGTGGTAAGCGACGGTGTCCTCGTCGATCTGCGAGAGGCTGCCTTCCTGCGCGCGGATGGCACCGGCGAAGTAGCGGAAGTGGTCGATCGCGAGGGGGATGTCGGCGTTGAGCGTCTCGCGCACCGGCTTGCCGTTGTCCCACGTCTCCGCGACGGCGATCTTCTCGAGGTTCTCCTCCATCCGGTCGGCGATCCGGTTGAGGATGAGTGCCCGCTCCGCGGGCGAGGTCTTGTTCCACGTCGGTGCCGCCGCCCATGCCGCGTCGAGGGCGGCCTCGATGTCCTCGGCGGTGCCGCGGCCCACCTCGCAGAACGTCTTGCCGGTGACCGGGGTGGGGTTCTCGAAGTACTGCCCCTTCTTCGGCGCGACCCATTCGCCGCCGATGAAGTGCTCGTAGCGCTTCTTGAACTCGACCTTGGAGCCCTCGGTTCCCGGGTTGGCGTAGACCGTCATCGCAGCTTCCTTTCCCTGAGCCCGCGGGTGTGACGCGGGGTTGCGTGATGTGCGTCACGTTACGAAGGGCTGCGTTGCATCAACGTTGCACTGCCCGTGCAACGCGCTCTGCGGGCGTCAGTTCGCCTGGCGCAGGCGAGTGTCGAGCTGTTCGAGATGCGTGAGAACGATGGCCCGCTGTGGCGCGCGCGGTGGCAGGACGGTGAGTGCCATGTGCCACGACTCGACGTCATCGGCGGCCTCGGGCAGGTCGAGGTAGCGCAGAAGGGTCTCGGGAGTGGCGTCACTGAGCATCGCTTCGCGTAGCGACCCGGACGTCGAACGCAGCAGGTCGACGACGGGCTCCGCCTCGCTGCGCGTCAGCGAGGCTCCGCGATACAGCTCGAGGGCTTCGTCGTGCTCGCCGCGACGCAGATGCTCCGTGACCTGGACGGCGTCGATGAGCAGTGGCCCCGTGAGGCGGTAGGGGCGGCTTTCGAGGTTCGGCGCGCCGGGAATCGTGTCGAGCCGTCGACGAAGCCGCAGCAACTCGCCGCGGATGGTGGCGGGCGGCGTGCCGTCCGGGTAGACGAGGGCCCCGATCTCGTCGGCGCTGAGGCCTTGGGGTTCGAGCGCGAGTGTCGCGAGGAGTTCGGCGTGGCGGTCGGTGAGTGCGTGGGTGGCCGTACCCGTTTCGATGCAGGGGCGGCCGTGGTGGACGAGACGCAGCCGCGCGCTCGTGTGCGGTGGAGGGGCGACCGGCACCCCGGCGAGGCGAAGTTCACGAGCGGCCGCGGCCGCGGTGGCCTGCACGAGTGCGAGGGTGCGCCGGTCTGCCGCAGCGTCACCTCCCGTCACGTCGAGAGCGCCGAGCACCTCGCCGGTGACGGGGTCGACGAGCGGCGCCGCGGAGCAGCTGAACGGGTGGACGTCCGGGCGCGTGTGCTCCTCGCGATGGATCGAGACCGCCTCGCCGCGGGCCACAGCTCGGCCCGGCGCGTTCGTGCCGACCTGCGCCTCCGACCAGTTCGCCCCCGCGGTGAAGCCGATGCTCTCGGCGCGGCTGCGGGCGCGGGAGTCTCCGTCGACGTAGTGCAGGCGTGCCTCGCGGTCCGCGATGGCGATGACGAGACCCTCGTCGCGTGCCGTCGCGCTCAACAGCGAACTGACGAGGGGGATCGCGTCGGCGAGCCGAGCGTGGACGCAGCCGGGGCCGCACCCGCAGGCGCAACCCTGTGGACGGGATTTGTGCCGCATCCCTTCCCCTCTCGTAGTGACCCAAATCACACTACACCCGTCCGGGGTGGGGTGGGTCGGCGGCGTGACGCTGCGTGCCGTGTGTCCACGAACTCATCTGCGACGCAGGCTGCCGCCCTTCGCGGCCGCCTGGCTCACACGAGACGTTCGAGCGTCTCGCCGCCGTTCCAGACGACGCCGATCTGCCGGTAGTAGCCGCCGATGATCTCGTCGACCTCCAGGGCGGCGAGTTCCTCCGTGGGCGATTCGAACAGGCGCAGGTCGACGTCACCCTTCCACGCCTGGCCACCCTCGAACTCCGACGCGCCCGAGGAGATCAGCTCGCTGTAGGCGTCACCCGTAGCGCCGCGCGCGATGTCGGGGTAGATGCGGTGGTGGGCCATCGGGTGGCCGTTGACGAAGCCGCTCGTCTCGGACGGTTCGCGCAGCGTCAGCACCGCCTCGGCGAGGCGACGGTCGCCCGCCGCGAGCGTCGCGCCGAACATTCCGCCCTCCGCGATCTGCGGCGCGCCCTGGCTGAAGGGGTGCGGGCGCGTCTGCCACATCGAGCCGAGCTTCTTCGGGTAGCCCTGGTGCAGGCCGCGGCCGATGGCGAAGTCCTTGTCGACCCAGATGTAGACGCAGCGGCTGAACGTGCGGCCCTCGTAGGAGCAGCGCACGACGACGAACGCCTCCTTGTACTGCGCGCGCACCGGGTCGAGCAGCTCCTCGCGCGACGAGCTGCACGACTGCCAGTCGGCCCAGATGAGCGCGACGGCGCCCGGGTCCTCGTCGGCGAGCTCCAGCGGTTCGGGCAGCAGTTCGCGTACGCGCTCGGGGTTCGTGCGGTACTCGACGGTGAGCAGGTCGCCCGAGTAGTACCACGGCGGTGACGGGATGATGCCCGACGTGCCGCCGACGGTGCGCGGGTAGAAGAAACCCTTGAGTTCGGGGGATTCGCTCATGGCAGAGCCCTTTCGGTATCGGCGCGTGTGCGCGCGGCGAGGGCGTCGAAGTTCCTTCGCCGTAAATCGTTCGTATCCGTACGACACGCGCTAGGCTATCCGATCATGAGGGTTTGTGTGGCGTGAGTCACACGGTATGTTCGGACCCGAACGAAACGTGCGCACCCCGACCCGGCAACCGTCGAGGTTCGCTCACAACGGCGTGAGAGGCGACGAGGCATGACGAACTCAGGGAGCAAGTCGAGCGAGCCGGGGGCCGTGGCCGAGGCCATGGCGAAGTGTCGGGCGGAGGGCATCGACGTCATCCGCCTCGGCTACTCCGACATCATCGGCACCGACCGCAGCAAGGACCTGCTCGTCAACCGCTTCGAACGCACGACGGGGCACGGCGTTGCGTTCTGCCGCAGCGTGTACGGCACGACGCCGATGGGCGACGTCGTCGACATCGAGGGTGGGCTCGCCGCCGGCCTGCCGGACATCGTCGCGCGCCCCGACATCGAGACGCTGACGCGCGTGCCGTGGGAGCCGGGCGTCGCACACGTCATCGCCGACGTCTTCAACCCCGACGGCTCGCCGTCAGCCGAGAGCCCGCGCTACGTGCTGAAGAACGTCATCGAGAAGTTCTCCTCGATCGCCGGCACGCCGATCTGCGGGCCCGAGCTCGAGTTCTACGTGCTGCAGGAGGACGAGAACTCCGATTCCGGCTGGTCGCGCTACGGCGAGATGAGCGGCAACGTCTACGTCAGCGGCCTGCGTGGTGACCCGGAGAACGTGTTGCTGCAGACGCTGCGTCAGCTCGGCGAGTACGACATCGAGGTCGTCGCCGCGAACCACGAGTTCTCGAGCGGGCAGTTCGAGATCAACCTGTGGCACTCCGACGCGATGGACGCCTCCGACCGCGCGTTCCGCTTCAAGGCCGCCGTCAAGGAGATGGCGCGGGCGCGCGGCAAGCTCGCGACGTTCATGGCGAAGCCGTTCAACGACGAGGGTGGTTCCGGTTTCCACCTGCACTTCTCGACGCAGGACGCCGACGGCAACCACCTGTTCGACGACCCGAACGGCGAGCACGGCCTGTCGAAGGTCGCGCACCACGCGATCGGCGGCATCCTCAAGCATGCGCCGGCGCTGACGGCGCTCGCAAACCCGACGATCAACTCGTACAAGCGGTTCGGGCCCGACACGCTCGCGCCGTGGCTCATCGACTGGGGTCTCGACAACCGCAGCGCGATGGTGCGCATCCCGCCGGAGCGCGGCTCCGCATCGCGTCTCGAACTGCGCCTCGGCGACGCGTCGGCCAACCCGTACCTGCTGACGGCGGCGACGCTGGCCGCTGCCTACCTCGGCATCCGTGACGAGATCGACCCCGGCGAGCCGCTCGTCGGCTACGGCTACGACCCGGAACGTTCGCCGATGCTGCCGTCGTCGCTGTGCGCCGCACTCGACGCGCTCGAGGCGGACACCGAGATGCGTGAGGTGCTCGGCGAGCAGTTCGTCGCGACGTTCCTCGCCTACAAGCGCAACGAGATCGAGCGCTTCAACAGCTTCATCACCGACTGGGAGTTCCGCGAGTACACCTACCACCTGTGATCGCGCCCGCGGCCAGGCGCTTCGCGCACCCTTCCCGATTTTCCTGCTGAACGAGGAGAGACGACATGACCATCATCGACCAGGGCGCAGCTCCCAAGGCCGACGCCGCGTTCGACGTCGCCGACGTCGACTTGTCCAACATCGACCGCTTCCGCGACAACGAGGGATGGGCGCAGTTCGACGCGTTGCGTCACGCCGACCCGGTGCACTGGACCCAGGAGAGCGACGGCAAGGGCTTCTGGGCCGTCACGAAGTACGACGACATCTGGGCCGTCGACAAGGATTCCGAGACGTTCACGTCGGAGCAGTTCGTCAACCTCGAGGACGTCGACGACGACCTCATGGATTTCCGCCGCTCCATCCTCGAGACGGACGGCGCCCGTCACGCCGCGCTGCGCAAGCTCATCCAGCGCGAGTTCTCGCCGCGCAACCTGCTGAAGAACTACGAGGCGTTCCTGCGCGAGCTGACGAAGAACACCGTCGACGAGGCGAAGAAGGCGTCGCCGAACGGCGAGTTCGACTTCGTCGAGAAGATCTCCGCGGACTTCCCGATCCAGGTGCTCGCGCGTCTGCTCGACGTGCCGCGTGAGCACACGGGCCAGCTCATCCAGTGGGGCAACGAGATGGTCGCGAACACCGACCCCGATTACACCGAGCACCTGCTCGACTCGCCCGAGTCGGAGAAGTACCGTCACCTGCCGTTCCGTTCGCCGACGGTTCAGGACGTGTGGGACTACGGCCGCGACCTGCGCGACAAGCGCGTCGGTGGCGACGGCAAGGACCTCGTCTCGATCCTCGCGAACAAGATGCCCGAGGACGGGGTTTCGCTCACCGACCAGGACTTCAACAACTACTTCTCGCTGCTCGTCATCGCCGGCAACGAGACGACGCGTCACGCGATCAGCCAGATCACGCTCGGCCTCATCGCGCAGCCCGATCAGTTCAAGGCGATGAAGGACGACCCGTCGCTCATCGAGTCGGGCCTCGAGGAGCTGCTGCGCTGGGCGTCGCCCGTCTACCACTTCCGTCGGACGGCGACGAAGGACGTCGAGCTCGGCGGCAAGCAGATCAAGGCCGGCGACAAGGTCGTCATGTGGTTCGCTTCCGGCAACCGCGACGAAGACGTCTTCCCCGAGCCGTACAAGATCGACGTGACGCGCAAGAACGTCGATCACATGACGTTCGGCAAGGGCTCACCGCACCTGTGCCTCGGCAACAACCTCGCGCGCCTCGAGATTCGTCTGCTGCTCGAGGAGCTGCTGCCGCGCATCGACTCGATCGAGCTTGCCGGCGACGTCAAGCGCGTGCGCTCGAACTTCGTCAACGGGGTGAAGAAGCTCCCGGTTCGTGTCCAGTGGGCCAACTGACGCGGCGAATGACGCACGGTGGCGGGTAACTCACGGGTTGGCGCGGAACTTCGCGCCTACCCGTGAGTTACCCGCCTTGCTGCGTGGGCAGCGGCGAACGCGATGTCGACGTGGTCGGTCGGTTCGCGCGGCCACCCGAAGCGTCAGTCCTCGACGATGACGAGCAGGCCCTTGTCGGCGATGACGGCGTCGAGGCTGACGCCTGTGAGGTCGCCGACCGCCTTCTTGAGCGTCTTCTCGGGGTCACCGTCGATGACGGACGTCGGCTCTCCCTCGACGGGCTCGCCGTCCTCGGCGGTGATCTGCGCGTCGTCGAGCGACAGCATGCGGCTCGACTCGCCGGCGTCGATGATGAGCAGCCACGTCTTCGAGCCGCCCGCGAAGACGGCGGTGACGGCTTCGTCGGCGATGTCTGGGATGAGGTCGGGCTGCAGCATCAGCTCGTAGCCGACGAGGACGACGGCGTCGCGCTCGTCGTTCGTGCGCGCTGTGAAGGCGCCGACGTAACCGGCCGGCAGGGCGTTCGAGATGGCTTCCTCACCCGTGACGTAGTCGGTCGTCGCGTCGAGGATGCCGCTGGGAAGCTCGTCGATCGTCATGCCGGGAAGGACGGCGAACGCCGTGTTCATAGCCATGCCCCCAGCCTACGGGGCGTGCGATAGAACGACATGACCCGGCGCGGGGTGATTCACCCTCCGCCCGAATCTTCGACTCGCTCGCATACGGCGTCTTGCCGTGGTGCCGGCACGCAGCGCGGGTGTCCCGCGCCGGGGTGCCATCGCGGGGTGCGCTGCGCGGCCTCAGGCCATGGCGCCGCGTGAGAAAATCGGTCGAACGGTGGCCACGAACCGCCCTACGATCGGGTATGGACACCAGCCCGGACCCTCTGCAGCGCCTGAGCAAGCACCTCGCGGCGCGCCGGCGTGACGACATCGAGGGGCGCCCGGTCGTCATCCTCGCACCCGTCCTGGCAAGCGCGACCCGTCACGTCGTGCAGGCCCGCGAGAACGGTGCCGCGCGCATCCTCGTGATCACGTGGGGCGACGGCACCGGCCCGCTGCCCGAGCCAGATCGGATCACGGTTCACCGCTTGGCGATGAGCCCGGTGCATGACGTGGTCGATGAGGTACGCGCCTGGCAGCACCTTCTGCGGGAGTCAGACGACGGGGTGGGCGCGGTGCTCGACGCGTTCGACCCCGAGGCGAGGGCTGTCGTCATCGTCGCGCTCGCTCTCGGCGCTGATTCGTTCTACGGGCGAGGCACCTACGGCGCGCGCAGCGAGACGCAGGAGCGGTTGGAAGACAAGACGCTCAGCCGCGAGCTGTGGGAGGCGGCAGGCGTCCCGCATGCGCCCGAAGAGGTCGTCCCAGCACGCCTCGACGAGGTGCGAGGGGCCGCCGCGCGTCTCGATCGCGGTGTCGGAACGGTCTGGTCGGCTGACGCGAGCGAGGGTCTCAACGGTGGCGCGGTGCTGGTGCGGCACGTCACGGACGACGGCGCGGCCGCATACGAAGCGCTCGCGCCCCATGCCGAGCGGCTGCGTCTCATGCCCTACCTCGAAGGTGTGCCCTGCTCCATCCACGGCCAGGTCGCTGACGACGGCGTCGCCGTCCTCCGGCCGGTGGAACTGGTGATGCTGCAGCCCCACGGCAGCGATCGCTTTCGTCAGGCGGGCATCTCTTCGTGGTGGGATCCGGCGCCGGCTGATCGCGATCAGATGCGCGCCACCGCCCGCGCCGTCGGCGAAGTGCTCGCGCGGCGCCATCACTACCGCGGCTCCTTCGGCATCGACGGCATCCTCACCGCTGAGGGTTTCATCCCCCATGAGCTCAATCCGCGTCACAGCGGCGGCATCTCAACGCTCGGCAAGGGTCTCGAGCGGTTCTCGTTGCTCGACACGCACCAGCACTTGCTCATCCACGGCACGCTGCCTCTGGCGGTGACGCAGTTCGAAGACCTCGTTGTCGAGGCGTGCGGCGCGGCGCGAATCGGCTCTGCCTACCTGGCGACGGAGGCCGTGCAGGCCGCAAAGACGACCACCGTCCATGTCTGCGGTCACCCGGGGCCCGACGCGCTCGTCACCGATGACGTGCGTGGCGCGCTCCAGGTCGTCGCCGACGAGGCCGGGGCGACGGGGCAGCTCGAGATCGGACCGGCGTCGATGGGCGCGCTCGTGCGTTTCACTCCCCTCGACATCGAGCAGGGTGAACGACTGGCCCCCTGGGCGCTCGCGGCCTATGAACTGGCTGACCGCCTTTGGGGCACCAAATATGGCGACCTCGTCGCTCAACCGCAGGTGCGCTGACGAAAGGCACTGTTCGTCCCGGCGGCGCGTACCTCGGGCGCACGGTCTCGAGGCGTCGGCCCGGGTGTTCGCGGCGGCTATCCAGGACGCAGGTGAGTCACGAAGTGCAGGGTGAGTCGCTTTCACATGACTCACCCGGCACTTCGTGACTCACCTGGCCGTACGCGCGTGTGACGGGCCCGGCGATGCGTCAGATGCCAGGCTCGGCGACCTCTTCGTCGGGCAGGGGAGCGTCGCGTTCGGCCGTGGCGGCCTGTCGGGCGAGGGCCTCGGCAGCCGCGTGGATCTGGTCGATGACGGGTTCGGTCTCGGGCTTCATCGTCACGCTGCGCAGGATGCGCGCGCCGACGAGGGGTTCGCCCTCCTGCGCCGACCCGGCGCTGCGCTCGTCGATGACGTGCCCGCGCGCGGCCATGTCGTCGGCGTCCACCTGGTACGTCGCGACGAACAGCGACTCGTCGCGTGGGGCGTTCATGCCGGCGGTGAGGATCGCGCCGGAGCGACGGTCGATGTCGGTGAGCGAGTCGCCGATCGGGAAGTAGCTGACGATGTCGAGGTCGGGCTCTTGATACAGCTCGAACACGTCGGACGCGCGCAACTTCTCGGCCCACGCAAGCGCAGCGCGACGCCCCGGCGCGACGACCTCACCCATGCCCTCACGCGTCAACGGCAGCAGCTGCAGCGTCATCCACAACGCGGCCGCCGACGCACCGGAGCGCGAGCACTCGAGCGAGATCTCGCCCATGTGGATGTCGTCGCCCGTCGTGAAGTACGTGTACGGCGAGGTGTGGTCGTAGAAGTTCGCGACGTTCGGATCCTTGAAGATCACCGCGCCGCAGCCGTACGGCTGAAGGCCGTGCTTGTGCGGGTCGATGACGACGGATTCGGCCTCGTCGATCGCGCGGAACGCCGCCGCCACCTCGGGCGCGAGCAGGGAGTCGTCGTCGGCGAGGAGGCGGAAGAACCCACCGTACGCGGCGTCGACGTGGACGCGGACGCCGTACTTGCGGCACAGCGGAATCGCCTTGTCGATCGGATCGACGGCGCCGAGCCCCGTCGTCCCGGCCGTCATGACGACGGTGCCGATGCCGCCGCCCTTGAGGAACCACTCGAGCGCGTCAAGATCCATGCGTCCGCGGCTGTCGGTCGGGATCGACACCGACGGCACGTTGAGCAGGTGGCTCATGCGCCCATGCGTGTAGTGCGCGTCAGCGCTGTGCGCGATCGCCTTGCGCGGATGCGTCTCCCGCGCCACGAACAGCGCCTCCAGGTTCGCGACGGTGCCCGAGGTCGTCAGGTGGCCGAGGTGGCAGAGTCGGTTCCCGTCACCACATTCCTCTGGCTCGTCTCGGCTGCTCGCTCCGGGCCTCGCGTCGCTCGTGTCCTCACTCGCAGTTCGACGAGCGGTGCACCCGAACATGCGCGCAATCTCATCGACCGCCTCGACCTCCATGCGCGTCGTCGCGGCGCCGGCGTCGAGGTCGTGGTTGTTGGGGTTGATGAGCATCGTCGTGAGATACCCGACGACGGCCGCCGGGTGCGGCGGCTTCAACATCTGCCCGACGTAGCGAGGGTGGAAGAACGGGTAGTTGACGCTCAGACGCGACGTCAGTTCGTCGAATGCCGCCTTGAACTGCGCGTGCTCGACGCTCTGCGCCGGATGCGGGGTGGAAGGGCCGTACTCGTTCATCCACTCCGTGATGAATCGCGTTGCCTCGCCGAGGTATTCGGTCAGCTGCGGCATCGCGTCGGCCGACAGCCCGGGCACGCCGGCAGCAGCTGTGGCGCCGTCAGGCGGGGTGATCGTCATGGTCGTCTCCGATGCTCGCGCGTGATGTCAGGCAGTGGTGCCCTGCACATTCTGTGACGTGGGCCACGTGAAATCGACGAGATGGGGCTAGGCTCCTCGATACCTGTTCTCACTCTCTGCCATGCCTTCTAGGCATGGCCTCATCGGAAGGTCGCCCGTCGTGGAGCTGCGAGTCCTGCGCTACTTCGTCGCGGTCGCCGACGCCGGATCGGTGACGGCGGGGTCCGCGGCGTCGCACGTCAGCCAGCCTGCGGTTTCGCGGCAGTTGCGGGCGCTCGAACGCGAGCTGGGGGTCGAGTTGCTCGTCCGTTCCGAGGGTGGGGTGCGGCTGACAGCGGCCGGGGCCGAACTGCTCGTGCTGGCCCGCGGCCTGCTCGAACAGGAGGCGACGCTCAAGCGCACTGCGGCGTTTCTCGCGTCCGGGAGGCTCACGTCGTTGACGATCGCCGCGCCGAGCACGACGCTCAGCGACGTCATCGCACCGTTCCTCGCGGCGGGCCCGGCGCGGGGTGCGTTGGCGCCGGAGGTCAACGTCGTCAGCCGCTCGACGAGTGAGGTCTTCGCGGCGCTCGGGGAGGGCGCGGACATCGTCGTCGCACCAGCCGTTCCGCCGCCGGAGGTGGCGTCGATGCTGATCGCCGAGTTGCCGGTGCGCGCGTACGTCGGCGCCCGGGGCGTGCTCGATGGTGAGGGCGCCGAGCGTGACCGCTCGGTGAGTCTCGAGGCGCTCGCACGCGTCGACCCGCTCGTCATGCTGCCGGGCCGACACCCCGTCAGCCAGGTGTTGACGCGCGCGTTCGCCGAGGCGGGCCTCGCGCCACAGCACGTGCAGGAGGTCGACTCGCCGGAAGCCGCCCAGGCGCTCGCGGCCTCGGGGCGCGGCGTCGCGGTGCTGACGAACGACACCCGGTTCGGGCTCATCCCGCGCCGCGTGCGTGACGCCAACGGCTCGGTGCTGACGATGCCGCTGCACGCCGCGTGGACGCCGACGCATCACGCCGTCGACGAGATCGCCGCCCTCGCCGCCGAGCTGCGTGACTTCTGTGCGCGGCTCTACCGCGACGACCTCACGTCCTGAAAGGCGCGTCCGCCTGATCGGGCGTGAACATCGCCCGAGAACGCGTCGACCGTGATGCGGATCCGGGCAACGTTGACGCCCGCGTCAGTCGAGGCTGTCGAAATGCTCCGCGCTCCAGCCGACCAGGGGGTCGAGGTCGTCTCTTACGTCGGTCTCTTCGAGAACTCGGGCGTCAGCCGGCGCCATGTGGCGCCGAACCTCGCGTTCGAATAGGTCAGCGCTCATCAGCTCGCGGCGACCTGCTCCAGGAACCCGTCGACGAGGACGCCGGCGCGGCGGCGTCCCTCGTCATCCCATTCCTTCGCGGCAGCGATCTCGGCGTCGGCGTCGCGCCCGAGGGAGGCGAGCATCTCGCGTCCGCCGTTGTCGCACCAGCCCGTCAGCATCTCGCTGGAGAGTTCGGGATGGAACTGCACGGCGAGGTTCTTGCGCAGCACGAAACCCTGCGACGCCATGTCGTTGCGCGCGAATTCGACGGCGTCCGGCGGCACCTGCCAGCGGTCGTAGTGCCAGGCGAACCACTTGCCACCGGGCACCATGTCCTCGCGTTCGCTGCTCACCTCGACGAACCCGATCTCCGGTTCGGGCGCGCGCCCGACCGAGCCGCCGTGCGTGCGCGCCAGAAGCTGCCCGCCGAAGCAGATGCCGAGGACGGGGACGCCCGCGGTGTCCGCGTCGCGCAGCAGCTGCATCTCGGGCGCCAACCATGAGCCGATCATCTCGTCGTCCCACGCCGACCAGTACGAGCCCATGACGACGAGCGCGTCGAACTCGCGCACGTCGGGAAACTCGACGTCGACGCCCGGGTTCTCGAAATCCTTCTCCGGCACGACCTGGAAGAGCGTCTCCTCGTAACCGCACTCGCGAAAGCGATCCGCGACGGCGCCGGGGGGCGAACAGTGGTCGTGCTGGACGATGAGGACACGCTTGGTCATGATGAACTCCTGGCGACGGCCCGCACGACGATCGAGGCGTCAGGCGGGGGCGATGGGGCGGCGTGCTCCCACGCTAGGCCAGATCGTTCGCCCCCGAAAGACTTTGCGGCGATGGAATGTTTCCTGGGTCACGCACCCGTCACGAACATGCGTAGACTGACAACTCGTTCGCACCCGAACAACATCGCGTCCTGCCTCGCCTCCCTGCGTGCAGATGCACCCGGGTGCACGTGCACGCCAGGGGGGGCGAGACGGCGCGCTGTGCCCAGTGAAGGAGACAGGCATGGTTTCGGAATCGACTCAGCCCGAGGCGAAGACGCTTCTCGTCGTCGACGGGATCGACGACGCCGCCGACGGCGTCCGCCTCCTGACGCTGCGCGCCGCCGACGGCGCAGACCTGCCCGAGTGGGCCCCCGGAGCGCACCTCGACCTCGTCCTCGGCGGCGTGAGCGACGCCGAGTTGAAGGACGCCGAGCAGGGCGACCTGCCCGAGCACGACCCGTTCGACGAACTCATCCGTCAGTACTCGCTGTGCGGCGACCCGGCCGACCGCAGCCGCTTCCAGGTCGCCGTCCTGCGCGAGAGCGAATCGCGAGGCGGTTCCTCCTACATCCACGAAACGCTGAAGGTCGGCGACGAACTCGTCAGCTACGGCCCACGCAACCACTTCGAACTGCGCAAGGCGCCGACGTACGTCTTCGTCGCGGGCGGCATCGGCATCACCCCGATCCTGACGATGGTGCGCGCCGCGCAGGCGCAGGGCAAGAACTGGCACCTGTACTACCTCGGGCGCAGCGGGGCGACGATGGCCTTCCGCGACGAACTCGCCTCCTTCGGTGACAGGGTGACGTTCTGGCCCAAGGCCGACAAGGGTGCTTTCGACCTCGCCGCCACCCTCGCCGACGCCGACGCTGCGGGCCCCGCGCTCGTCTACTCGTGCGGGCCGGAGCGTCTGCTCGCGGCGATCGAGGACGGGTGCAAGAGCCGCGCCAACCTCGTCGCGCACGTCGAACGCTTCAGCCCCAAGGAGATCGACGACTCGGGCAACACCGAGTTCGACGTCATCCTCGAAGAATCCGACATGCGCCTCACCGTGCCCGCCGACAGGTCGATCTTCGAGGTCGTGCGCGAGGCCGGTGTCAGCGTCCTCGGCTCCTGCCTCGAAGGCATCTGCGGCACGTGCGAGACGGGCGTCATCGCCGGCGAGATCGACCACCGCGACTCCGTGCTCGAGGACGACGAGCGTGAAGAGGGCGACATCATGATGATCTGCGTGAGCCGCTGCAAGGGCAAGGAACTGACGCTCGAGCTCTGATGCTCGATTGTCGATGCTCAGGATGTCGATGCTCAGGACCTGACGCGCGGGCCCCTCTTTCTGCGTGCAAGTGCACCCAGGTGCACTTGCGCGCAGAAAGAGGAGGGGCTCTGGAAAGTCGCGCGGCTCACAGACCCCCGCTGCGCCTTACTGTCCGGTAACATCAGTCGTTTGGTCAGCGTTTCGCCGAACGTACTCGGCGGTTCTAGAGTTGTTGCATGGCTTTCACGCAGAACACCAACGTGCGTCCGCGCATCCTCGTCGTCGGCGGCGGGTACCTGGGTTTCATCACCACCAAGAAGCTGCTCGCCTCCCTCAAGGACGGCGAAGGTTCGGTGACGGTCGTCGACCCGAACCCCTACATGACGTACCAGCCCTTCCTGCCGGAGGTCGCCGCCGGTTCGATCGAGGCGCGTCACGCGCTCGTGCCGCTGCGCCGTCACCTCAAGGGTGCGGAGATCATCACCGGCAAGGTGACGTCGATCGACCACGCGAACCGCACGGTCAACGTCGACCCCGAGCTCGGTGACGACTTCACGCTCGAGTACGACCACATCGTCATGGCCGCCGGCTCCGTGCCGCGCGCGCTGCCGATCCCCGGCCTCGCCGAGGAGGGCATCGGTTTCAAGACGATCGAGGAAGCCGTCACGCTGCGTGACCACGTCCTCGCGCGCCTCGACGAGGCCGCCGTCCTCACCGATCCCGAGGAGCGCAAGCGTGCGCTGACGTTCGTCTTCGTCGGCGGCGGGTTCGCCGGCATCGAGGCGATCGCCGAGATCCAAGACATGGTGAAGGACGCCATCAAGCACTACACGCGTCTGTCGCCCGAAGACCCGCGCTTCGTGCTCGTCGAGGCCATGAGCCGCGTCATGCCGGAGGTCAGCGAGGAGCAGGCGAAGTGGGTTGTCGCCTCCCTGCGCGAGCGCGGCGTCGACGTCTACCTCGACACGCAGCTCAAGAGCTGCGAGAACAAGCACATCGTCTTGTCGACTGGTGAGGAGTTCGACGCCGACACGATCGTGTGGAATGCGGGCGTCAAGGCCAATCCCGTCCTCGTCGACTCCGACCTACCGATCGACGACCGCGGCCGTCTCATGGTCGGCACCGACCTGCGTGTGCGTGACGACGAGGGCAACGTCGTCGAGGGCGCCTGGGGTGCCGGCGACAACGCCGCCGTCCCCGATGTCACGGGCATGGGCCCCGGCGGGTTCTGCGTGCCGAACGCCCAGCACGCGCTGCGTCACGCGCCCGTCCTCGCCGCGAACATCCTGACGACGATTCGCGGCGGCGGCGAGATGAAGCAGTACAAGCACAAGACGATCGGCTCCGTCGCCGGGCTCGGCGTCGGCAAGGGCGTCGCCCAGGTCGGCAAGTACGGCCTGCGCGGCCTGCCGGCGTGGATGATGCACCGCGGCTACCACGCGTACGCGATGCCGACACTCGAGCGTAAGGCACGCATCCTCGGCAACTGGGCCGTCGGCATGATGTTCGGCCGCGACGCCAGCGCCCTCATGGACCTCGAGACGCCGCGCCACGCGTTCGTCGACGCCGCCAACTCGAAGCCGGCGCCGAAGAAGGAGCCGAAGCACGTCGAGGCCGCCAAGTGAGCTGACGCCCGACGTCGCCGTCAGCGCGCGTGGTTCTGCGTTTCTGCCCGCGGAGCACGCGCGCTGTCGTGTGTGATGGGTGGCGCCCCGCCAGCTGGGTGAGGCTGACGGGCGGGCCCGGCCGCAACGGCCGTGTCTGAGTGGCCTGACGTGGCGGTCTGAGTGGCCTGACGTGGAGGGCGCCGGGGCGATGGGTTCCGGCGTCACGAGCGTCGAGAACGATGAAGGCGCCGCACCCTCGCTGGGGTGCGGCGCCTTCGTCATGGGCGGCGCGATCCGGTCGGTGACGCAGACCGTCGTCGCGGTGAGATCAGTTGCGGTAGTGGCGCCCGTCGGTGGCGCGCTCGTCGACGACACCGTCGACACGGTTGCCGATGACGTCGCCCTCGCCCGCGCGACGACCCTCGGCTGCGCGTTCGGTGCCGACACGCTCCGTGCTGATGTGCTCGGTGGTGCGGTGGTCCTCGGGGTAGCGCTCGACGTCGCGCTGCGCGACGCGCTGGCGGGCCTCGGCGGTCTCGCGCAGATCGTGCTCCTTGTCGCGCTCGGCGGCGAGGCGCTCACGCTCGCGCTCGGCCTCGAGGCGCTGCTTCTCGCTGAGCTGGTGCTCCTTCTTGAGCTCCTTCGTCTCCTTGTGCTGGCGGTACTTGCGCTTCGTGCCGGCGGCGATCAGGCGCGTCGCGGCCCACACGAGCAGTAGCGTCAGGGCGCCGAGGAGGAACACGGTGAGCGGCGTGAGGTTGGCGTCGATGCCGAAACCGTGGAAGTGGACGTCGTTGTTGTTCTCTCCGTTGAGCCCGAAGAGGACCCACAGGACGAGGGCTGCTGCGGCGATGAGCAGCAGGACGGCGAGAGCGAACATGGCAACTCCTTGTGCAGATCTGGCCGATCCGGGCGAGCGTCGCTCCGGATGGTGGGGGCGACGGCGCCGCCCAGCTTGCTGCTCACAGTAGGCGGTTGACGCAGACGGGTACAGCCCCCGCGGGGTGAGGGGGCGTAAGAATAGACCTCGAACGCCCCGTCATGGCTGGAGAGTGTCATGAGGTTGCTCGGGCGCTGCGTGAACCATCTCACACGATGGTCGAGTCTGAGAGCGGTGTGGGCTCGAGGGGTGATGACCAACCGCGGTGTCGGGGTCGTGACCCCAGCGTCGCGCGGCGGAAGGGAGCTGGAGGCGGTCGCTCGTCGCCCCGACGAGCCGTGTCGTCGTCATGAGGATGGATGGGGTGGAAGGAGCTCTGCCTGGGTGGTGACGAGTTGTGGCTGTGGCGTCCAAACGCGGCGCATCCGGCTGCTGCGGGCACGGCTTCTAGGATGGCGTGGTGACGACGCCTGCCCATCCCAGTTTTCTCCAGGAGTTCTTCCGCTTCGGCCCGCACGCGGGTGCTCACCGGGTGGCGGCGCGGGCCGGCGTTTCGGTCTTCGTCCCGCTCACTCTGCTGACGGTGACCGGACACCTCGACTGGTCGGCTTTCGCGGCCTTCGGGGCATTCACGTCCCTCTACGGACGCGCCGCGCCGCATGCGCAACGCACGGCGTTGCAGATGACGATCGCCGGCGTCCTCGTCATGGCGGTGACGCTCGGATGCGCCGTCGGGCTACTGCCGCATCACCAGTGGTGGCTCATCGCCGCCGGTGCGCTCGTCGCCGCGGCGGCGTCGTTGTTGTCGGACGCCTTCCGCTGGCACCCGCCGGGGCCATTGTTCGTCGTGTTCGCGTTCACCGTCTGCGCGACGCTGCCCGCGGCGGCGTCGAACGTCGCCGTCGGCTTTTTCGTCTCCGCGGCGTCGGCTGCGTTCTCGGTGCTCATCGGACGTGTCGGCCTGTTGCGCGAGACGGGGGAACGTCGTTGGATTCCGTTGCCGCGGGCCAGGATCCGTGAGGCGTGGCAGGCTGAGGGGACGCGCGTGCACCTCGCCCGGTTCGTCATCGCGGTGGGCGCGGCGGGCGTCGTCGGCAAGCTGATCGGGACGCAGTACGGCGGCTCGCATCCCTATTGGGCGATGGTTGCCGCCGTCGCGGGATTGTCTGGCGCGACGCACCGGGCGCGCATGATCCGCGGTGGTCAGCGGTTCGTCGGCACGCTGTTCGGCGTGCTCGCGGCGGCCGCCATCCTGCCGTGGCACCCCCAGGGTTTCGCGGCGGTGCTCGTCATCGCGGCGCTGCAGGTGGGCGCCGAACTGCTCGTGGGCCGCAACTACGCGCTCGCGCTGCTGTGCATCACGCCGCTCGCGCTGATGATGGGGCAGATCGTGCACGAGGTGCCCGTCGGGCCGCTACTCGTCGACCGCGCGGTCGAGACGCTCATCGGCTGCGGCGTCGCCCTCGTCGTCCTGCTGGTCGTGCGCGACCCCGCGCACTGACGGTGCCTGGGGCGGGCGGAGCCGAATGTGGACGAAGATCGCAGATGGGTGAGGTGCATCGCCGTCAGAAGGGGCGATAGGGCGGTTTGGGGCGTTTCGCCGGCTTCGACAGTTCTCGGGCGTTGTCGGGGATGCGGACGTGGCTGATGTCGCCGAAGTAGCGTTCGCGCTGCTGCCGTTCGATGCGGGTGTTGATGATGAGCAGGAACGCGACGATCGCGACCATGAGCACACCCGAGACGATCATGAGCAACACTGCGGCCAGCATGTGCTTTCCTCCCTCGTCCCGTCGCTCCTCCCAGGGTAATCGCGCTGGCCCTGACGCGGCGAGGCATGCGCCCCTCCCGTCGAGAAGCGGTCGTTGCCGAAGAAAGTGAGGAGCGGACGTGGCTCGTCGAAGTGCGGGAACGGGGCGAGCGGGCAGGGACGAAGGGCCCGGACGCGTCTTGCCCCATCGGCGGCTTCGACGCGGCAAGCTGGTGATGTCGAGAACGGCACGAGGACACGCCCGCCCGAAGGAGACCACCATGCCCGACTTCCAGGCCGACCACGACGTCATCAACGCCCTCGCCGAGGACGAGTGCTGGGCGTTCCTGGCGCAGCACTCGTTCGGGCGACTGGCATACACGCTCGTCGGTGAGGCGCAGATCGTCCCGATCAACTACGTCAGCGACGCGGGAGCGATCTTCTTCCGCACGGCCGAGGGCAGCAAACTGCTCGGGGTGACGATGAACTCCGACGTCGCGTTCGAGGTCGACGACCTCAACGGCAGTGGACGGTTCGGCGACGGCGAGGCGTCGAGCGTCATCGTCCGAGGACGCGCTGAGGTGCTCGAGGGCGCCGAAAAGGCTCGTGCGGAACAGTTGCCGCTGCGCCCCTGGGTGCCGACGGAGAAACACACGATCGTCCGCATCACCGTGAACGAGATCACCGGCCGACATTTCCAGCTCTCCAAGCCCTGGCGCCACATGCAGCCCTGACCCCACTGCGATTTCCGTCTACGTCCAGCGGGCGTCGACCGCGAACGGTTCTGTGTCGGTGTCTATCGTTCAGGTCGGTGCCTACCGTTCAGACGGGCGTCCGAGCGTCGTCACGCGACGGCCGCGGCGCACGAGCATGCCGCCGGGAAACCGTTCGACGGCGACGCGGGACGTGCGCCGCACCGGCGCTGTTGGCATGCCGGACGTGTCGGTCGGAAACGTCCAGAACAGGCGTGCCTCGGCCAGTTCGAGGTTGGCGGCGAGGGGGAGGTCGCCGCGTCGGCGCAACCATTGCGCGAACGCGTGACCGTCGGCGCGCGAGCCACGTGTCGGACGCTCACGAGCGAACGCGGCGAACAACGGGTGCAATCGCGGGCCGAGTGACACGATGAGGATCGGCCACACGAACTGCAGCTCGTTCGCTCGCTTGCGCAGCAGCGCTCGTCGCGCGACGTCGAGATGACGAGCGTCGAAGCCGGCCGGGGCGGACGCCAACCCCGTCAACGCTGCCACGATCTGCGCCTGGCGTGCGGCGAGATCAGCGTGTTCATCCGACGCAGAATCCATGGGGGACGCGGCCTCCGTCCCGCCGTCGAACTCGTGGGGGCGGCCCCCCTCGTCGGCCAATTCGGGCGCGGACGTCGAACTGTCGCTGTGCCCGGCCGGCGACGATGCGCGGTGGATCGTCATTGCGCGGCCGTGACGCGCGGCATGCCGGCGGCGTCGGCGATGGCGTCGAGCTCCGTGAGCAACTCCTCGGCAGGCGGGTAGTCGCCGTCGCGTTCGAGCATCGCGGCCGGGAATGTCGTGCGTCGCGAGAGCTCCGAGATGAGGTGCAGCACTTCGGGATTCACCGCGGCCGCATGCGTGTCGTGGTAGATCCCGTCGTTCTCGACCCCACCCGCGACGTGCATGTACGCGAGCCGTTCGAGGGGCATCGCGAGGGCAGTCCCGAGCGCATTGCCCCCGTGGTTGCGGGCGTTGGCGTAGACGTTCGCGATGTCGAGCAGCAGCAGCGCGTCGGTGCGTTCGATGATCTCGGCGACGAACTGTGCCTCGCTCATCTCGTCCTCGGGGTAGGTGAAGAGCGCCGCGACGCATTCGAGCGCGAGCGGGACGTCGAGCTCGGCCTGGACGCTGCGGACGTTTCGCACCATCACGTCGACGGCGGCGCGCGTGCGCGGCAGCGGCGTCAGGTGGCCGACCTCGACACCACCCGCCCGCACGAACGAGATGTGCTCACTGACGAGCGGCGCGCCCGTGATGGCGGCCGTCCCGACGAAGTGCGCGACGCGATCGACGTCGAGGCCCTCGGCGTCACCGAGCCCGACCTTCACCCCGTGCGGGACGACGGTGACGCCGCGCTCGCGCAGCTGCCTCAGGGCTGGCGGCATGCCGTGCATGACGGATTCGGCGACCACTTCGACCCACGTCAACCCAGGTTGGGCGGCGAGGACGTCCGCGATCTCGGGGCGCCATCCGATGCCGACGCCCGCAGGCATCGACGTGGCCGGTGCGGGCCGTGTTGCGTCGGACGTCGTGATGCTCATGTCTCGCATGATGCCGCACCGACAGGTGTGGCGTGACGTCACCTGCTCGACTCTTGTGCATCTGCTCGAGCTATATGACGCACATTCCTCGGGCAGATGTGTATTTCTCGCGCAGCTGTGGCTCCGGCCCGCCGTACTCGCGGCGATTCGTGGTCACCTCCCCTCCGCCAGGACCGGCGAAACACCGGCGAAACATCGCCTCGCTAACCTCCTGCCATGCATCTGACGCCCGCCGACACCGAGAAGCTGCTCTTGTCCGTCGCGGGAATGGTGGCGCGTGATCGACTCGAGCGCGGCGTGCTGCTCAATCACCCCGAGTCCGTCGCGCTGCTGTCGACGTGGGTCATCGAACGTGCCCGCGAGGGTCGCAGTGTCGAAGAGTTGATGAGCGCCGGACGCGAGGTGTTGACACGTGAGCAGGTGATGCCGGGCGTCGCCGAGATGATCCCCGACATCCAGGTCGAGGCCACCTTTCCCGATGGCCGCAAGCTCGTCACCCTCCATCACCCGATCGCCTGAAGGAACGAGCCATGACAGCGAACTCAGGCCGTCGGCCGCAGGACGCAGCCGACGACCCAGCAACCCCCGGGGCCACGAGCGCTCCTGGCGCCATCCGCGTCGCCCCGGGGCACATCTCGCTCAACACCGATCGTTCAGTGAACGAACGGCTGCGCGTCGTCGTCGAGAACACGGGCGACCGGCCGATCCAGATCGGCTCGCACCTGCATCTGCCCGCTGCCAACGCGGCGCTCGCATTCGACCGCGAGCTGACGCAGGGCTACCGCCTCGACATCCCGAGCGGCACGTCGGTGCGCTTCGAACCGGGCGTCAGCCGCGAGGTGGCGCTCGTCGCGTTGCGGGGCGAGCGGCGTGTGCCGGGACTGCAGATCCGCGACACGGCCGCGTCTTTCGGAGACACTTCGCAGGCTGACGCAGGTGGGGCCGACGAGTCACACGACGACCTCGGGCCCGGTGCGACGGCCCCGCACGGAACGACGTCCCACCCCGAGGTGCCGGCTGTCCGCCCACGGCCGTCCGAACCGACGACCATCACACGTGACGCCTACGCCGCGCTCTACGGTCCGACGACGGGTGACCAGATTCGTCTCGGCGACACCGACCTGTGGATCGAGGTCGAGCACGACCACACCGTCGGCGGCGAGGAAGCCGTCTTCGGTGGGGGCAAGTCGATCCGCGAGTCGATGGCGCAGGGCCTCACGACCCGCGCGGGCGGGGCGCTCGACACCGTCATCACGAACGTCGTCGTCCTCGACCACTGGGGTGTGGTGCGCGCCGACGTCGGCATCCGTGACGGGCGCATCGTCGCGCTGGGCCGCTCCGGCAACCCCGATGTCGCGGACGGCGTGCACCCGGATCTCCACATCGGCCCGGGCACCGACGTCATCGCGGGGGAGGGCAAGATCCTCACCGCCGGTGGCATCGACATGCATGTGCACTTCCTGTCGACGTCGCAGGTGCACGAAGCGCTCGCGACCGGTCTGACGACGCTCGGTGGCGGTGGTACCGGCCCGTCCGAGGGGTCGAAGGCGACGACGGTGACACCCGGTGCCTGGCACCTCGGGCGCGTCCTGCGCGGCTTGGATCACCTGCCCGTCAACCTGCTGCTCATGGGCAAGGGCAACACCATGAGCGCCGAGGGCCTCGCCGAGCAGGCGCTCGCGGGCGCGGCAGCGTACAAGGTGCACGAGGACTGGGGCGCGACGCCCGCCGCCATCGACGCTGCCCTGCGCGCGGCCGACGAGCACGGGCTGCAGGTGGCGCTGCATAGTGACTCGCTCAACGAAGCCGGTTACGTCGACTCGACGCTGCGCGCCATCGGCGGGCGCAGCATCCACGCCTTCCACACCGAGGGCGCCGGGGGCGGGCATGCGCCCGACATCATGTCGATCGCGTCGCACCCCAATGTCCTGCCCGGTTCGACGAACCCGACGCTGCCGCACACCGTCAACACGGTCGCCGAGCACCTCGACATGCTCATCGTGTGTCATCACCTCAACCCGGCGGTGGCGGAAGATCTCGCGTTCGCCGAATCGCGCATCCGGGCGACGACGATCGCCGCCGAAGATCTGCTCCACGACATCGGCGCGTTGTCGATGACGAGCTCCGATGCTCAGGCGATGGGTCGCATCGGTGAGGTCATCACGCGCACCTGGCAGGTCGCGCACGTCATGAAGTCACGCTATGGCTCGCTCGGCGAGACGCTGCCGGCCGACAACGAACGTGCCCGTCGGTACGTCGCGAAGTACACGATCAACCCGGCGGTCGCGCACGGCATCGACCATCTCGTCGGGTCGATCGAGCCCGGCAAGCTGGCCGACCTCGTGCTGTGGGAGCCCAAGTTCTTCGGCGTGCGGCCGTCCGTCGTCCTCAAGTCGGGTGCCATCGTGTGGGCTGCCCTCGGCGACCCGAACGCGTCGATCCCGACGCCACAGCCCGTGCTGATGCGCCCGGCGCTCGTGGCGGACGACGCTGCGTCGCTCGCGGTGTCATTCGTGTCGCCGGCGGCTGCAGAGAATGGTCTGCGGGAGTCGCTCGGGTTGCGGCGGGAGGTGGAAGCCGTGCGGCCGACACGCGAGGTGACGAAGGCCGACATGATCAACAACTCGGCGACACCGCGCATCGACATCGATCCCGAGACGTTCGCCATCGCCGTCGACGGTGAGCTCGTCACCCCGCAGCCGGCGACGGAACTGCCGCTCGCGCAGCGGTATTCGCTCTTCTGATCGCCATGTCCTGCTGCGGCTCAGCTCCCACGTCCGACGTCCGGCGTGCAGATGCACCCGGGTGCAGCTGCACGCAGGGGCGGGGCGGTGGCGTCATGAGGCCCGACGCGGCGACGGACGGTGCGGGGATGGCGAGCCTGCTGCTCGCTGATTCGAGGCTGCCTGTTGGCGGCTACACCGCCTCAGGTGGTCTCGAACCGGCGTTGCTCGGGGGATTGCCGGTGCACGAGGTGCCCGCCTTCATCGCGATGCGCCTCGCGACGGTGGCACGCGTCGAGGCGGGAACGGCCGTCGTCGCGTCCGCCGCCGTCCGTCATCTGCGTGCAGGTGCACCCGGGTGCACCTGCACGCAAGGCGGGGATGCCGCCACGGCCGTGCCCATGCCCGAGCCCGCGTTCGCGTCCGAGGACGTCGCGTGGGCCTGGGCGGCCCGCAACCCCGTCGCGGCGGTGCGTGATTCATCGATCGCCCAGGGGCGGGCGATGTTGCGCCTCGTGCACCGGCTGCGTCCTGACGGCCCCGCGGCACAGTGGCTCGAGGGGTTGTCCCGCCCGCTCACCGCCCGCGCCGTCGTCCTCGGCGCTTTCGCCGGCGAGCTGGGCCTCGACGGTGCGTCCGTCGCCCGCGTCGTCGGATATGACGACGTCCAGAGTGTCACCGCCGCCGCGTTGAAGCTCGTACCGCTCGACCCTGTGGATGCCGTGGCCTGGACGCTCGATTCGGCGTCCCATCTCGACGACCTCGTCGCGGCCTGCGCCGACCTGGTCGCGCCGTACGACATCCCAGCCCATTCCGCACCCCAGCTCGAGGCGTGGCATGCCGCTCACGCCGCCACCGAGAGGAAGTTGTTCCGTGTCTGAGATCGCCATGACCTCGCGCCCCGGCAGTGAAGCCACCGCCACCTCCGGCATCGATACGCCCGCCGCCGGACAGGGCGCGACGACGTCCCAGAAGATCACGGTCGGCGTCGATTCGCGCCGTGACGCGGCACCGAATCCATGGCGCCCCATGCGGCTCGGGGTGGCCGGTCCGGTCGGTACGGGCAAGAGTTCGCTCATCGGCATGCTGTGCCGCGAACTCGGCGAGGAGATCTCGCTCGGCGTCATCACGAACGACATCTACACCGACGAAGACGCCCAGATGCTCAGGGCCGCAGGCGTTCTCGACGTCGATCGCATTCGCGCCGTCGAGACCGGGGCATGCCCGCACACCGCGATCCGTGATGACGTCAGCGCCAACCTCGTCGCCGTCGAGGATCTCGCAGCCGATCATCCTGACGTCGAGCTCGTCCTCGTCGAATCGGGCGGCGACAACCTGACGGCGACGTTCTCGCCAGCCCTCGCCGACGCGCAGATCTTCGTCCTCGACGTCGCCGGCGGCGGTGACGTCGTCCGCAAGGGCGGGCCGGGCATCGCACGCGCCGACCTGCTCGTCGTCAACAAGACAGACCTTGCGCCGCATGTCGGGGTCGACGCCGCGCTCATGGAGCAGCAGGGCCGTGAGGCTCGTGACGGACGCCCCGTCATCGCGCTGTCGCGCACCGATGCGGCCTCCGTCGAGCGATTGACGGCCTGGGTGCGCGAGGTGCTCGCGGCCTACCAAGGCGGCGGGCACGTCGCGCAGGATCCGGGTCCGATGGCGCCGCATGTCCACGCCGACAGCGAGGGTGAGCACACGCATGACGGCGTCACTCACACGCACTGAGCGACGCGAGCCGTGTGCGGCCTGGGGGCCGAAACACCACCTGGCGCCTGGCCGGGTTTCAGTTCTCGCGGAGCAGGAGGCGCGAGCGTGGGCTCCCCGGCCGGCCGGTGGTGAGCGATGAAGCTCCACGTCGAACGAGGCGCCGCGGGCTCAGCCGTTCGGGTCCGTACCCGCGCGAGCCTGCTTGCGCCGCGCATCCTGCGGGTGACGCCGACATCCGCGCGCGTCGCCCTCGTCGCGACGACGGCTCTTCTGCTCGCGGGTGACGAGGCCGAACTCGACATCGTCGTCGGTGACGGTGTCGCACTCGAGATCGTCGAGGTCGCGGCGACGGTCGCCTACGCCGGGCGTGGGGGAGCGTGTTCCTGGTCGGCGAATCTGAACGTGGCGGAGGGGGCGTCGATTCGCTGGCCCGGGGAGCCGTTCGTCGTCGCCACCGACGCCCGCGCCACCCGGACGACTCGTGCGGACATCGCCGACGGTGGGTCGCTCATGCTGCGCGACACCCTCGTCCTCGGCCGCCATGGTGAGGCGGGCGGCGAACTCGTCGCTCGCACGGACATCTCTCATGCGGGGCGCCCCGCGCTCGTCGAGGAGTTTCGCCTCGCAGCCGACGACGACGCGCCCGGCATCCGCGGCGGGCGCCGCGTCGTCGATCAGGTGACGATGCTGGGCTCGGCGCCGGCGGGTCATGACCTCCCGGTAGGCGTCACGCGCCTCGACCTCTTCGCGCCTGGACGCATCGAACGCTGGCTGGGTGACGACGTCCACCTCAGCCCCTTACGGCGCTGACGGCGGGTCGCCGACGCGTCCGGCCCGCCGACGCCTCGTCCAGTCGCGATGTTGCCCGCTTTTCGCGGCGCGGGTGACCGAAAACGCGGGCAACATGGGGGTAGGGGGCTTAACTCTCGTGAAACATCGTCACGCATCCGTCGAAAACATCGGCTGCCTAGATTCCTGCCTACCGAATGGCGATACCGCTACCTCGGTTGTCGAAACGCAGGACGAGAGCAGAGGGGCGCACAGCATGGCGACGTCGCAACTGGAACCATTGGTCGACGAGCGGGCCACCGCGTCCGCCGTCGGGACCGCGAAGGCGAAGAGCGAGACGCTGGAGGACTACACGCTGCGGTTCGCGCCGCGCAGTTATCGGCGCTGGGCCCCAGGCATCGTCGCGACGTCGGCGCTCGGTGGGATCGCCTACCTCGCCGACTTCTCGATCGGCGCCAACATCGGCATCCAGCACGGCACGACGAACGCGATTCTCGGCATTCTCGTCGCGGCCGCCATCATCTTCGTGACAGGTGTGCCCCTCGCCTACTACGCGGCGCGCTACAACCTCGATCTCGACCTCATCACGCGCGGCAAGGGCTTCGGCTACTACGGCTCGGTGCTGACGAACGTCATCTTCGCGAGCTTCACCTTCATCTTCTTCGCGCTCGAGGGCTCGATCATGGCGCAGGGGCTCAAGCTGGGGCTCGGGGTGCCGCTGTGGGCGGGTTACCTCGTCAGCAGTCTCATGGTCATACCGCTCGTCGTGTATGGAATGAAGGCGCTGAGCAAGTTGCAGGTGTGGACGACGCCGCTGTGGTTGCTGCTCATGGGTGTTCCGCTCGTCTATCTCGTTCAGGCGCACCCCGGCTCGGTCGACACCTTCCTCGACTACAAGGGCGCCCATGGTGGTGGCGTCAGCTTCAGCGCCGTCATGCTCGCCGCAGGTGTCTGCCTCTCGCTCATCGCGCAGATAGCCGAGCAGATCGACTACCTGCGCTTCATGCCCGCGAAGACCCCGGAGAACTCGCGACGCTGGTGGACGGCCGTCATCGTCGCCGGCCCCGGCTGGGTCTTCTTCGGTGCACTCAAGCAGATGATCGGGCTGTTCCTCGCCGTCTACCTCATCGCCAACGTCGCGGGCGGTGCGTCGATCGCCAACGAGCCCGTGCACCAGTTCCTGTCGGCGTACGAGCAGATGATGCCCCACTGGCTCGCGATGACGCTCGCCGTCGTGCTCGTCGTCATCAGCCAGATCAAGATCAACGTGACGAACGCGTACTCCGGCTCGCTCGCGTGGACGAACTCGTTCACCCGTGTGACGAAGCACTACCCCGGCCGCATGGTGTTCGTGCTGTTCAACGTGACGATTGCCCTCGTCATGATGGAGGCGAACATGTTCGACTTCCTCAACGACATCCTGGGCTTCTACGCAAACCTTGCCATCGCGTGGATCGTGACCGTCGCGAGCGACATCATCGTCAACACCTATCTGTTGAAGCTCTCGCCGAAGACTCCCGAATTTCGCCGGGGCATGCTGTACGCGATCAACCCGGTCGGGTTCGTCTCCGTCATCGTCGCGGGGGGTCTGTCGATCGTGGCCTTCTTCGGCGGCCTCGGCAGTGGGTTGCAGCCGTACTCGCCGATCATCGCCGTCGTGCTCTCCGTCGTTCTGCCGCCCGTCATCGCCGTCGCGACGAAAGGTCGCTACTACCTGCGCCGCGACACCGACGGGCTGGCGCACGAGATGTTCGACGAGCACGGCAACCCGTCGGCGGCCGAGATCGACTGCGAGGCCTGCGGCGACGTGTTCGAACGCCCCGACATGCTGGCCTCCGCGACGGCTGACGGTGCTGTCTGCTCGCTGTGCGTCGCCACCGACCGCGACGGTAAGCACGTACTGCCGGCACGGTGACGTGTGACTTCCGTCGGATGGCTGACGTGAAGCTCCCTGCGTGAGTCAGCGTCGACGTGAGGAGCTGCGAAGGCTGTCGCGCACCCGCTGACGTTGCACGAGGAATGTGCATCTGCCCGAGAAATACGCAGCATGTTCCTCGGGCAGATGCGCATTTCTCATGGAGCTGACGCGGCAGCCGATGGTGCAGGCCTTGACGACGCGGTGGCCGTGCGGAGCGTCAGCTCGAGCAGCTGCTGCCGCCACCGCAACTCGAACCGCACGACGAGCCGCCGCAGGACGAGCCGCCGCCGCACGAACCCGAATTGCACGATCCTGCACTGCCGCAGCAGTTTCCGCCGCTGCACCAGGCGTCACCGGAACCGCCGGAATGGGTGTCGCACGACCAGTCGGAGCTCGACGTACCCGACGAGCACGTGTACCCGTTCGTACTCGACGGCTCTGCGCCCGAACTCGCCCTCGCGTGACGCTGCATCTCCTCGTCGACGACGTGGTCGCTCAGCCCCCATCCCAGGGCCGCGGTGGCCGGGAACGCGATGAGCAGCGGCCGCGTCCCGTACAGGCCGACGGAGTAGCCGAGCCCGCCGCGCATCGGTGGCTGCGTGAGCCCCGCCGCAGGGCTCGGCACGCGCAACCGCATCTGCTCCAGGGCCGCAGCCCCGGCCTGCGTGCGGCGCCCCTGCCGTGTGGTGCGGACAGCACGCACGAGGTTGTACGCCCCGAAACACGTGAAGCCCAAGCCGACCAGCACGCCACCCATAGACTTTCCGGTGGCGGCGATGATCGCCATGGCGACCCCGAACAGGGTCATGAACGTCGTCTTCAGGGTCTCGCCCCTACCGCCTCTGCGCGGCGGATTGAGCAGGCCACGGCGCACGGCGTCACGCTGCAGTTCGTCGAGCGCCGCACGCACGGCGGGGACCTTCTCGAGACGTGGCGCGCGGCAACGGACGGCGTCGACGACCGCGCGCTGCAGGGGCGTGACGTCGGCGGGTGGGATCGTCCACGCCTCGAGGCGCCCGTACGCCGTCTGACGCAGATATCCCCGTTCGAGCAGATCCGCCGTCGCCGCCTGCAGTGCGGCTGCGCGGCCGTTGAGCATGCCGACCTGCTCGGGTGTCATGTCGCGTGCGCCGACGTGGTGCGCCTGGGTCGTCATGGTGTGCTCCTCCCCTTGAAACACATCATGCCCGCCGAACGCCTGACAGGAGTGAAACGTCCCTAACGCTGGGGCGAGTGCCCCCGCCTGCAGCCGGGCGGTGCGCGACGGGCGAGGCCCCTGGCGTCGTGCGGTGTGCGAAGCGGCGCCGGCGTCGGTGAGAATGGCCGTATGACAACAGGGTTCGGCTGGCACGTCGTCGTCGCCATTGCATGTCTGCTGGTCATGATCCAGGTCGGCTACCGGGCTTCGGGCGTCAAGCTGACGCGGACGTCGCTCGTCGCCGTCGCCCGTGCCTGTGTGCAGCTGACGCTCGCCGCCCTGCTCATCACGAGCGTCGTGCGCTACCTGTGGGCGTCGGTGCTCGCGGTTGCCGTCATGTTCATCGTGGCTGTGCTGACGACGACGAAGCGGTCGGGCGCGACGGACGTGCGGGCTCGGCTCGCTGCGGCGCTCGCGATGGCGGCAGGGCTCGTGCCTGTCCTCGTCATCCTCACCGTCAGCGGTGTCGTGCCGATGAAGGGTGTGTCGATCATCCCGACGGCGGGCATCGTCATCGGCAACGTCATGAGCGTGCACACCCTCGTCTCGCGGCGCGCGTTCGACGGGCTGCGCGAGGAGAAGAACATGTATGAAGCGGGGCTGTCGATCGGCATGCTGCCCCGCGACGCGATCAGCGAAGTCATTGCGCGACGCCTCCCCGAGTCGCTCATCCCCGTGCTCGACCAGACACGCACAGCCGGCATGGTGACGCTGCCCGGCGCGTTCATCGGCGTCATGCTCGGCGGCGGATCGGCCGTGCAGGCGGCTACGGCGCAGGTCGTCGTCTCGACGTCGATCCTGGCTGCGCAGGCCGTCACGTCGGCCGTCGAACAGCGCATGATCTGCGCACGGCGGTTGCTGACGCCCCAGCTGCGCGAGACGCTCATCGACTGACGGGATGCCCCATCGTCCGGCTGGCGGCTTCCGTCTGGACGGCTGGTAGGTGACGCCTGACGTCTGACGCGATCGACGTTCGTCGGCCTCGCACCTGCCGCCGGTGCCGCCCCGGACGTGACGAAGCCCGCGTCACCTGTGGTGAGGTGATGCGGGCTTCGTCGTCGACCACTGCGAGCAGTGGCGCTCGAAGGCTTGTGGCCTTCGAAGCTGGCGGCCAGGTAGGCCAAGATCTTTTATAGCAAGTCGATCGACGCCGTCCTGAGTCGGGGTAAGTCGACTCCCTCGTCTGACTGAGGCTGCGCGGGTGGCCGGTGCATCCGTGGCGGCTGCGTCCCTGCGGCACGACGAGCCGTGGTGCGACGGGCTGGCGACGAGAGGCGCGGAGCGACGTACCTGGCGACGAGCGGTCTGCGTCAGTGCGCGGCGACCATGCGGCCGTAGTAGCTGGGAATGCTCTCGTGGCGTTCGAGGCGCACGGGACGGTTGGCCTTGACGATCTGGGCGCCCCACGTGGCGAGGAAGCCGAAGAAGGCGACGACGCCGACGGCGCTGATCGTCATGAGGATCCAGAAGACGGTGTTGAGGTTGTCCATGGGAAACGCTCCTTCTACATCTGTAGTGCTGGTGTCTGATGTGAACACTACGCCTGTAGTAAGAGTGTGGCAAGCGGGGGGTGGTGTCACCTCCGACACATCGGGTGGCCGCGCCCGCGCCCGCCGTCCCCTTCTGCGATTCCCGTCCACATCGGCGACCTACGTCCCCTTCCGCGATTTTCGGTCACCTGTGCACGCCGTTCGCAGAGGTGGACAGGAAGCGCAGATGAGGACGGGGGGCATCAGAGCTCGGCGAGCAGCTCGGTGACGACGGTGGTGTCGTGGAAGTCGACGTCGCCTCCGGGCAGGTGCTGCACGCGCTCGTGGCCCTTGCCCGCGACGACGACGATGTCGCCCGGGCGCGCCTGTGTCAGCGCCTGACGGATGGCGTCGCGGCGGTCGAGGACGATCGTCGTGTTCGACGGATCCGCGCCCGCCATCACCTCGTCGGCGATGGCCTGCGGATCCTCGTCGTACGTGTCGTCGTTCGTGATGATGTTGACGTCCGCGAGACGACTCGCCGCCTCGCCCATCTTCGGGCGCTTCGCCGGGTCGCGCCGCCCCGCTGCGCCGTAGACGCACATGACGCGTCCGCCTTCGCTGCGGACGCCGCCGTCGGCGTGGTCGCGGCCCACGACGGCGCGCGCGACGTCGAGGACGAGTTCGAGGCCGACCTCGGTGTGGGCGTAGTCGACGACGACCTCGAAGCCCTTCGCGGTGGCCGCTGGCACGCGCTCGAAGCGGCCCGGCACCTGTGCCATGTGGGCGACGGCGCCGACGAGGGTGTCGAGCGGCATGCCCATCTCGAGCGCGATCGCGGACGCGCCCGCGACGTTGTGCACGTTGTAGTCGCCGAGCAGCGGCATCTGCAGGTCGATGACGCCGGGGGCGTCGCGTCGGTCGAGAAAGCGCTCGGGCGTCGTCAGCGTGAACGCCGTGCCGCCATCGC
Source organism: Dermacoccus sp. MPR-E5 (assembly GCF_058809565.1). Taxonomy (NCBI): domain Bacteria; kingdom Bacillati; phylum Actinomycetota; class Actinomycetes; order Micrococcales; family Dermacoccaceae; genus Dermacoccus; species Dermacoccus sp. MPR-E5. Next base: position 82,996 of record NZ_JBXASS010000011.1, on the reverse strand, counting down.
TGGGGTGAACATTCGTGATGCGGTAGTCGGCGTTCTCGCTCACGCCGAACCCGAGCGTGCCGGGCACCTCGGCGACGATGCGCGCTCCGTAGGCGTCATCGACGTTCGTCAGCTTCGGCCCGTCGGTCCACTCGAAGAGGCGCCGCTTCGTCAGGAAGTAGTCCTCCATCGTGCCGTGCAGGTCGAGGTGGTCGCGGGTGAGGTTCGTGAACAACGCTGCGGCGTAACGGGTTCCGGTGACGCGATGGAGGTGGATGCCGTGCGAGCTTGTCTCGAGCACGACGTGCTCGACGCCCGCGTCACGCATCCGCGCGAGGTTGCCCTGCACCTGCGGAGCCTCACCGGTCGTGCGGACGGCCGGCTCACGCTCGCGGCCGACGACGATCTCGGCGGTCGTCAGCAGGCCCGTCTTCTCCTCGCCGTACGCGGCGCTGAGGATGCCGTGCAGGACGTAGCTGCTCGTCGTCTTGCCGTTCGTGCCGGTGATGCCGTAGACGGTGACGTCGTGGCTCGGATGCCCGGCCGTCGCGGTGGCGAGGGCGGCGAGCGCGACGCGCGCGTCTGGCACGACGACGGTCGGAGCGCCCTCGACGTCACGCTCGGCGACGACAAGGCTCGCCCCGTTCGCGAGAGCCTGCGGCACGAACGTCACACCGTCGACGGTGAATCCGGGGATCGCGACGAACGCGCCACCCGGCTTCGCGGCCCGAGAATCATGGGTGACGGCGTCGATGCCGTCGACGCTCTCGGGCACGCTCGCGCCCAGGATCTTCTCGAGTTCTGCGCGGCTCACATACACCCTGCGAGCCTAACAACGCGTGGCCGAACGCCCGTCGCGCCGCGCGGGGAACGGTGATGTCGTCTGGTGCGTCGCAGTGTGGACATGCTCGAGCGATGGCTCGAGCGGCGACGTGAGGAGAGGCAGAGTGCAATGGGCGAGATGAGTGGCACAAGGCCTCAGGAGGGCGCGGCAACCCACGGCCGAGAAGCGCGCTTCGGGCCGGAATCGGCGTCGTCGGCGTCGTCGCGGCGATCGTCGGCCACTTCTTGATGCTCGCCGCCCGGTCATGACGATGAGTGCCGTGCTGACCTGCGCCGAACCCGACGGTGCGTGCGTTCGACGCCCGGACCCCTTTGCGTGCAAATGCACCCGGATGCATTTGCACACAAAAGGGATGAGGACGCACCGTTCGCCCCACAGCCACGCCACAGGCGCGCACGAGGTGTCGCCTGGGTGTGACGCGCATCGTCGAGGCATGAACCTCGCCCCGCGCTCACGCTTCACCGACCTCGCCGTCGCCTGGGTCGCCGCCGTCGCCGCGATGCTGGCGCTGGGCACCGTCGTCGGGCAGCTGATCGGCGACGTATGGCCCGCGTCGGCCTGGGGGTCGCTCGCCTCGTCGACGCTGCTCCTCGCGCCCGTCGCACTCGCCATCGGTCTCGCCGGATGCTGGTGGCTGACGCGCCGTCGCGCCGCCGTCGAACCGCTCGAGGTGCTCGGCATCGGGCTTGTCGCGCTGCCCCTCATGCTCGCCGGGTGCTGCATCGTCACGTCCTGACGCGTCGCGTCGGCTCACCGGTGTCGTGTAGACCTGGGGCATGACGATCGACGCGCGCGAGGAGGCGGCATGAGGGTTCTGCTCGTCGAGGACGAGAAGCACCTTGCCGACGCTGTCGCGAGCGGTCTGGGGCGTGAGGGATTCGTCGTCGACGTCGCCGGTGACGGCATCACCGGCCAGTGGCTCGGCACGCAGAACCCGTACGACGTCATCGTCCTCGACATCATGCTGCCCGGCCGCAACGGTTACGACGTGCTCGCCGGGCTGCGCCGCGACGGGGTGTGGGCGCCCGTGCTGATGCTGACGGCGAAGGACGGCGACCTCGATCAGGTCGACGCGTTCGACCTCGGCGCCGACGATTACCTGACGAAGCCGTTCAGCTATCCCGTGCTCGTGGCGCGGCTTCGGGCGCTCGCGCGACGCGGGGCGCCGGAGCGGCCGACGGTGCTCGACGTCGGCGGGCTGACGATCGACCCGGCGCGCCATGTCGTCATGCGTGGTGACGTCGAGATCTCTTTGACGGCAAAGGAATTCGCGCTGCTGCTCTACCTCGCGCGGCGTGGCGGAGAGCCCGCGTCGAAACCTGAGATACTCGACAACGTGTGGGGCGCCGACTTCGAAGGCAACGACAACGTCGTCGAAGTGTACGTCGGGTATCTGCGTCGCAAGATCGACGCGCCGTTCGGGACGTCGAGCCTCGAGACGGTGCGGGGTCACGGCTACAGGTTGGTTGAGGCGGCGGAGTGACGCTCGCCGAGCGGTGGGCGCCGCAGGGGTGACGCTGGGGCGAGGGGTGGACGCGGCGGGCCGCACCAGGTCGGGGGGGCGTATGAGGCTCAGCCCAGCGGCAACCGGAGTGTGAAGCGGCACCATCCGTCGGGTGATTCTTCGGCGACGAGCGTCCCGCCGTGGGCCTGAGCGATGGCCCGCGCGATGGCGAGCCCGAGACCGCTGCCGCCGGCGTCGCGGCTGCGGGCGTCATCGAGGCGGACGAAGCGGCCGAAGATCGCCTCACGATCGCCGGCGTCGAGGACGCTTCCGTCATTGTCGACGGTGAGAACGGCCGTTCCGCGTGCGTCGCGAGGGCGCTCGTTCACTCGGCCCGCCCCGTCCCTGTCCGTGGCCGGCTCGCGGCTGCCGGCATCCTCCACCCGCGTCGTGACGCGCACGGCACTCGTCGCGTGACGCAGTGCGTTGTCGACGAGGTTGCGCACGACCTGCGCGAGACGCTCGCCGTCAGCGACCACGCGCACGGGCGCGAGGTCGGTGCTTACCACGACCGGCTCGCCGTCACGGGTCGGGGCAGCGCTGCGGGCGCGCAGCACCTCGGTGTGGGCGACGTCGTCGAGATCGACGTCTCGAAGGGTGAGCGCAAGGGCGTCGTCGTCGGCGCGCGCGAGGGCGAGCAGCGACTCGACGATGCCTTGCAGCCGCAGCGTCTCGGCGTGGATGACGCGCGTCGATTCGGACGGTTCGGGGTCGGTCTCGGTGAGGATGCGGATCGTCGCGAGGGGGCTGCGTAGCTCGTGGGAGGCGTCGGAGATGAACGCGCGCTGGCTCGCGTCGGCGGCGTCAAGACGGTCGAGCATCGCGTTCATCGTGATGGCGAGCCGCTCGATCTCGTCGCCCGTCGCGGGCACCGTCACGCGTTCGGGACGGTGGGAGGAGCGGATGCGTTCGACGTCGAGACGGATACGTTCGACGGGGGCGAGCGCGCGCCCGACGACACGGTGGATGCCCCAGCCGGTGACGACGAGCAGGCATCCCGCCGTCAGTGCGAGCAGGACGATCGTCGTGTCGACGATCGTGTCCTCGTGGTCGATCGGCGCGGCCGCCACGACCCAGCGCTCGGCGCCGGATCGCGTGTGCGCGGCGAGCGTCACGACGACGTAGTGGTCGCGGTCGCCATCGAGGGTGATCTCCGTGCGACGCGTGCTCTCGTCGGGGCGGGCGAGGGGCGTCGAGGCGTGGGAATCATTGGTCGCGAGCAGCGCGCCCGAAGCGTCGAGCACCTGCACGACCTGGGTGTGGACGCCCGCGGCACGCAACGCTGCGGAGGCGTCATCCGTCGTGCTGAGTTCTTTCGCGACCTGCTGCGCCTCCGTCGTCGCGCTGTCGCCGGCGCTCGAGGTGAGGATCTGCCTCAGCCCGAACGTGAACGCCGCGAGCGCGATGGCGAGTGCGACGAGGGCCGCGACGACGAACGTCGCGACGACCCGCACGCGCAAGCCCCGTACGCGGCGAGGGAGGTGATAGTGCACCCCCTCACCGTATGCGGGGCCTGTGGGTGGGGTGGTCATCGATTCGTCCTCGACGTGCGGCAGTGGTGTCGGCCGGTCGACGGCCGGGGCGTCGGTTGGGTCGTTGCTCGTATGTCGCTGCCTGGGCCGGGGGTCGTCCGGTGTGGCCCCGGTTGTGGGTGGGATGCTCGCTGGAATGTCGATGCCGGCACCCCGCATTTTCCGGGGCCGCAGGGCGTCGGCGCAGTCGTCAGTGATCCAACCGGCGTGCGACGAGCGGCGCGAGTGCTGCGCCGACGAGCGCGAATCCGGTGACGAAGACGAGGGAGGCGGTGACGTCGCCGAGGAAGTGAGCGCCGAGGTAGAGACGCGACGCCGCGACGACGAGCGCGAACGGGATGCCGATGGCGAGGACGAGGCGCGTGGGTCGACCGAGCGAGCGAGCCGCGAAGAACGCCCCGGCGACGATGGCTGCGGCGAGCGCGGTGTGGCCGGACGGGAAGCTGTCGCGCGCCGTCTCGTGTACCAGGGCGTGCACCTGATCCGCCGGCGGGCGCGCGCGGGTGAAGACGAGCTTGAGTGACGACGTCGCGAGCCACAGGCCAGCCGTGCTCAGCGCGAAGATGACGGCTGCTCGACGGTGGCGCACGAAGAGCAGCGCCGCGACGATGGCGACGAGCAGCGGGCCGACGATGGGGCCGATGACGACGTCGATGCCGTGCGCGAGGCTGACGAGCGGGCTGAGGCGGTCGTGCGAGAGAGCCGTGTCGAGGCCGAGCTCGCCCGTCGCCGCAGCACCTTCGTGGGTGATGACGGCGCCGAGGCCGAGCCCGCCGGCGACGAGCGTCGCGCCGGCTGCGCCGGCCTTGGCGGTGAGGTGGTGTGCAGCGGGGGCGCGGCGGGCGTCGGCGGTCGGCGAGCGACGGGGGCGGGTGGCGACGACGGACGACATGAATGGCCTCTCTCGGCGAGCGAGCATCCACCGGGTGCTCGCCTGGGTGGTGAATGGTTAGACCTCATCACCGCGTGGCTGAGAAAGAGCTAAGAGAGTGCGTTAGGGCTGGCCTCGGCCATGTGCAGGACCGGGTCCGCCGTTCGAGGAGCGGGGGCGCGCGCATCAGCCGAGGAGCGAGGTTTCGCTCCTCGGCTGTCTGACGCGTGCTCCTGCGAGGTCAGCGGGCTTCGGCGAACTCGACGATGCGGCGCGCGATCGGGTCGTACTTGCGCAGCACGAGACGGTCGGACGTCGTGCGGCGGTTCTTGCGCGTCGTGTAGCTGTAGCCCGTGCCCGCGGTAGAGCGCAGGGTGATCTTCGGGCGGTTCGTCGTGCGGGTCATGATCTTCTCCTTCGTTCGACGGTGGGTTCAACATCCCTTTAGTGAGAATCATTCCCATATAGGCGGGCGTGGCGCTGGGGTACGTGGCAATCGCACGAGATGGCGGGTAACTCACGAGTAGGCGGGCAACTACGTGCCTACGTGTGAGATACCCGCCATCCTGTGGAAGTTGGCTGCGGTTGCCGGGGCACCCCTGGACAGAGCGAAGCGAGGGAGCGCCGTTCGTGTGACAAGCTTGCACGAGCTCGTCGATGCGGGCCCGGACGAGGGAGCCGTACCCGGCAGCGCGACAAGACGGCCATCAGGAGTGATCAGTGATGGCGTGGTTCGTGCTCGTGGTGTCCGGTGCGATGGAGGCCGTCTGGGCGACGGCGCTCGACAAGTCGGACGGGTTGAGTCGCCTCGGCCCGAGTGTCGTCTTCGCCCTCGGGTGCGCTCTGAGCATGGGTGGTCTGGCCTATGCGATGAAGACCCTCCCTGTCGGAACCGCCTATGCCGTGTGGGTCGGCATCGGAGCCGTGCTCACCATCGTTTACGCGATGATGACGGGCGCCGAGTCCGTCTCGATCGTCAAGATCTGCCTCCTGCTCGGCATCATCGGGTGCGTGATCGGACTCAAGCTCGTTCACTGACACGGGCGTGCATCTGAGCGCTGGCGGGCGTCGTCAAGATGGCGAGTAACTCACGAGTGGGCGGGAAGTTGCGCGCCAACGTGTGAGTTGCCCGCCATCCTGCGCGAGCACCGGCGATGCGACGCGCTCGTGACCATCATGACTGTCTCCATCGAGGGCGTCGTCGCAATGGCCGTTGAATGTGCACAAGAATCGCAGATGGGTACACGCAGTGCGAAGACGAGGCCCCGGCGACGCCATGAGTGCCCCACCGGCGTCCCGCCGAGGGCTCAGCCCTCGAACAAGCGCGCGACGTCGGCGTCGCTGATCTCGTCGAACGAGGCCTGCGACCACATCGGCTGGCGATCCTTGTCGACGAGTTGCGCGCGCACACCTTCGACGAAGTCGCCGTGTTCGATGAGGCCGCGCGCGAGCACCATGTCCTGAGCGAGCACCTCGTGCACCGAGTCCATGCCCGCCGCGCGCCGCATCGCCTCGACCGTCGCGGCGACAGACAACGGTGAACGCTGCGTCAGCAGGTCGGCCGCCTCACGTGCGGCCTCGACGTCGGACGTACGCAGCGTCTCGAGCACCTCGGACGGCGCGCGCAGATGCTCGCCGGAGCCGAAGGCCTCGTCGATCCAAGCCCGCTGCGCACCGAGAGGTGCATTGCCAGCGGCATCGAACGACGCGAGCCGCGCGACGGCTGCGTCAGCGTCAGCACCCTCGGCGAGACGCTCGAGAACCGTTGCCCACGAGTCGGATTCGATGACGACGTCACTCAGCCCGACGTAGCAGGCGTCGGCGCCACCAACCGTCGTGCCTGTCAGTGCGAGGTAGGCGCCCGTGCCGCCCGGCGCGCGCGAGAGAAGGTAGAGCGCGCCCACGTCGGGGAAGAATCCGATGATCGTCTCGGGCATCGCGACCCTCGTGCGCTCCGTCGCGACGCGCAGCCCGGCGAACGCCGAGATGCCGACGCCGCCACCCATGACGATGCCGTCTTGATGGCTGACGATGAGCTTCGGGTAGTCGGCGATGAGCGCGTTCATGCGGTACTCGTCGCGGAAGAACTCGAACGCGCGCTCGCCGTCGCCGTCGACGAACGCTTCACGGACGCTGCGCACGTCACCGCCCGCGCACAGGCCGCGCTCGCCGGCGCCCTCGATCGTGATGGCGGTGACGGAGTCGTCGTCGCCCCAGTGCTCCAGCGCGGCGCTCACGGCGTTCACCATGTCGGTCGTGAGCGCGTTGATGGCCTTGGGCCGGTTCAGCAGGATGCGCGCTAGTGAACCGCGACGTGCGACGCGGACGTCCGGCGTCGCGGTCTCGGTGAAATCGTCGGGTGTCGTGTCGGGCATGCGCGCCTCCTCGGGCGGGTGCGGCCAGTGCGGCTGGTGATCCCGGTCACCATAACCTCCACGCCCGACAACCCCGCCATTCCGCGGAAAGGGAGGGAGCGCCGAGCGCGTTGGCCCGTACGAGACGCGCCCCCACCCGTCAGAATCGCCAGATCGCCGACCGTTGCCGGCCGACGCGAGAGGCGCGCGCCGCGGACTGCGCGCCTGCGACGAACCGCGAGGAGCGGTGGCCCGCCCGCGAGGTGCGTTCACGAATGAGAGCCACGCGCCGAGACCGTAGCGTCTGTGGTGCGGACGAGTGGCGCCTCATTAACCCGCTATTCATGCGCGGGGGGTAGGGATGTAGTGGTGAGTTCGTCGAAGTCTCGTCTTGCCGTCCCGCGCCCGGCCAAGGCGCTCGCTGCAGGTTATCGCGCGGCTCGCCCAGCCGTCGCGCCGCTCGATCTGCCGACGCTGTCCGGTGAGCGCCCTCAGGTGGTGGCGCATCGCGGGGCGTCGCACCACGAACCGGAGCACACGCTCGAGGCGTACGAACGCGCCATCCGCGTCGGTGCCGACGCGCTCGAGTGTGACGTCCGGCTGACCGCTGACGGTCACCTCGTCTGCGTGCACGACCGCACGGCGAAGCGGACGTCGAACGGGCGGGGCGCGATCTCGAACCTGGAGCTTGCAAAGCTCGAGGGCCTCGACTGGGGGTCGTGGAAGGCGCGTCTCGAATCTGACGACACCGACGACGACTGGGAGATCGCCGACCGCAGCGGCTCACGCCTGCTCACGTTCAAGGAGTTGCTGCGCACGACGCTCGACGCCGGGCGCCGCGTCGACCTCGCCGTCGAGACGAAGCATCCGTCGAAGCACACCGGACGCGTCGAGAAAGAACTGGCGCGCGCGCTCGCCGAATTCGGCCTCGACACACCGGACCCGTCGCGTTGCAACGTCCGCGTCATGTCGTTCTCGCTGCCCGCCGTCTCCCGCATGACGACGCTGGCGCCGCAGGTGCCGCTCGCGTGGCTCATGGAGGGTGTCGTGCCGCAGCGCGTCCGCGGCGGCCAACTGCCGCCCGGTATCTCGATCGCGGCGACGAGCGTCGGCATGCTGCGCCGCAACCCGGGCCTCGTCGCCGAACAGCACGCACGCGGACACGAGGTGCACGTGTGGACGGTCGACGACCCCGACGACATCCAACGCTGCCTGCGCAACGGTGTCGACGCCATCATCACCAACAAGCCCAAGAAGGCGCTCAAGGCTCGCGAGGCGTTCTGGGGCTGAGGGCAGGCGACACGAGGGAGCCGCAGCCCTGCTGTATCGGGGCGTGTGGGGGTGGGACGCGGTCAGACGTGCTGACGTGGCACATCACCGCGGCTGCGGCATCCAGACCTCCGACTCGGAGTCGTCGGGGTAGTAGTGGCCGTTGGGAATCGTCTGCAGCTCGATGAGCATGCCCCACGGCGCCTTGACGTAGACGCTGCCGTTGCCCGGCGAATCCTCGTACCGGCTGTTGCCGTGCACCTCCGACAGCGCGATGCCCCCGGCGTCGACGAGGCGCTGTAGCGAGCCGTCGATGTCGTCGCAGTAGAAGCTGATGTGATTGAGTCCGAAGTCGGCGAGTCCCGCCGCGGGGCGTTGCTCGCCACTGATCTCGAAGACCTCGAGGCCCGGGCCCTCGCCGATGACGAACATGCGCTGCTTGTGGATCGCGGCGCCCCGCGGCAGCCCGAGCTGCCGCTCGACCTCGTCGCCGCTGCGTGGCTCGTCGTCGGTGCTCAACCCGTCGTAGGCCACCTTCGCGCCGAGACCGTCGACGAAGAAACGCGTGGCGGCCTCGAGATCGGGCACGGTGACGCCGATGTGCTGGATGCCGCGGGGCAGGGGGTGTGATGTGGGTGCGCTGGTGTCGTGGTCGCTCATGTCGTCGACCGTAGGCCCGAGCCGCGCATCCTGCACGCTTCTGTCCAGCTCGGCGGTCGTGAAATCGAGCGAAATGGGCGGATACGAGCGGCAGAGGGCTCGAAGTCACCCGGGGCCTGACCCCGGTTCTTGGACACGCTGAATCCAGCATCTGCTGGGGAAGCGAGATGATCGAAGAATCATGGCCAGGAAGAACTACTCCGAAGAGTTCCGTCGTCAGGCCGTCGACTTGTACGAGACCACCCCGGGCGCCACGGTCCGCGGCATCGCCGATGACCTCGGCATCGTCCGCGGCACGCTTCGGCACTGGCTCGAGGTCTACGGGACCGGCAAGAAGACCGCCGCTGACGGGACGTTGACCTCCAGCCCGCTGAAGCCCAGAACGACACCGTCTTCGCCCGTGAGAGTCGAGCCGCTTGAGCAGCGGGTCGCCCGGCTCGAAGCTGAGAACGCGGCGTTGCGAGCAGAGACGACCAAGCTCACGACCGAGCGGGAGATCCTGCAGCGGGCGGCCAAGTATTTCGCCGGGGAGACGCGCTGGTGAGTCGCTTCCAGTTCGTCGCCGATAACTCCGCCACCTTCGAGGTGAAGCGACTGTGCAAGCTCGTCGAGATCGAGCGCTCCTCCTACTACGCCTGGCTCAACGCGGCCCCGGCACGAGAGGCCAGAGCCGCTGACGACGCAGCGCTGGCTGAGCGGATCCGGACCGTCCATTCCGCCGACAACACTCAGGGCGCGCCACGGATCACCGCCGAGCTCAACGCTCAACTCGGTGACAGCGCGGCTGCCGGTGAGCGGGTCAACCACAAGCGTGTCGCGAGGGTGATGCGCTTTGAGGGCATCCGCGGCTACATGAAGCGCCGCAAGGTCCGCACCACGATCCCCGAGCCGTCGGGGCAGAAGTACCCCGACCTGCTCAAACGCGACTTCACCGCCGAGCGCCCCAACGAGCGCTACGTCGGCGACATCACCTACCTGCCGATCGCCGACGGGACGAACCTGTACCTGGCGACCGTGATCGACTGCTACTCCCGACGGCTCGTCGGATGGGCGGTCGCCGACCACATGCGCACCGAGCTCGTCGAGGACGCGCTCAAGGCAGCCGCCGCAACCCGCGGCAGCCTCAAGGGCGCGATCTTCCACAGCGACCACGGCTCGGTCTACTGCTCGAAGGCCTACGCCCAGCTCTGCCGCAAGCTCGGCGTCACCCAGTCCATGGGCGCCGTCGGCACCAGCGCGGACAACGCCCTCGCAGAGTCGTTCAACGCCACCATGAAGCGCGAGGTCCTCCAAGACGCCGCCTGCTGGAGTGACGAGCTGACCTGCCGTCGGCAGGTCTTCAGATGGCTCGTCCGCTACAACACCAAGCGACGCCACTCGTGGTGTCGCTACACCTCGCCGGACGCCTTCGAGACCGGCTACACCGCTACGCTGCGACCTGCTGCGTAATCACACCCCGTGTCCAAGATCCGGGGGTAGGGCCCCCATTTCGCTCGAATTCGTCGCGCCGCACCGCACGCTGGAATGAAGGCGCGGACCCCGAAAACCGGTAGTAACCCACCCTCTCCAGAAGGGCAGCGGCCTCCACCGGGCGACCGACATGCAAGCCTCGACTAGTCATGAGATCAACCTGCTCGACCGACGTCAGGCTCGGTTTCATCGGTGCCCCCGGATATGAAAAGGCCCCTCCCATTTGAGCATCGCGGAGAGGCTTGGGAGGGGGTCTATTGCTCCGAATTCTACACCCTGAGCGCGGCGTGGGGGCATCCATGGTTTCTCCTCGCGTAGCAGACAGATCGCTCACGTGGAGGTGGGACATGAGTTTCGTCGGTGCACCGTCGACGTCGACGGTGGCCGTCCCGGGTGCCCGGCCGACGTACCTTCAGCATCAGGTCTTCCCCGGTCAGAGCCGCGGCTCGTCCGCTGTGAGGACGGCGTCGACGGCCTGGACGGCGCAGTGCCGCTCCACGGTTGCGCGGGCCATCGTCGCGGCGGACTCGGCGTCCACGGCATCAACGGTCAGGAGGATGTTCGCTTCGGTGCCGCTCAGTCCGACGGCGGGGCCGAGGCCTACGAGGCCGTCGAGCAGGTCGTCGATCGTGTCGTCACCAGGGCGCTCGCGCAGTGTCACGGTCGCGTTGTATTCCCGGGTGGGTCGCGGTTCGGTCATCGGGTCCTCAGATTCGTCGGTGATTGTCAGGCGGTGATCGCGGTGTCGATGTCGACACGGTGACGCGTGTGGTGCCGGAGCATTCAGATCTACTCGACCAGGACGTTCGCAAGTGGTATCGCCCCGGCACGTTCGGCGCCGGCGCGGGCGACGGGGCGCGCGATGGCGACCCAATGATCGAGCTGCTCAAGCGTCATGGATTCGAGGTCGACGTTCACCAGGTTGTAGAGATCGAGTGCCTCGTCGATCTCGTCGTACCGGCTGGCGAGGTAGGACTTTACGGTGCCGTCGGCGATGCCATGCTCCTGATCGAGTTCGAGTTCGTCTTCTGCTTCCCAGTAGATCTGCTTGAGTGCCCACAGAACGTCAGCGGGGTGGGGCAGGTGCCCATCGAGGTCGGATGCGACCTCGTAAGCCTCCGCCCATTCCAGCTGCTGAACCATTTCGTCGGTCAGTTCTTCGTCCTCGTCAAGGTCGATCTCGAGTGCCATGGCCATCTCCCTTTCGTGTCGTTGTGGTGAGTCTGTCTCCCGGCACCGACAACGCGGTCGGTACCGGGAGACGGGACCCATGCGCGGGGCTTACCGAAGGCGGTCGTTCGTGACGACGAAGGCGATCACCCCGGCGACGACCAGCGTGCCCAGCGCCACCGGGACGGAAGCCAGGTATTCATAGAAGTGATCCGCGGCGATGGAGAGGAGCAAGGCGGTGAGGCCGCCGGTTGCGACGCTGAGGACGCACGAGGCGTCAGGGCGCAAGAATCGCCCCAGCAGGGCGGCCGCCAGCGTCACGACGATGAAGGCCACCACAGCGCCACGGAACAGCGCGGTGCTGTCGGGATGAATGGCACGCAGGTACCCGGTCTCGGCCCAGACGGCAGCGAAAGTTCCAGCGAGCCAGCATGTTGCCGCGCCCCTATCGGAATGCTCCCACGCGATGCCGGCGGCGATCAGCAGGGCCAGGCCCACGGCGAGCGTGATCCCGTACCCGAGCTGACCCCAGAGGGTGATGGGGTCGACGCGGTGAGGCGGGTCGGTGAGGTTCGCGCCGAGCGACGCGATGAGGTCTGCCATGATCGATTTCCTTTCATGCGCACCTACCGGGTGCGTGCGGGAGGGCGGTTTTTGTGCCCTGGTGAAAAGAACGCCTGACGGTGCCCGCTGAATCGGACAGGTGAGGGAAGGCTTTTTTCAGAACGTCGTTTTCACGCAGCGGCGAGGTCGCGCATCGACGTCAGGTGGAATCCCTGGCACATGGCGCACGCGTAGATGCGGCTCTCGCGACGACGGGTGTCGTTGCCGGCCAGTTCGGCGAAGTGGCGGGCCGTCGCGGCGCTGTGCAGGGCGCTGACGGCGGCGGCGTGATCGCGGTAGCGGATCTTTCCGGTGTCGCAGCTGCGGTCGGGATGCTTCTTCGCGAAGTGCCGCGGGGCACGGCGGGTGGTGCGGATGTGGGACGGGGTGCGGCGGCTCATCGTCAGCTCTCCTTCGTTCGGTGCGGGTGGTGCGTCGTGTCCCCACCATCAGTCCCCGACGCGGAGTGGAGGAACCAGCAACGCGATAAGACCACTTATCGCGCAGTCCATATGCAAGCGAGCTCAGCGCCGTAGAGTCAGTGCCGAGGGGCGACCGCAGCCGCCGCATCGGTCAGCTGTCGCCTCCAGCCCCCTGAGAACCGCCCGAGACCATGAGAGGAGCCGCCGATGCCTGACACCCTGACGATGCAGCAGGTGGCCGACCTCGCGGGCGTCCGACGAGCCGTCGTGTCGATGTGGCGATCGCGCTACCCCACGACCGAGGGTGGGTTCCCGGCCCCTGTTGACGTGCGCTCGCTCACTTTCAGCGCCGACGCGGTCGGCGAATGGCTCACTCGTACGGGCCGCGGCAACAACCCGGACGCGGCGGTCGATGCGGCGCTCCATTCGTCCCGTTTCGCGACGATCCGTGAGCATCTCGACGCCGCGTCGAGTCTGCTGCTCCTGCAGGCCCTCACCGGCGAACTCCTCGCCGACCTCGACGCGGAGACGGCGCTCGACGCGATTCTGGACGCGCAGCTGCCGGCGTTGCTCCCGCCGCGCGAGATGCTCGCGGCTCTCGATGACGCAGCCCTCGTCGCCGACGTCGACACCCTCGCTGAAGCCGGCTACGGCGGTGAACGCGTGCTGTGGCGGCTCGTCGCGGCGGAGCACGCACGGGGCGGAGCCTTCGCGGAGCACTCGCTCACGGTCGACGCCGCCGCGATGTTCACGTCGCTGCTGCGTGCGGTGGCGACGGCTGACCATCACGTCGTCCTTCACGGACAGGGCGCGCTGGCCCTGCTGACACAGGTCGCGGCGGACATCCCCGCCGACGGAACGTCATCCCTCGGCCAGGGCACCATGCCGCTCAACGCCGGGCTGAGTGTGCGCGAGAAAGGCGTCGAGGTGGCACCGGGCCGGGCCTCGGCTGCGTCACGCCTGGCTCTACGCGCCTTCGCCGCGCGCGGAATCGAGACGACGGGCACCGACGCAGGCGACAACCTCCACGTCATCGTCGAGAACCGCGCCGACGCGCATGCTGCCATCACGCTGTTCGAGAAGGTTCGCGCCGTCTCCCATGACCTTGCAGATCGCGACGTGGCCCTCGTCCTCGCCCCCGCCGATCTTCTCGTCGGCACCCTCGGCGAGGGATCGAACCTCGACGAAGCCCGCCGTGAGTGCTTCAACATCAGCCAGGCCCAGAGGGCGGTGTCACGTCATCGTCAGGAGCAGCGAGCCGGCCCCGCACCGGATTACACGCTGCCGCTACGCTACGTCGCTACGCTGCCGAAGGGGATGCTGCGCGCGACGGGTCGCCGCCGCCTCGCACTGTGGGCACTGGCCCCGAACACCGACGACACGCGCCCGGCTTTCACGACGTACGGCGACCACGCGAACCACGCGCTAGACCCCGGTGAGTGCGATGCCCTTGCTGCGGATGTCGCCGCCGCCTGCTCGGGTGATCGCGCAACGCACGCATTCTTGCGGGCGCGTCATCGCGCGACGTACAACCTGCTCGACGAGCCGTCGCTCGTCGTTCCGCCCGGCGTGCGCGAGCCGCGTGACGGCGGTGAGGTGCTTGCCCAGGCGTGGGGTCACGAGAGCCGCGCCGGCGCGCCGTTGGCGTCCGAGGTCGACCTCGTCTCCGCGGGGTTGGTTGCCGCCCAGGCGCCCAAGACCTGGGCTGACGTCGTCAGCACGTGGGCGAGTGTGCGTCGGGGCCACCGCGTGCCGGACGAGATCACCGCGGCGACGCGAGGCGCGCTCGTCGACGTCATCGGTGCTGACGAGGTGCGGGGCCTGCGCGCGGTCGGTGCGCGGCGCGTGGATCGTCTCGAGGTCGAGCGTGTCGTGCCGCAGGTGCGCTACACCGAACCTGGGGATGTTGTGTTCGTCGCCGTCGAACGGCCGGCCGCGATCGTCGACGAGCGGGGTGGACGCGTCGTGCAGACGCCGGCACGCATCCTGCGACCTCGAAGTGGCGCGCCCGACGGTTTGCGCTTGATCTCGGCGCAGGCTGCGCTCGACATCAACGCTCAGCGCGGCGTCGACACCGCCGGTTGGCACCTTCATCTCACGCCGGCCGAGCAGGCCGACGCGGCGCAGCGTGTCGCGACGACGGTGGCCGTGCGGCGACGGGCCTTGCGCGACCAGCTCGCAGCGCTCGACGCGTACGAGACGACGGTGCTCACCGGCATCGCAGAAGGCGTCTTGCGCGCCGAGATCTCGTCCACGCGTCCTATGCATGACATGCAAGAAGAAGCAGCGTCGAGGGGCGGCGCCGCATGACCGTCCGTGATTGGCAGTGGCAGGGGCAACTGTCCACCTGCCTTGTAAACAGGTGGTTGTGGAACACCTATGAGGTCGGCGTCTCGACCTACGGAGCAACAGTCCGTCGATGGCCGCAGGCAGAAACGCCGCGAGTAACGGGACTTGAACCCGCGACTCGAGCGGCGCGCTTTCTGCAGCCGGGAGCAATGTCGTGTGATCAGTTTGGAAGACTGATCGTCCGATCCGCGCGACCGCCACTGCAGTGGCTCGTCCAAGCGAGGCCACAACACCGATGTAAAGGGACTCGAAGCCTTGACATCGATGGTGGGCCCCAGGCGTGCCCCCACTCTGCCGAGCAGCGCGTCCCCTCCTGTCGCCGCAGGGGATGGCCACACCAGCAACAGGGACTCGAACCTCGTCGGTGCGTCCCCGATCCCGCCACATCCATCTGCCGTGAAACGACGCGCACACGTCTCGACGCGGCACCGAAGACTCGAAGCTCGTACCTGCAAGGAGAGACCCCGTGACCCCACCCAAGGCCAAGGCTGCCGCGATGGCGCCGTCGTCGAAGAAGGAACTGCACGACACGTTGTGGAAGGCCGCGGACAAGCTGCGCGGCTCGATGAGCGCGAGCCAGTACAAGGATGTCGTGCTCGGCATCGTCTTCCTCAAGTACGTCTCGGATGCGTTCGAGGAGCGCCGCGAGCAGATCCGTGAGGAGCTCGCGGACGAGGCGGAGAACTACGTCGCCGAAACGCTCGAAGACCGGGACGAGTACGTCGGCAACGGGGTGTTCTGGGTGCCGACGAACGCGCGCTGGGAGTTTATCGCCCGTCACGCGAAGGGCATGGAAGCCTCCGCGGGCCAGGAGAGCAAGAGTGTCGGCAAGCTCATCGACGAGGCGATGGCGACGCTGATGAAGCAGAACGAGTCGCTGCAGGGCACGTTGCCGACGATCTTCGGGCGCGACAACATCGACCAGCGACGCCTCGGCGAACTGATCGACCTGTTCAACTCGGTGCGCTTCACCGGTGAGGGCGCGACGAAGGCGCGCGACCTGCTCGGCGAGGTGTACGAGTACTTCCTCGAGAAGTTCGCCAAGGCCGAGGGCAAGCGGGGCGGCGAGTTCTTCACGCCGCCGGTGCTCGTGCGCACGCTCGTCGAGATTCTCGAACCGCACTCGGGGCGCGTGTACGACCCGGCGTGCGGCTCCGGCGGCATGTTCGTGCAGGCCGAGAAGTTCCTCGAACGTCACGACGAGGATCCGAGCGCCATCGTCGTCTACGGGCAGGAGAGCATCGAGGAGACGTGGCGTCTGGCGAAGATGAACCTCGCCATCCACGGCATCGACTCGAAGGGTCTCGGGCCGCGCTGGGGCGACACGTTCGCGCGCGACATCCACCCGGGCATGAAGGCCGACTACGCGATGGCCAACCCGCCCTTCAACCAGAAGGACTGGTCGCGCAACACCGACGACGCGCGCTGGACGTACGGGGTGCCGCCGGCCCGCAACGCCAACTACGCGTGGATGCAGCACATCCTGAGCAAGCTGACGCCGCGCGGTGAAGCGGCCGTCGTCATGGCGAACGGCACGATGGCGTCGAACACCGGCGGTGAGGGCGACATCCGCAAGGCGATGCTCGAGGACGACGTCGTCTCGTGCGTCATCGCGATGCCGGGCAACCTCTTCCGCGGCACGGCCATCCCGGTGTGTGTGTGGTTCTTCGCGAAGGACAAGGCGGCCGGCACGGCAGGCGCCGAGGATCGCCGCAAGCAGGTGCTGTTCATCGACGCCCGCGAGGTCGGCCACATGGTCGACCGGGTGGAGCGCACGTTCTCCGACGACGACATCACGCGCATCGCCAACACGTTCCGCACGTGGCGTGGCCGCGCCTCGGCTGAGGGTGAGTACGGGGACGTGCCCGGCTTCTGCAAAAGCGCGACGCTCGACGAGATCCGCGCCGCCGACTACGCGTTGACGCCCGGACGATACGTGGGCGCCGCTGCGGCAGAAGAGGATTCCGAACCCATCGACGAGAAGATCGCCCGCCTGACGAAGGAACTGACGGCCGCGCTCGACGAGTCGGCATGCCTCGATGCCGTCGTGCGCGAGCAGTTGAGGAGGTTGGCGTGACGACGTTGGGGGAGGTGCCAGAACTGCGCGCCGTGCAAACTGGCCCGTTCGGAACCCAGCTAAAGGCGAACGAATACGCCAGCGATGGCGGGGTGCCGCTGGTCTCGGTCGGAGAGATCCGGGCAGGTGCAGTCCAGATCAACGATTCCACGCCGCGAGTTTCTGCAGCGACGATTGAGCGCTTGCCGAGGTTCACTCTTACGAGCCATGATGTGGTAGTTGCCCGGAAGGGGGGCGTCGAGCGTAGTTCTTGGATCTCGCCGGAATACGGTCCACTATTCCTAGGTAGTGACGGTATAGCACTGCGATTCGAATCGGAGGTGGACGCGCGCTTCTGGGGTTTGTACCTGCAACAACGTTCGTGTAAATCCTGGCTGCTTCAGCACGCGGCGGGGTCAACCATGTTGTCCATGAATGGGGAGATTCTGCGTCGGCTTCCCGTGGTGCTCTTTGACGCCAGTGAACGCAAGCGTTTAGCCGAGGTGCTGGGGGCGTTGGATGACAAGATCGCCGCCAACCGTCGGGTCGCTGAGCTTGCGGTCTCGCTCTCCGAGGGCATCGTGAGCGGAGCCTTCTCCTCTCAGTCCCTGCCCCTGGAGGAGCGGGCGCAAGTGGTCATGGGTTCATCTCCTAAGGGCGAATACCTCAATGAGGACGGGGGCGGCGTTACCTTCTTCCAAGGTGTGCGTGACTTTGGGCTGCTGTCGCCGACACGCAGGGTCTTTGCGACTCAGCCCGTCAGGATGGCCCAGGCGGGGGACGTTCTGTTCGCTGTGCGCGCTCCGGTCGGTGAGGTGAATGTCGCGATTGAGCCCACGTGTATCGGCCGAGGCCTTGCTGCGCTGCGTGCATACGAGAACCCTGTGTCCTTCTTCTACACCGTGCGGGCGAGTTCACATGCCTGGAACGAGTTCCAGGGAACCGGCACAGTCTTCGCGTCCGTCAACGGAAAAGAAGTGCGTCAGACGCGCCTCCCCGTCATCGATCGGGCGGCAGCCCCGGAGGTGGAAGAGCGCGTGAGCGCGATGCATGTGAGGGCTCTGGGCGCGTTGGCGGAGAACGAAGCCCTCGCGAAAACTCGCGATGAGCTGTTGACGCTGCTCATGTCGGGCAAGATCACCGTCAGGGACGCGGAGAAGCGCGTGGAAGGGGTGGTGTGAGTGCCGGTCATGACTGAGGCCGATTGGGAGCAGCTCGTGCTCGATCAGCTCGGCGAGTTGGAGTGGCAGCCGAAGCACGGCAAGGAGCTGGCACCCGGCTCGAAGGAGCGCGAGTCGTGGGCCGACATCGTCCTGCACGGCACGCTGAGTCAGAAGCTGCGCGACCTCAACCCCGGGGTGCCCGAGGAGTACCTGCAGCAGGCGAAGGCGGAGGTACTCGCGCCGCAGTCGCAGGACGCGCTGGCGGAGAACAAGCGCCTGCACGACATCCTCATCCGCGGCTACGCGGGCATCACGTACGTCGACGACGAGGGCCGCGAGCAGAGCCCGACGATCCACTTCATGGCTCACGGCGACGTCTCGAAGAACGCCTACCTCGCGGTGCAGCAGGTGACCATCCGCAGCCGTGAGCGCGAGCGTCGCTTCGACGTCGTCCTCTACGTCAACGGCCTGCCGCTCGTCATCGTCGAACTCAAGCAGGCCGCCGCGAAGAACGCGACGGTGGAGGGCGCCTACAACCAGTTGCAGACGTACCTGCGCGAGTTTCCGATGGCGTTCCGGTTCTGCGCGTTCGTTGTCGCGAGCGACGGCATCAGCGCGAAGTACGGTACGCCGTGGACGCCGTACAACCACTTCGCGCCGTGGAGCGTCGACGAAGAGGGCCACCTCATGGAGTTCGGCGAGACCGACCTCGACGGCGAGGCGACGACCGAACTCGACCTCACACTGACGGGCCTGTTCAACATCGACCGGTTCGGGCAGATCATGCGCGACTTCATCGCGTTCGATCAATCCGAAGAAGGCCTCGGCAAGCGCATCGCCAAACCCCACCAGTACTTCGCCGTGACGAAAGCCGTCGCGTCCACCATCAACGCCGTCGACAGTGACGGCCGCGCCGGCGTCGTCTGGCACACGCAGGGCTCCGGCAAGTCGATGGAGATGGAGCTCTACACGGCCAAGGTGATGCGCCACCAGCGCCTCGCGAACCCGACGGTCGTCGTCATCACCGACCGTCAAGAACTCGACACCCAGCTCTTCGACGGGTTCCGGGTGAGCGCCCTGCTGCCGGAGGAACCAAAGCAGGTGGCCTCGCGCGACGAGCTGCGGCGCCTGCTCAGCGAACAGCTGACGGGCGGCATCTACTTCACGACGCTGCAGAAGTTCGGCCTCACCCAGAGCGAACGCGAAGCGGGCGCCGACCATCCGCTGCTGTCGGATCGGCGCAACATCATCGTCATGGCCGACGAGGCGCACCGCAGCCACTACGACACCCTCGACGGGTACGCACGTCACCTCAAGATGGCGTTGCCGAACGCGACGCTCATCGCGTTCACCGGTACCCCCATCGCCGAAGGTGAGCGCGACACGCGGCGCGTGTTCGGCGACGACATCGACGTCTACGACCTGCTGCGAGCCGTCAAGGACGGCGCGACCGTGCCGGTCGCGTTCGAGCAGCGCCTCATCCAGGTACAACGCGTCGACGGCTTCGGCGACGAAGACATCGACGAACGCGCCGAGGAGGTCTCCGCCGGGCTCGACGACGCCGACAAGGCGCGACTGCAGCAGAGCATCGCCAAGCTCGACACGATCTACGGCTCCGACGAACGTCTCGAGAAGTTGGCCGCGGACGTCGTGAGCCACTGGGAGAGGCGGCGCGAACTCATGGCGCCGTTCATCGGCGGGCCCGGCAAGTCGATGATCGTCTGCGCGACGCGACGCACCGCGGCGCGTCTCTACGCGAAGATCGTCGCGCTGCGCCCGGAATGGCACGACGACGCCGACGACAAGGGCGTCATCAAGGTCGTCTACAACGCCACGCCGAGCGACGACGCCGAGGTGACGAAACACCTGCGACGCCCCAGCGCGACGGCCGCCGTGAAGAAGCGGATGAAGAACGCGGACGACCCGCTCGAGATCGTCATCGTCAAGGACATGATGCTCACCGGCTTCGACGCGCCGGCGCTGCACACGATCTACATCGACCGTCTGCTCAAGGGCGCACTGCTCATGCAGACCCTCGCCCGGGTCAACCGCACCTACCGGGGCAAGGCCGACGGCCTGCTCGTCGCGTACGCGCCGCTCGCGGAGAACCTGACGAAGGCGCTCGGCGAGTTCACCCGCGAGGCCGGGACGCCCGGCGAGAAAGCCGTCGGGCAGACGGCCGGTGAAGCCGCAGAGATCGTGTTCGACCTCGTCGACTCGCTGGAGGAGACCGTCACCGCTGCCGGCGTCGACTGGCGTGCCCTGGCGAACGAGGACACGCCGCGCGCGTGGCGCAACGCGGCGCTCGCCGTCACGAATGCGTTGCGTTCGCCGTTGACGCCGGGCAACCGCGACGAGGGCGACCCCGACGTGCGGCCCCTGGGTGAGCAGTTCCGGGTGACCGCCGCGAAGCTCGCGCGAGCGTGGGCGCTCGCAGCCGGTGAGACGACGGTCGAGCGGGTGCGCCCGCAGGTGCGTTTCTTCGGTGAGGTGCGCGAGTGGATGGCGAAGCGCGACGCCGCCGATCGTGTCGCGCGCGGTGAACCGATCCCGGAGGACATCCGACTGCAGCTCGGGGCCCTCGTCGTCGAGTCGACCGAGGCGACGGGTGTCGTCGACATCTACCGTGCCGCCGGGCTCGAACCGCCGACGCTGTCGGACCTGTCGCCGACCTGGATCGAAGAGGCCGCACAGCCCGACCGTGCACAGGCCGCGATCGACGCGCTCAAGGCGCAGTTGCTCACCGACGCGCGCACCGCGACCGCCGGCAACGAGGTGCGTTCCAAGCTGTTCTCCGAACGCGTCAACGAACTGATGTTCAAGTACACCAACCAGCAGCTGACGTCGGCCGAGGTGATCGCCGAGCTCGTCGAGCTCGCCAAGGAGGCCGCAGCCGAGGGGCGGCGTGGTGAGCGGTTCTCACCACCGCTGGAACATGACGAGTTGGCGTTCTACGACGTCGTGGCCGAGAACGAAGCCGCCGTCGACGTCATGGGCGACGACGTGCTCGCTCAGATCGCGCGTGATCTGGTGGCCGCCATGCGACGCGACACGCGCATCGACTGGACGGTGCGTGAAGACGTGCGCGCCAAGCTACGCACCACCATCCGACGACTGCTGCGCAAGTACGGCTACCCGCCGGATCAGCAACCCGAAGCCATCGTGAGAGTCATGCAGCAGATGGAAACCCTGGCCCCGAAGTATGCGGAGGACGCGCGATGAGTGACCCAGTGCAGACGAGGCACGAGGTCCGCCGGGCTCTCGACGCTCTCGAAGAAAGACTCGAGCCGCTGATCGACGCGCGTCTTCGTGAGTTCCTCCACGGTCTGGAATGGACGGAGATTCTCCGAGCCCTCGACGAATCCCGGGGGCGTCCACGCGGCCAGTACTCGCGAAACGACCTCGCCGCGCAGTTGCGCATGCTCACCGAGAGACTGGGTGAACTCGGCTACCCATTTGACGATGACCCGCGACATCCCCGACGCGTCTCGTCCCTCGGCACCCAGCTGCGCCAGCTCCGGAACACGGAAAGACACAACGACGTTCTCGAACCCCACGACGCATGGCGCGCCGGTGACCATGCTGCGCAACTCCTCGATGCGCTGGGAGACGTTGAGGGGGCGCGCCGTCTCGCTGCGATTCGTGACGACGTTGGACGCGCACTGTACGGGGGTGGGCAGCCCATGCCAGCGCGGCGCGAGCTTATGCCCGCGGAGGACATCGACGGGGCCGTCACGCCGGAGGTCCCCATCCCCGCCATCCCCGCAGTGCTGGACGGTGCCCCACTCGGCGACGAACGGCTGGCATACGAACCGTGGCACCCCGTCATCCTCGGGGAGCGTTCGGACATCGAGAACTTGAAACGGGACGCTTGCCGTCAACGTGTGCAAGGCGCGCTGAAGATCATCGTAGAGACAGAAGGGCCGGTGTCGACGGAACGGCTGGCGCGGCTTACTGCCGCAGCCTTCGAGCGTCGCATCTCACCTGCCCTGCGGCGGAGCCTGATGCGCCAGATCAAGCAGCTCCCGGGCGACATCGACAGTGATGGCTTCATCTGGCCGGTGGACATCAAGCTCGCGGAGTGGACGCAATTCCGGCCCGGGCCCCGGGCAAAGCCGGAGGATCTGTGTCCACGCGAAGTAGCGAACGCGCTGCGCTACTGGACCGACCAGCTCGGCGCTCCGGCGTCAGCGCCCGAAGTCCAGGCCGCCACGCTCGCCACGTTCGGCCGCCAGCGGCGTACCGCTTCGGTTCGTGAGGTGCTGAACCGCGCTGAGGCCCTACTCGAGTGAGCGTTGAGCGTTGTCGGTGGCGGGTGGCACTCTCGGGATCATGATGAGTGAAGGTGCCGGATGAGGCTGGCGTGGCCGCCCGGAGTCCGGTCGACGCGTGACGGCGCCGCGATGTGGGTGACGCCGGATGTTGCGCGAGCAGACCCTGGCCTGCGCGAGATGCTGGCGTCCCTGCCGCCGGCGGTTCGCGCCGACCTGCGCGCTCAGATCAAGCGCAAGCGCGACCGGGCGTTGGAAGGCACATTGCAGTTCTGTCCCTGCGGCCCGTCGCAGAGGGGATGCGCGCACGACGTCAAACAATCCGTGCGGCGGCCACTCGTGCTCGAGATGCGGTGGAAGAACGTCATCGACGAGGACGGTGCTCACCTGGCAGCCCGGCTGTATTTCACCGAGCCCGAGCACCTCGATGAGCTCACCTTTTTGACGTTCCGGGCCAAGTACCCCGACACAGCAGGGTGGCGCGCAGCCCAGAACGGGCACATGGACGAGGCTGAGGCGGTGCGCCTCGCGCATTTCAGTTCATGAGTCATACTGGGGCATATGACTCTGAGTGCATACGTGGGGGTGTGTGATGGATTTTCTCGATGACATCTTCGGGCCAGAGACGGACGAGGATCGTCTCGCCGAGCGCAACCTCGTGCACGAGGAGGAGTGGCTGAGCCGCCTCGTCGAGCTGCGCAAGGCGAAGAACCTGTCCCAAGGTGACGTGGGCGAACGCATGGGGATCTCGCAGAGCGGTGTCGCGCGCATCGAAGCAGGAAACCGCGATCTCCACCTGTCATCGCTGCGTCGCTATGCCATCGCCGTGGGCGCAGAGGTGCGACACGTCGTCAACCCTGCCCGCCCGACGTTGACCGTCGACATCGAGCCCGAAGATGTCGCTCCGGTGGTGGGAGTGCCTCGTGCGCGACGCGATGCCCGCACCATGATCTTCGCCGTGGGTGCCTGACCGTGCTGATCGCCGGGGTCGACGTGGAGCTGCGAGCGGTGACGGTGTTGAGCACCAGCGCGGCTGTGAAGGCTGACGACGAGCTACCCGAGTGGGCTCCTCTCGCGGGCAAGATGAGTGCGAGTTTCGACGCGGCCCACTTCGAGAAGGCGGCCCGGGTTCGTATCGACATCACCGCCACCGGGGACGACGGCATGTGCGCCGTTCGCGCTGAGCTTCTGTGTGAGTTCGCAGTGCCGAATGATGAGAGTTTCGCTCGGGATTGGCCCGAATCCGACGCTCACGGAGCCCTGGATGCCGTGTGGCCCCACGCTCGCGGAGCCCTGCAGGCGGCAGCATTCAGCATCGACCAGCGCCTGCCTCTTCGGCGACTGCCTCCCGAACCGCACAGCCACTGACACCGAGGCCGGGATGCCAGCTCCATCCCCGGCCGGTTCGCTCAGATCCGCCGCGGCGCACCCGTGGGGCCGCGCACTCAACCCCACGCCCGTTGCGATGTGTGGCAAGGTTGAACGAACGCTGAACACCACCCCGCCCCGCGAGGTCCGACCGCACGAGGTAGCCACGACATGTCGAGCGACGCCCGCGTCCGCACCGTCCGCCTGGACTGGACGCTCGAATCCGTGCCCAGCATCCGCCGCACCATCGTCGACGACCTCTCCGACGGCGAGATCAGCGACGAAGTCATCGGCGAATGCGAGATCGTCGTCAGCGAACTCGTCACCAACGCCATCCGCCACGCCAAGCCCCTGCCCGACGGCAGCATCCGTGTGCACTGGAAGGTGCGCGCCCCGCGCGTCGAGATCGAAGTGACCGACGGCGGCGGCGACGACATCCCCATGCCCAAACCCAAGAGTGAATGGGTCAACTCTGGCCGCGGCCTGCGCATCGTCCGCTCCCTCGCCCACGAATGGGGCGTCAGCGACGAACGCAACGGCCGCACGGTGTGGGCCAGTTTGGGCGGCCCGTCGCGCAGGCGCGCCTGACCTCGCAAGCTCGGGCAGGCCGCCTCCGCGGCCGCCCGCCCAAACATTTCTCTGCGCGTCTTGCGGCGCATCGGCCTCGCACGCTCGGCAGATGCACTCGCTGCGACACGCGTGCGGCCCGTCGCGCAGGCGCGCCTGACCTCGCAAGCTCGGGCAGGCCGCCTCCGCGGCCGCCCGCCCAAACATTTCTC
>NZ_JBXASS010000011.1:0-58233 GCF_058809565.1 Dermacoccus sp. MPR-E5 | reverse complement strand
CTGCGCGTCTTGCGGCGCATCGGCCTCGCACGCTCGGCAGATGCACTCGCTGCGACACGCGTGTGGCCCCAGCCGACGCGGCGCGCGCCTGACGACGTTCCACTACCGCAGCGAGATGACGCATCGCGCCGCCGCGGGCACGCGACATCACTAGACTCATCGACCATGGGTAAGGCTTCACGCCGCAAGGGCAAAGAGAACAAGCGTCCGCTCGATCCGTCGCAGATGCCGGCGCCGTTCGTCGCGCGTCCATTCGAGGGCCTCGCAGGTGAGACGGACTGGGTGGCGATGCGTGAGATCGTCCCGTCGGCGACGGCAAAGGTCACCTTCGAGGTCGACGGGCAGGAGCACGAGGCGGTCATCGCGACGATCCTGCCGATGGCGTGGCCCGGCCTGCGTCGCGAGGACGGCGACATGATGGTGGCGCTGCAGACGGGCGGTGGATCCGGCGACGCGAGCCGCGACCTCGCCGCGCAGCTCATCGCTGTCACGCAGCTCGAGAACGGCCAGCCGCTGCCCGCACCGCCGCGCGTCAGCGCCGCGACGCCGCGCCTGCAGGACATCATCACGAGCACGACGTTCGAACCGACCGTGCACGAGACGTTCGACTTCTGGATCCCCGAAGAGCACGAGATCGGCGAAGAGGCCTCCGTCTCGATGGAGGACGCCAACGAGTCGATCGCTCCGACCGCCCCGATCGACGGCGTCGACTCCGCCTATTGGTGCCTCATCGGTGACCGCGCCTTCATTCGCTGGGTGCTGCCGCACGACGAGAACAAGGCCACCGACGCGCTCGCCCGCCTGTCCGCATCCGGCAAGGCACGTATGCCGGAGAACGACGACGAAGGCCGCCTCCTCGGCGCGTTCCGTGCGTGCGGTGTGCTGACGCCCGTGTGGGAGGTCGCGACCGACCGCCTGCCCGAGCAGCAGGCCGCGCCGATGGCCGAACTCGCCAAGGCCTTCGACGACGCGTTCGCCTCGCTCGAGACCGAGCCGCTCACCGCCGACGAACGTCGCGCCCGCAACGGCATCGTCTCGCGCCAGATCACGCTGCGCTGACGTCCGCCATCAGGTCGCACTGAGCTCGGCTCTCCGCCGGGCAACGACCGCGGCGGCGCTCGTCATCAGGCGCTCACCTTGCCGTCACTCGTGAGGCCCCCACATCGTCAGGTGCGGGGGCCTCACGCGTGTCGCTGCCGGGGGCGTCGTCGTCTGACGGAAGGGGCCGAGCGCGGCGCGCGTCCTACGTCGGCGACGGTGTGAAGGGATCAGTGGAAAGGGCTCGAAGCCCCCGGAAGCCTGTACCCATCTGCGATTTTCATCCACATTCGCCTTCCCGCAACGTCCGTTGAATGTGGACGTAAATCGCAGATGGGTACGGCCGTCAACTCTTCACGGCAGGCACGCGAGGGGCTTCGCTCGTG
Source organism: Dermacoccus sp. MPR-E5 (assembly GCF_058809565.1). NCBI lineage: Bacteria > Bacillati > Actinomycetota > Actinomycetes > Micrococcales > Dermacoccaceae > Dermacoccus > Dermacoccus sp. MPR-E5. The sequence goes on along the minus strand of NZ_JBXASS010000011.1, from coordinate 56,809 downwards.
CGCGGCGATCCGAGGCGCGCCGCGACGATGACGAGCAGTGGCATGATGACGAGCGCGCCGGCGGGCGGGATCGAGGTGCCCGAGTCGTTGGCGAGGAATCCGGCGGCGAGCATGATCGTGATGGCGATGAGGCCGTGCCGCATCATGGGCACGCGCACGAGCAGTGGCTTGAGGAAGCGCCCGGGCCCGTCGGGAAACGCGAGCACGACGATGCACACGACGAGCCAGATCGGCACGAACCAGTAGAACCAATGCGTGTTGAGCATGTGCCAGTTTGCGTACAGCACCCGCCTGATCGGGTTGACCTGCCCGTCGCCGACGAGGCCGGCGAAGATGTCGCCGAGGTGTGTGCGCGCACTCTCGCCGCGCAGGTAGTCGAGCCAGCCGATGACGAAGACGAACGCAGCACCGCCCAACGCGGCGAGCAGCAGTCGCGTCAGCGTGATCCGCCACCCGCGCGCACGCATCGCCAGGTAGATGATCGCGGGCACGAACGCTGCCGAGCCGCCACCCTCGTTGCCCCACTGCGGCACCCCGTTGACGAGGATGGCGGGCACGCCGATCGCGAGCACCGTCAGCAATGCGAGCCGCGGCCGTTTCATCGCGCGATAACGCCCCGCGAGCATCGCCGCGACGAACAGGCATGACGTCATGAACAGCGCGTATCCGACGTTGCCCATCCCGAAGAATCGGCCGCCGTACACCGGCTGCAGCCCGAGCACGCTGACGAGCTGCAGCGGCGATCCCTGCACCGCGTCCATCGCGAGCACCAGCGCGGTGCAGGAGGCGACGAAGACGGCAGGGCCGGGCGTCCAGCGACGCCACGGCCCGAGCAGTGCGAGCGTCGCGATGACGACGATGATGACGACGACGCACCCGCCGAGCCACGCCAACGCATGGTCGTGGAGGTACCAGGCGTAGAGGTTCGCCAGGAAGGTGGCCACCGGCACCGCACCGAGCAGCGCACCCGTCGTCGCCCACCAACCGCGCGCCACCCGCAGCCGGCGCGTCATGACGGCGCGAGCCGCGGCGTCGCCGACGCCCGCGGCGTCGCCGTCAGCCACGTCACGTCCGCTCCAGGGCCACCAGCGCGCGCGGACCGACAGCCACGCCCCGATGGTGACGGCGAGCGCGCCGAGGGCCGCGACCCAGACGAAGAACGGCCCGACGAGGTTGCGCTCGGTGCGCAGCAGGGTCTGGGTGTGGCGCACCGAGCGCAGTGCGGCGGGCGTCGAGACGGGTTCGATCGACAGGGGGCGCCCCTCGCCGAGCACCGGCGGGCGGGGGGTGCGTTGGAGGACGAACGCGGAGATGTCGGTCGTCGTGACGATCCCGCGCTGACGCGTCTGGCGCGAGCGCAGCATGCCGGAGCCGACCGTCGGCCCGTCGAGCATGATCGCGCGCGGCGATTCGGGACGTTCGTCATCGGTGAGGCCGGTGACGAGGACGGTCGTGTCGATGGGTGCCGCGTCGAGCACCTGACGCAGTTGCGCGTCGCTGCGCCCCTCGAGCGAGACGTACGTGACGGGGCACGCGGCGAGGTCAGCGCCGGAGATGCTCGGCCAGTAGTGCGAGACGACGCCCTGACGGTTCGCCGCACCGAGCGTTGCCCGTTCTCCAACGGCGCTGACGCACTGGCCGTCCTTCTCCAGTGTCGAGGTGACGAGCCCCATGCGTGAGGGGATGTTGCGTTTCAGCGCGTCCTTGGCCCACGTGCTCCACTGCGGGTAGCGGTAGGTGTGGTGCGTCGCGTCGTACTCGCCTTTCACCGGAGGCGGGCAGAAGTCGTTCGTGCCGGACGCTGCCGCCATCGGCGGGCTGTAGCCGAGCGGGGTGCGTGTACCGGAGCCCAGCGTCACCCATGCCGCGTCGCTGCACGAGTGGTCGCTGATGACGCGGACGAGCTGGTTGCCGACGGCGGCGTGCTGCGACATGTCCCACAGCGTCGGTGTCGTGTCGGGGTTGATGTCGCTCCATGTCAGCCCCGGCATGCCGACGACGACGAGGTTGCCGGGCAGCGCGCGATGCGTGGGGGAGGTGTCGGACTTGGCGACGGAGATGCCCACGGCGAGCGCCGCGAACGTCACGGCGGCGACGAGAGCAGTCACGAGCCACCGACGGAACACCGCTCAAGCGTAGACGCTGATCCTGGATCCTCGCTGCGACCGGTAGGCTCGTGGCCCGTGGATCTCGCCCTCGCCCTGACCGTCTTCACGACGCTGTTCCTCGTCGAACTCCCTGACAAGACCTTCATCGCGACGCTCGTGCTCGCGACGAAGTATCGGCCCCTGTACGTGTGGATCGGTGTCGCGTCCGCGTTCGCCGTGCAGACGGTCGTCGCCGTGCTGTTCGGCCGCGCGCTCACCCTGCTGCCGGAGAAGCCGGTGCACGCCGTCGTCGCGCTGCTGTTCCTCGTCGCAGGTTTCGTGCTGATCAAGGGCGCGAAGGAGGCCGATGAGGGTGAGGCGGAGGCCGAGGAGGAGTTCGGTGCCAAGGCCAAGCCGGCCGAGGGGCTCAAGGCGATCGGGGCGAGCTTCCTCATCCTGTTCCTCGCCGAGTGGGGCGACCTCAGCCAGCTCGCGACCGCCGGTTTCGTCGCGCGTGGCGGCAACCCCTGGCTCGTCGGCCTGTCGGCGTTCCTCGCGCTCGCCCTGGTCTCGGCGTTGGGCGCCGTCGCCGGAAAGGCGCTGCTCAAGCGGCTCAGCCTCTCCGCCATCCGCACCGCCGGTGGCGTCGTGTGCCTGCTGTTCGCGGCGCTCATGGTGGCCGCCCTCGCCGGCGTCGAATTCCCGGCCTGGGTGCCGGTCTGATCGACCACGCCCGGTTGCATAGGCTGACGTCGTGATCGCCGTCGCTCTCGCCGTCGCAGTGTGTGCTCTCCTGCTCGCCGGGTGGGCGCTCGTGCAGGTCCGCGCGAGCGAGGCCCGCCTCGCGACCATCATCGGTGACGACGACGGCGGCCCGCGCCAGGTGGCGCGCGACATCGCCGCTGCTCGAACCGAACTCGCCGCAGCCCGCGCCGATTCGGGACGCGCGCTCAAGCACGTCGCAGTCGTCCGCTACGACGCGTTCGGCGACATGGCGGGTCAGCTGTCGTTCTCGGCGGCCCTCGTCGATGACGCCGGTGACGGTCTCGTCATCTCGTCGATCCACGGGCGCGCCGAGTCACGCACGTACGCCAAGAGTGTCGAAGCAGGCGCGAGTTCGAGCGAGCTCACGCCCGAGGAGAAGCAGGCGGTCGCCGCGGCGCGCGCCGGTGAGGGGAATGCCCGATGACGCACGACGAACCGACCTACGGCTACCTCGGCCCTGCCGGCACGTTCACGCAGGCTGCGCTGCGGGGGTGGCTCGAGCAGCAGAGGCGTGACACCGCCGGAGCGGTGCGTCCCGCCAGTGACGAGGGGGCGGACGCGACCACGCCTGCCGCGGGTGCTTCGACCCCCGGTGAGGCGAGTTCGCACCAGACTCCCAGCTCGTCCGGCGCCCCAACCGCGACGGACGACCTCGTCGCGGCTGCCCTGGAACGCTCGGTCCCGTTCGCGACCGTCCCGGCCGCGCTCGACGCGGTGCGTTCGGGTGGCGTCGACGGCGTCATGGTGCCGATCGAGAACAGCGTCGAGGGTGGCGTGAGCTCCACGCTGGACGCCCTCAACGCGGGAGCCGGCGCACCCACGGACTCGCAGTTGCTGCTCGTCGGTGAGGTGCTCGTGCCGATCACGTTCGTCCTCGCGGCCCGCCCGGGCACGCGCGCCGAGCAAATCACGGGCGTCGGGTCGCACTCGCACGCGTGGCCGCAGGTGCGCGGCTGGATGGCGTCGAACCTGCCACAGGCGACCTACGTGCCGACGCTTTCGACGGCCGCCGCCGCGCAGAGCCTCGCCGATGACGCCGCAGAGAACTTCCAGGCTGCCGTGTGCGCGCCGATGGCCGCCGACGTATTCGGCCTCGAGACCCTCGCCACGCACATCGGCGACAACGCGGGCGCCGTCACCCGATTCGTCCTCGTGACGAAGGCCCGCGACGCCGCGGGCCGCCCCCGCACCCCCGCGCCGACGGGCCACGACAAGACGACGCTCGTGCTCTACCAGCACGCCGACCGCGCCGGGGGGCTGCTCGAACTGCTCGAGCAGTTCGCGACGCGTGGCATCAGCATGTCGCGCCTCGAATCGCGTCCGACGGGCGAGGCGATGGGCAGCTACTGCTTCTCGCTCGACATCGAGGGGCACATCGCGTCCGAACGTGTCGGGGAGGCGCTCATGGGGCTCAAGCGCGTGGCCGCCGACGTGCGTTATCTCGGCTCGTACGCGCGCGCCGACAAGCGTCCCGTCGACGTCACGCCCGAGACGAGCGACGAGGCCTTCGCCGACGCCCGCGCGTGGTTGCACGCGCTGCGCTGAGGGCCGTCCGCCTGAACGGGGTCTCCTCGTCGCAGGGCGCCGCGCGTCAGTCGCCCGTCAGTGCAGCGTGCGGTGACGCGACTCGACGAACGGCGCGTCGTGGTCGGCGAGCCAGCGCAGCACCTGCGGTGCGACCTGCGGTTCGGTGCGCGCGAGTCGCTCGTGCAGTTCGGTGAGGTCGAGGCGCACGCCCAGCTCGTCGAGCCTGCGCAGGATCGTCAGCGTCATCGCGAACACCAGCGCCCAGCGGTCCTCGGCCTCGGGCGTGAAGGCGTAGTCGATGCGCCGGATGCGCGGGTTGTCCTGCACGCGCTCGAACCGTGCGTCGAGTTCGGCGCGCGTCGCGCGCGTGCGGGCGACGGCGGCGTCGAGCTCCTCCGGAGAGACGGGGTCGAGGCGGCTCGCCGGGTGCTCGGCGGCGTGACGCAGGGAAGCATCGTCCTCGCGCACGTAGAAGTGCAGCAGCTGGCTCGTCACGCGGCCCTGCGCGTCGCCGAACGGCGCATGGTCGTTCGCCGGCGGAACGACGGCGCTGTGGTGCGTCCACACGCGACACAGCGGGGTCGCGGCGTAGAGGAAGTTGTCATGGATGTCGGCGCGCAGCGGTTCCGCCGCATAGGGGTCGCTCACCAGCTCGCGGGCGAGCTCACGCGTCGTCGTGAAGCCGTAGCCGAGCACCATCGCGACGATGTCGCCCACGTCGTCGGGCCACGGCGTCGTCGTGACGGACGTGATGGCAATGGCGGGCAGGCCGACGTGGGGGCGATCCACCGCGCTCGTGCGCGGGCAGCCGACGTGCTGCACGGCCCAGGCGGCGTAGGCGTCGGGGTTGGGCTGCAGGCTCGTGTCGGCGAAGCGCGGTGCGCGTCGACTGCGGACGGCGAACGCGTCGTGCAGCGCGTCATGGACGAGGGGGTACTGGTTCGGTTGCGGCGCGGTGGCCTCGGCGCCCTGGGCGCGTAGGTCGATGCGGTCGGAGACGTGCATCGGGTAGCCGCGCGGGCCCTCGAAGACGGGCAGGACGGCGGCGCCGAGCCCCGACGCGGCGGCCGCGCGCACGACGTTGACGGCGCCCTCGTCAGCAGTGATCGCCGTCAGGGTGCTCTGGGCCTCGGCGATCTTGGCGCGCACCGTCTGCAGCCGGTAGGCGGCTTCGATGAGCTCGGCGTTCTCGGGGGCGGGGTCGAGGATGCCCATGACGCGCGGCAGGTGCGTCGGGTCGTAGGTGGCGCGGCCGGTGGGGTCGCTGCTCATGCCGAGGATGCGTCCGATGACCTTGAGCGTCATCAGGGGCGGTGACGTCGAGTGCCGCCAGCGCTTGATGATCTGCTCGTCGACGGGTGCGCTCAGACCGCTGGAGGGCAGGTCTGCGTTGATCGCCTCGGCGAGCGCCTTGTTCGTGAAGCGGCGCATTTCCATCCAGTGCTTGAGTTCGCTGCGGAAGATCTCCCAGCTGGAGTCGTGCGCTGCCATCGTCGGTGGTCCCCTCGTGAGCGTGCCCGTGTCCGACGCGGGCGCATGCCGTGGCTTCCGGCCAGTGTAGGAAGGCGCGGCTCGCTTGGCCGCGCACCAAGTCGGTTGTCCGACCTGTGAACAGAAATCTTCGCTTGACCTCGTCAGACCCTATTCGACCAGGACGAAAATTTCGGGTTGACCAGGGGGCACTCGTGGTCGGCCAGCCACCGCAGCAAGGAGGGGGCGATGTCCGGTTCGTCTCGCATCAACCGATCATGCACGGCGTCGAGGCCGTCGGTGCGCTCGACGCCGAGCTCGGCGAGAAAGCGCGTCGCGGCCAGCGCCGCGCCGAGGGCGTTCTCCCACCGCTGCGCCGACGTCTCGGCGAACGGTGTCGGCACGAGCAGGGTGCGTCGTCGCACGTGCGCGAGCGCGCCGCTGTGCAGGCGGGCCTCGACGGTGGACGAGGTGGTCTGCGTCAGCGTCAGAGCTTCCTCGGCGCTCATGCCGAGCTGCCCGCCGAGCTATTCGGACGTCCACTCGATGAGCCGGTGATCCTCGACGAGTCGGATGTGCACGAGGCCGGGCGAGCCGGTTCCGTCGGCTGCGGCCCACGGCGAGTTCGGGTTGTCCTCCGGCACCATGACGCTGTGGTGCGACCACACGTGGTGCGACGGCGGGCGCGCGACGAACTGATCGTGCACCTCGCTGCGCAGCGCGTCCGTCGCGATCGGGTTGCGCGTCAGCTCACGCGCGATCTCGCGGGTCGTGACGAAGCCGTAGCCGAGCAGCCACGCGATGATGCCGCCCACGTCGTCGGCCCGCGCACTCGTCGTCGAGGCGGTGACGGCGATCGCCGGCGCGGCGGGGTGGATGGCCTTGCCGTTGCGCATCGAGGGGCGGCCGATGAGCTGGATCGCCCAGTGCGATTGTTCAGCCAGATCATCAGGCTGGGTGCTGAATCGTGGATGGCGGGTGCCCGGCACGGCGGCGTTGGCGACGAGCGCGGCGAGCATCTCGTCGTTCTCCTCGACGGCAGGGATGTCGTCGCGCGGGGTGCGGAAGTCGATGCGGTCGGCGACGTGCATCGGATAGCCGACCGGTCCCTCCCAGACGGGAGAGACTGCCGCGGCGTACCCGTACGAAAGCGCCGTCTGGACGAGCTGGCCGGCGCCGGTGCGCGCGGCGTGGCGGCTCAGCTGGCCGCGCACCTCACTGAGGCGCAGGCGAAGCTCCTGCAGGCGCAGGCTCGTGTCGAGAAGTTCCTGGGCCGGCGCGGCGGGCGCGAGCAGGCCCATGCGACGCAGGATGAACGCGGGATCGTAGGGAGCCTGACCGCTCGGGTCGTCGCTCATCGCGAGCAGGGAGGCGATGTGAGGCACGGCTTCGAGGGGCGGTGACGTGGAGTGGCGCCATCGCTTGACGACGTGCTCGTCGAACTGCTGGTCGACGGTGAGCTCGTTGAGGCGAGCGGCGAGGGCCCTGCTCGTCATCCCCCGAAGCTCCATCCAGTGGCGGAACTCCTGGCGGAACGCCTCCCACCCGGCGTCATGGCTGGCCATGCAGCAGCTCCTCGTTCTCGGTTGCGCTTCCCCCGTGCGCGGCGCCGTGGCGGCTCGCGCGGGCCTGTCGTCCGCCACCACCCGGTCGGACGTCAGACCCACTACGCGTGTCGGATTTCACCACTCGCGTTCGATAAAGCGTACCTGACGGTCAACATAGATTCAGGGTCATTGGTCCCTTCGGGTGAAGGACCCGGTGCGACGGGCAGTGAATGAGACGCGCCCGCAGCGCCAAGGTTGTTGTGATGTGGGGCACACTGGTGGAACCGACGAAAGGAAAGACCCATGGGCCCGGCCGCACCCCTGCCGTACCGCTCGCCGTGGATGGACGACGAACTGGAAGACCTCCAGCGTCTCGCCGCCACGTTCAGCCGCGAGATCTTCGCGAACATCGACCGCTACAGCGAACAGCACCAGGTCGATCGTGACGTCTGGACGAAGGCGGGTGAGCTGGGCCTGCTCGGCCTGTCGGTGCCAGAGGAGTACGGCGGCAGCGGCGCGACGTTCGCGCACGAGGCCGTCGTCGCCATCGAGCAGGCGAAGGCCGGTGACGACTCGTGGGGCTTCGTCGTCCACGCCATCATCGTGACGCACTACATCGTCGCCTACGGCACCGAGGAGCAGAAGCGCAAGTGGCTGCCGAAGCTGTGCTCCGGCGAATGGGTCGGCGCCATCGGCATGACGGAACCCGGCGCGGGCTCCGACCTCAAGCGCGTCTCGACGCGCGCGCTGCGCGACGGCGACGAGTTCATCATCAACGGCTCGAAGACGTTCATCACGAACGCCGGTCACGCCGACCTCATCGTCCTCGTGGCCCGCACCTGCGAGCGTGACAAGGCCGCCGGGCACAAGGGCATCTCGCTCATCGTGCTCGAGACGGCCGACCTCGACGGTTTCGAGCGCGGGCGCGTGCTGCAGAAGATCGGCCAGCACGGTCAGGACACGCGCGAACTGCACTTCACCGACATGCGCGTACCCGTCGCGAATCTGCTCGGCGAGGAAGGGCGCGGTTTCTACCACCTCATGGAGCAGCTGCCGCAGGAGCGCCTCGGCCTCGCGTGCACCGCCGTCGGATCGGCGGAGCTGGCCGTGAAGCTCGGGGTCGAGCACGCGAAGTCGCGTGAACTGTTCGACGGCACGCTGATGGACCTGCAGAACACGCGCTTCGTGCTCGCCGAGTGCTCGACGGACGTGCTCGCCGCCCGCACTCTGCTCGATCACTGCATCATGCTGCACATGGAGGGCAAGCTCGACTCGGCCACCGCCTCGCGAGCGAAATACTGGACGACGGACGTGCAGTGCAATGTCATCGACCGCGTCCTGCAGCTGTTCGGCGGCTATGGCTTCATGCTCGAGTACCCCATCGCGAAGATGTACGCCGGTGCGCGCATCCAGAAGATCTACGGCGGCGCCAACGAGGTGATGAAGGAACTCATCGCCCGCTCGTTGTGACCTGACGCCCGCAGAACGGTTCGTCGAGTCCCGGCGAACCGCTCTGCGGTGCCCAGAGGCCGCTGCGTGCGCGATTGGGCAAGATGAAGGCGTGAACATCGATATCGCACATGCCATGCCTGGGGACGTCGAGGATTTCGTCGATCTGTTCGAGCAGTACCGCAGCTTCTGCGGCAAGGCGCCAACGCCAGACGCGCGGACGTTTCTGGCCGAGCGCATCGAGACGGGGCAGACGCTCGTCCTCGGCGCCCGGGACAGCGTGGGCGTCGTCGGGTTCGCGCAGGTCTACCGCGCGTTCGACTCGATCCACCTCACTCACGACTGGGTGATCGCCGACCTGTTCGTCGACGGAGCCGCACGCGGACGCCGCGTCGGCGGGTCGCTGCTCGAAGCGGTACTCGACGGTGCCCGTGAGAACGGTGCGCACCACGTTCGCGTCAGCACGCAGAGCAACAACGCCTACGCGCACCGCCTGTACGAATCGCACGGCTTCGAACAGCTGGACACCACGGGCGCGACGGTCTACTACCAGCTGAAACTGCGCGACCACCACTGACGCGCTGCGTCCCTGAAGGCCCGCCCCTCCGCGATTGTCGTCCCCATCTGCGATTCGGCCATCTTCGCAAGCGGCGTCCTCATCCGCGATTTCGGTCACATTCGCCCTTGAATCGACCGTCGTGGACCGTGGATACGCAGGGGGCTTCGACCGGCTCGGTTGGAGCGTTGTCGGTGGCCCGTGGCAATGTGAGGGCATGACGACTTCTCAGATGATCGTGCTCGCATCGCGCCCCCATGGCGCGCCCACCTCCGACAACTTCCGCCTCGAGACGCGGGAACTCCCCGCCCTCAGCGACGGCGAACTGCTCGTGCGCAACACCGTCATGAGCGTCGACCCGTACATGCGTGGCCGCATGAACGACGTGAAGTCCTACGTCCCGCCGTTCCAGATCGACGAGCCCCTCGACGGCGGCGCGGTCGGCGAGGTCGTCGAATCCCGCGCTGAGGGTTTCGCGGAGGGTGACCTCGTCCTCCATGGCCTCGGCTGGCGCGACATGGCCGTCGTGCCCGCGAAGGCGGCACGCAAGGTCTCGACGAACGTCGGTGGCGCGCAGGTGTCGCCGTCCGCCTACCTGGGCGCGCTCGGCATGCCCGGCATCACGGCGTACGGCGGGCTCATGCGCGTCGGTGAATTCCACTCCGGCGACGCGGTGTTCGTTTCCGGCGCTGCTGGTGCCGTCGGCTCGCTCGTCGGTCAGATCGCGAAACTCGAGGGTGCGTCCCGCGTCATCGGTTCGGCGGGCTCCGCACAGAAGATCGCGCGTCTCGAGGAGCTCGGTTTCGACGCCGCCTTCAACTACAAGGACGGTGACGTCCGCGGCCTGCTCAAGAACGCCGCGCCGGAGGGCATCGACGTCTACTTCGACAACGTCGGGGGCGACCACCTCGAGGCGGCCATCTCGTCGATGAACACCCACGGGCGCATCGCGATGTGCGGCGCCATCGCGCAGTACAACTCGACGGAGCCGCCCGCCGCGCCGCGCAACCTCGCGCTCGTCATCGGCAAGCGCATCACGATCCGCGGGTTCATCCAGAGCGACTTCCGCGACCTCGTGCCCGAGTTCCAGCAGAAGATGGCGACGTGGCTCGCCGATGGCTCGGTTCAGTGGGACGAGACGGTCGTCGAGGGCCTGGAGAACGCGCCGCAGGCGTTCATGGACCTGCTGAACGGCGCCAACACCGGCAAGATGGTCGTCTCGATCTGATCGTTCGACTCCTGTCGCGCCACGCCCCGCAGGGCGGCGCATGCGACGTGAGATCCAACTGCGTCACCAACGTCCGGGTGAGTCAGTCCTGACTGACTCACCCGGACACGAGAGTGACTCACTCGCCGGTAGACCCAGCACCCCGGCCTCGAGCACCCCGGGCGAGCGCCGTCGGGCGGGTATAACGTCGGGGGATGAGCGCGCTCCCTTCCACGAACTGGGCCGGCACCGTCGTCTTCGAAGCACGCGAGCGATACGCGCCGCGGACGACGTCGCAGGTGCAGGATGCGGTCTGCCGGGCAGCGGCCGACGGTGGGCGGCTGAGGGTGGTCGGCACCGGCCACAGCTTCAACGACATCGCCGACACAGACGGCGTGCAGCTCAGCCTCCTCGACCTCGAGCGTCGCATCGACCTCGACGAGGACGCACGCTGCGTCACCATCGACGGCGGCGCCACGTATGCGCAGGTCAACGCCGTTCTCGCGCAGCGTGGTTGGGCGTTCGAGAACCTTGCGTCACTGCCGCACATCACCGTCGCCGGGGCCATCGCGACGGCGACGCATGGCTCCGGCTGGGAGCGTCCGAGCCTCGCGTCTGCGGTGCGTTCGCTCACCCACGTCACCGCTGCGGGCGAGCTGCACACGATGACGCGCGGCGAACCCGGGTTCGAGCACTATCCCGTGCATCTCGGTCTGTTCGGGCCCGTCGTCGAGTTGATCCTCGACGTCGTGCCCGCGTTCGACATCGCAACGACGGTGTACGAAGGGCTCGAATACGACACCCTCGTCGACCATCTCGACGACCTGACGCGCCCGCTCTACTCGTTCAGCATCGCCCCCGACTGGAGCGACGGCGGTCGGGCGTTGCTCTTCGCCAAGCGTCCGCGCGGCGTCGATGCTCCGGCGCAGCTCGCCGGCGCCCGCGCCGCCACGAGCCCTCGTCACCCGAGCCCAGGCGCTGATCCCGTCGCGGTGACTGAGCAGCTCGGTGTTCACGGGCCGAGCGCCGAACGGCTGACTCACTTCCGCAGCGACTTCACCCCCAGCGTCGGCGACGAGGTGCAGAGCGAGTACTTTGTTTCACGTGAAACGGTCGCGGACGCCCTGCGAGCGCTGCCACGGTTCGCCGACGTCTTCGCCCGCCTCGCGCATTCGATGGAGATCCGCGCCGTCGCCGGCGACAGCCTCAGTGCGAGCCCGTTCGCCACAGGCGAGATGCTCGCCATCCACCTCACCTGGCGCCGCGACCCGGACGCCGTCCGCCGTGAACTGCCGGCCCTCGAAGCTGCACTCGGCCACCCGCGCCCGCACTGGGGCAAGCTGCACGCGGCACCGCCACAGCAGCTCAGCGAACAGTTCCCCGGACTGCATGCCCTCGACGGCGAGGCGCGTCGGCATGACCCGTCCGGCATGTTCCGCAACGCCTGGGTCGAGCGGTTGCTCGGGAATGAGCCGGCCTGATTTGGTGCTGCAACCGGGGCAGGCGTAACTTCCTGAGACGTGGAGAGCATAGATGTTCGATAAGAAAAAACAGCCCAGTGTGGAACTGGCCGGTGAGGCCGCTCACGCCTCTGCCGTCGCGCAGTTGAGGGCCTCCTTCGAAGCCATCCCCGCCGGCGCCACGGTGCGCCTCGCGAAGAAGACCTCGAACCTCTTCCGTCCGCGCGAGAAAGCGAAGGTAGGCCTCGACGTCAGCGGCCTCACGGGCGTCATCAGCATCGACGCCGACGCTCGCACGGCCGACGTCCAGGGCATGTGCACGTACGAGAACCTCGTCGACGCCACGCTCGAGCACGGCCTCATGCCGCTCGTCGTCCCGCAGTTGCGCACGATCACCCTCGGCGGCGCCGTCACCGGCCTCGGCATCGAGTCGACGTCGTTCAAGAACGGACTGCCGCACGAGTCCGTCCTCGAGATGGACATCCTCACCGGCACCGGCGAGCTGCTCACCGCCTCGCCGACCAACGAGCACGCCGACCTCTTCCGCGCCTTCCCCAACAGCTACGGCAGCCTGGGCTACGCGACGCGTCTGCGCATCGAACTGCAGCCGATCGGTGACCTCGTCGAGACGCGCAACGTGCGGTTCGCGAGCGTCGCAGCCATGACGCGAGCGATCGACGCCATCGTCGAGACCCGCGAGTGGCAGGGCGAACGCGTCGACGGCCTCGACGGCATGATCGTCAGCAAGGACGAGGCCTATCTCGTGCTCGCCAACTTCTTCCCCGAGACGCGCCGCCGCCCGAGCGACTACACGGGGCAGAACATCTTCTACAAGAGCATCAGTGAGCTCGACCGCGACACCTTGAGCGCGCACGACTACATCTGGCGTTGGGACACCGACTGGTTCTGGTGCTCCGACGCGTTCTTCGCACAGAACCCGAAGGTGCGACGCGTGTGGCCGCGCAAGTACCGTCGCAGCGACTTCTACCACCGCATCGTCGGGTGGGAGAACCGCTGGGGCTTCGCCGCGAAGATCGACGAGATGCGCGGCGAACTGCCGCGCGAGCGCGTCGTGCAGGACGTCGAGGTGCCCCTCGAACAGCTCGAGACGTTCATGCCGTGGTTCGACGAGCACGTCGGCATGACGCCCGTGTGGGTGTGCCCGCTGCGCCTGCGCGGCGACGACGCGTGGCCGCTGTACCAGCTCGAACCGAACCGCACGTACGTCAACGTCGGGTTCTGGGGCACCGTCGCCATCACCCCCGGGCGGGCTGACGGCGACGTCAACCGCGACATCGAGGCCGTGCTGCCGACGATGCACGGCCACAAGTCGCTCTATTCCGACGTCTACTACGACGCCGAGACGTTCGAAGAGCTGTACGGCGCAGACGAATACCGCCGCATGAAGACGAAGTACGACCCGCAGGGCCGCCTTCCTGAGTTCGCTGACAAGATGAGGACGCACGCATGAGCCAGACCACGACCGCCACCCCCCTCGTCGCCCAGGCCGTCCAGGCCGTGTTGGAGGAGCCGTTGCCCTTCCGCATCACGGCGTACGACGGCACCGACATCGGCCCGCGCGACAGCGACATCGCCGTGCGTGTCGAGAGCGAGGAGGGGCTGCGCTACCTCCTCAGCGCCCCTGGCGATCTCGGCCTCGCCCGCGCCTATCTGACGGGCACGCTGACCGGCACCGGTTTCCACCCTGGTGACCCCTACGAGGTGTTCAGCCGCATCAAGCGTGACGTGCGCACGAAGCAGCTGACGCCGAAGGGCGTCGCGTCGGCGCTCGCGCCCGTCGTCAAGCAGCTGGGGCCGAAGGCGTTCGTCCACCCGCCGCTGCCCGAGGTCGAGAACGAGCCCCGCTGGAAGCGCCACCTCGCCAAGGTGAACCCGGTGGGTCGCGCCGCCGACTCGATCAAGCACCACTATGACGTCTCGAACGCGTTCTACGAGAAGGTGCTCGGTGACTCGATGGCCTACACGTGTGCCGTGTTCGACACGCCGGACGACACCCTCGAGGAAGCGCAGGAGCGCAAGTTCGCCCTCGTTGCCGACAAGCTCGACCTGCAGCCCGGCCAACGGCTGCTCGACGTCGGCTGCGGCTGGGGCGGCATGGCGATGCACGCCGCTCGCGAGCGCGGCGTCCACGTCATAGGCGTCACCCTGAGCAAGGAGCAGGCCGAGTGGGGTCAGCGCGCCGTGCGTGAGGCGGGCCTCGAGAGCCTCGTCGAGATCCGCCACGGCGACTACCGCGACGTCACCGAGACGGGCTTCGACGCCGTCAGCTCGATCGGCCTCACGGAGCACATCGGCGTGAAGAACTACGCCAACTACTTCTCGTTCCTGCACTCGAAGCTGCGCGACGGTGGCCGCCTGCTCAACCACTGCATCACGCGTCGCGACGACACGGCATCGGCCAAGCCGGAGCCGTTCACCGATCGCTATGTCTTCCCCGACGGCGAGCTCGCCTCGCCGGGGCGGCTCATCAGGGAGTGCCACGACGCCGGTTTCGAGGTTCAGCACGACGAGAACCTGCGCCTGTCGTACGCCCTGACGCTGCGCGACTGGTGCCGCAACCTCGAGGCGAACTGGGATTTCTGCGTCGCCGAGGCGGGCCTGCCGACCGCGAAGGTGTGGGGCATCTACATGGCCGGTTCACGCCTCGGGTTCGAGGAGGGCTGGCTGCACCTGCACCAGGTGCTCGCCACGAAGACGACCGACAACGGCGACAACGGCGGCTACCCGCTGGGCTCGCACTGGGCACCCTGAGCTCTCACTGGCGGTGCTGAGCGGCTGCCCGTTGCCCGTCCAGACGTAGGCGACGCGCAATCATGACGGTGGGGGTGATGCCGACGAGCATCGCCGCCACCGTCATGATCTGCGTCCACGCGAACGCGTTCTGGAACGAACTGTTCGCGATGGCGACGGCCGCCGAGCGCAGGTTGAACGCGAGGATCGCGGCGCGGGCCCCTGACGCGCGGCGTGTGCGCGCCCAGTAGACGAGAGCGCCGACGGCCGGCGCGAGCAGCGACCACATGTACGCGCTCAAATCGCTGCCACCATGCGACTTCACGAACTCGACCGTGACGATCGACGCTCCGATCTCGAACACGGTCACGGCGATCATGAACCATCGATCACCGCTGCTCACGGAAGGGGGAGTGCTCCACGGGCGTTCTGCTCTCAGTATGGCCGCCCGGGTGCGGCGGGCCCCTGACGAATGTCACGGTGTGGCCGCCGTTGATGCATAACTCGACCTTTATGTTTGGCCAGTGCTACGTTATGTGTGGGTCACGAGCCCCGGCGCGAAGTCTCGGCTGGCCGGGCGGCAACCCCCATGCGAACGCACACGCGCGCCGGGGTGCCCCGAGTAACGACCCGGCCGCCCGTCGACCGACGCGGCGGCAAGCGCAACGAAGGGTCTGCCATGACACTCCTCGACACCACGCCCGACACGAACGTCGACTCCGCGAGCGGCGCACCGACGGGTGTTCCGACGAGCGCAGCGGCGCGCCACGGCGGCACCGTCGCGACGCCCGGGCTGCGCATCGAACGCCTCGGCCCGGCGTTCGGCGCAATCGTCCACGGCGTCGACCTCGCGCAGGTCGACGACGCGATAGCGTTCGACCTGCGCCGCGCGCTGCTCGCGCACAAGGTGCTCTTCTTCCGGGGTCAGGACGCGTTCGACGACGACGCTCAGGTGCGCCTCGGAAACCTGCTCGGCGAGCTGACGGCGGGCCACCCCGTCGCGGGCACGCACGAGCGCAAGGAGATCTACTCGATCGACTCCTCCGACCCCGAGTTCTCGTTCTCCGACGAGTGGCACACGGATGTCACGTTCATGAAGGAGCCGCCGGCCATCAGCGTCCTGCGCGCCGTGACGCTGCCGGACTACGGCGGCGACACCTCCTGGGCCGACGCGCAGGCGGCGTACGACTCGCTGTCGGAGCCGTTCCGCGGCCTCGTCGACCAGCTCGTCGCCGCCCACGACGGCAACCGCGAATGGGGCGCCTACCTGCGCAAGAACGGTGGGCAGGAGTGGAGCGGCGAGGTCGTCACCGAGCTGCCCGTCGTCGAGCACCCCGTCGTGCGTGTGCACCCCGAGACGGGCCGTCGCGGGTTGTTCGTCAACCCCGGTTTCACCTCCCACATCGTCGGCGTGTCGCAGGCCGAGTCGCGGGCGATCCTCGACGTGCTGTACGCGCACCTGACGCAGCCCGAACACACCATCCGCCACCGTTGGGCGCCCGGCGACGTCGGCATCTGGGACAACCGCGCGACGTCGCACTACGCGAACCGCGACTACGTCGACGCCAACCTTGGCCCGCGCGCCATGAGGCGCGTGACGGTCGGTGGCGACAAGCCCGTCGGCGTCAATGGCCTGACGGGTGGCGCAGCTGCCTGACGGTGTGAGCTGACATGGCGCGGTGCGGGTCTCTGGGGCCCGCATCGCGTCGTCATGTACCCCTCTGCGATTTTCGTCCCCCTTCGCGAATCCCGTCCCCATCGGCGAATCCCGTCCCCATCGGCGAATCCCGTCCCCATCGGCGAATCCGGTCCCCATCGGCGAATCCGGTCCCCATCGGCGATTTTCGTCCCCATCGGCGATTTGCGTGTGTACATTCGTCCAGCCGGCCGTCGGGAAAATCGGTCGCCGGGGGCGTCGCACGGTGATGGAATGACGGGATGCTGACGCTCATCAGGCCCGACGCCGCTCGCTACGACGACTGGAAGGACGCATTCGACGAGTTCGGCGCGACGCCGAAAGACGGCACGGGCTATCGTCGCGACGACGTCGTCGACACGTCGCGCGCCGGGTTCGACGCCTACCTCACCGATCGTGCGCGCCAGGGCGATACGACCGTCGCGCCGCCTGAGGGATTCGTGCACTGCAGCTATTTCTGGGTGCTCGACGGCCCGCGGGCGGGGGAGGGTGACATCGTCGGCTTTCTGGCCCTGCGTCACACCCTCACCGAGGTGCTGTATGAGGCGATCGGTCACATCGGCTACTCGGTGCGTCCCAGCGCTCGTGGGCGGGGCGTCGCCGCGGGCGCGCTGATGCTCGGTCTCGACGAGGCGCGGGCGCTCGGCGTCGAACAGGTGCTGGTGTGCTGCAGCACCGAGAATCCGGCGTCACGTGCCGTCATCGAGAAGTGCGGCGGGCAGTTCGAGGACGTCCGCTCCCACCCCGCGTTTCCGGGCGAGACACGTCGCTACTGGTTCGGCTCGCCGCCGTTTCCGCAGGGACCGACGGCCTGACGCCGGCTGCGGCGGGTGCGAATGCGACCGAAAATCGCAGATGAGGACGAGAATCGCCGACGGGGACAGGAATCGCAGAAGGGGCACGGTGCGGGGCGGCCCGGCCGAGGTCAGTCCCCATCCGAACTCAGGCCCCCAAACCCTCAGCCGACGTCGTGACCAGGATGTGATTGCTCGGTCCGCGAGCCGAGACGCCGTACCCATGGGTAGACCCCTACTGTGGCCTTACTCACATCGGCCGTCATGGCCACCAGCACTACCAGGAGGTCACCGTGGCGGCGTCACGTCTCGACACCCTCGACCGCGATCCGGGGTTGCCCCCCGTCGCGGTCGAACCCCCTCGCACCATCACCGGGCGGCAGAAGATCATGATCGCCGTCGCGGCGATCGTCGCCGCCATCGGCTGGACGATGGTCGCCTTCGTCCGCGGTGAGCACGTCAACGCCATCTGGTTCGTGTTCGCGGCCGTCGGCAGCTACGTCATCGGCTACATGCTCTACAGCCGTCTCATCGCGTACAAGGTCGTGCAGCCGCGCGACGACATCGCGACGCCGGCGGAGCAGTTCGAGAACGGCCAGGACTACATGCCGACGGACCGTCGCGTCCTGTTCGGCCACCACTTCGCCGCCATCGCCGGCGCCGGCCCCCTCGTCGGCCCCGTGCTCGCCGCGCAGATGGGTTACCTGCCGGGCACGATGTGGATCATCTTCGGCGTCATCTTCGCGGGCGCCGTGCAGGACTACATGGTGCTCGCCATCTCGACGCGCCGTGGCGGCCGCAGCATCGGCCAGATGGCGCGCGACACGCTCGGCCCCGTCGGTGGTTGGGCGGCGATGCTCGCCGTCATGACGATCATGGTCATCCTCATCGCGGTGCTCGGCCTCGTCGTCGTCAACGCGCTCGCCGAGTCGCCGTGGGGTGTGTTCTCGATCGCGATGACGATCCCGATCGCCCTGTTCATGGGCTGCTACCTGCGCTTCCTGCGTCCGGGGTCGGTCACCGAGGTGTCGCTCATCGGCGTCGTGCTCCTGCTGCTCGCGATCGTCTCCGGCGGCTGGGTCGCCGAGACGGCCTGGGGCAAGGACATGTTCACGCTGTCTCCGACGGCGCTCGCCTGGTGCCTCATCGTCTACGGGTTCGCCGCGGCCGTCCTGCCGGTCTGGCTGCTGCTCGCGCCGCGTGACTATCTGTCGACGTTCATGAAGGTCGGCACGATCGTCCTGCTCGCGCTCGGCATCATCATCGCGCGTCCGGCGATCGACATCCCCGCGATCACGTCGTTCGGCAAGCACGGCAACGGTCCCGTCTTCGCGGGTTCGCTGTTCCCGTTCCTGTTCATCACGATTGCGTGCGGCGCGTTGTCCGGCTTCCACGCGCTCATCTCGTCGGGCACGACGCCGAAGCTCATCCAGAAGGAGAGCCAGGCGCGACTCATCGGGTACGGCTCGATGCTCGTCGAGTCGTTCGTCGCCATCATGGCGCTCATCGCGGCGGCCATCATCGACCAGCACCTGTACTTCGTCATCAACGCCCCCGCCGGCGTGACGGGTGGGACGGCCGAGAAGGCCGCGACGTGGGTGAACTCGATAGGCTTGGGCGGTAATCCGATCACCGCGCCCGAGATCACCCAGGCCGCGAAGGACGTCGGCGAGGCTTCGGTCGTGTCGCGCACCGGTGGCGCCCCGACGTTCGCGTTCGGCATGTCGGACGTGTTCAGCCGCGTCATCCCAGGCGATTCGATGAAGCAGTTCTGGTACCACTTCGCGATCATGTTCGAGGCGCTGTTCATCCTGACGACGGTCGACGCCGGCACGCGCGTCGCACGTTTCATGTTGTCGGAGACGCTCGGCAACGTGCCCGGGCTGCACCGCTTCCGTGACACTTCCTGGCGCGTCGGTGCGTGGATCTCGACGCTCGTCGTCGTCGCCGCATGGGGTTCGATCCTGCTCATGGGCGTCACCGACCCGCTGGGTGGCATCAACACGCTGTTCCCGCTGTTCGGCATCGCCAACCAGTTGCTGGCCGCCGTCGCGCTGACGGTCGTGACGGTCGTCGTCATCCGCAACGGCAAGGCGAAGTGGGCGTGGATCCCGGGCATCCCGCTCGCCTGGGATCTGCTCGTGACGATGGTCGCGAGCTACCAGAAAATCTTCTCGAGCGACGCGAAGATCGGCTACTGGGCGCAGCACAACGCGTTCGTCGACGCCAAGAACAAGGGGTTGACGAAGTTCAAGACGGCCAAGACCCCCGAGGAGATCGACGCCGTCATCCGTAACACGCTCATCCAGGAGACGCTCTCGGTTCTCTTCGCGGTGCTCGTCATCGTCGTCGTCATCGCGGGTGTGTTCGCGGCGCTCAAGGCGCTGCGCACCGGGCACGTCGACCCCGAGGTGCGCGACGGCGCTGTGCCGTCGCAGATCTTCGCGCCGAGCGGCATGCGCGTCACGCCCGACGAGGAGAGCGTGCTAGCCCAGTGGCTTGAGGCGGGCCTCGACCCCGAGGGCGTGCATGCGGGTGAGCGCGTCCATGCCTGAGCCGCGCGGAATCGTCGGCGCGCTCAAGTGGTACGTCGCCTCGATGATGGGCGACAACCACTACGAGCGCTACTTGCGCCATCACGCCGTCGCCCACCCCGGCAAGGCGCCGATGTCGAAGCGCGACTACTGGCGTGAACGCACCGACGCCCAGGACCGCAACCCCGGCGCGCGGTGCTGCTGAGGGGTCTCGGTTCGAGACCGCGGGTCTGAACGCGACGAGAGGGGCTGACGCATCAAGCGTCAGCCCCTCTCGCAGTGCGGCCCGTCACTGTCGCAAGCGATCCGTCCGTGCGACGGGTTGGGCCAGGCTCGGCAACGAATGTGGACGAAAATCGCAGATGGGGACGGGAATCGAACAGGGGGCGCGTGTCAGCGGCGCAGCGTCTGGCCCAGGATGCCGGGGAGGTGACGGCGGACGTCGGACATGCGTGAGTGACGCGCGTTGGCGACGCGCACGCGCAGTGCCTTCTCCTCGACCCACATCTCCATCTCACGCACGTCGCCGAGGACGTCGCCGTCGAGTTCGAGCGCGCGCGGGCGTCCCATGGCCTTGGCCGCGACGCGGGCGCAGCGTGTGCGCTCGACGCGACCCGTGGTGCGCCGCGAGCGGGCGAAGATCTGCGCCGAGAGCGCAGCCCATTGCAGGGGCCCGTCGGCGGAGAGCCAGACGGTGTCGAAGCGCCCGTCGGTGCCGTTGGCGCCTGGCATGAGTTGCACCCCCGCCGTCAGCTGACCGAAGTTGCCGACGAGCAGCGTCGTCGTCTTCTTCGTGTGCGGCGCGCCGTCGTCGAAGGAGGCGAGCATGCGCTCGGGGCGCTGCGTCACGTAGCGCGCACCGGCGATGGGGTAGGCCATCCACCCGATCCGCTTTTTGAGGGTCTCGCTCGTGGCGTTCATGATGTCGCCATCGAGTCCGAAGCCGGCCATGATGAGGAAGGTGTCGTTCGTCGCCGAGCCGTCCCCGAACGTCGCATGCACCCGCCCGACGTCGATGACGGTGTCCTCGCCCGCGAGCGACCGCGCGAAGTTGAGCGCCGCCGAGCCGTCCACCGAGACGCCGAGGTTGCGCGCGAGCAGGTTGCCGGTGCCCTGTGGCATCAACCCCAGCGGCACGCTCGTGCCGCTCAGCGCCGCGCCGACGTGGCGCACCGTTCCGTCGCCACCGGCGGCGAAGACGATGTCGCAGCCCTGGCGCAGTGCTTGCTGCGTCTGGCCGGTGCCGGGGTCGTCGAGGCGGGTCTGCAGCCACAGCGGCTCGGCCCATCCGGCGTCGCGCGAGACGTCGACGCATTCGCGGCGCAGGGCGCCGAGGTCGTCGACCTTCGTGGGGTTGACGACGATCGCGGCGCGCGGACGGGAGGGCGTGTTCGACACGCCTTGCACTGTAACTGGAATGACGCACATTCGCGCGGGCGATAGCCTTGAGGGGTGATCGACATTCGACTGCTTCGTGACAACCCTGACGCCGTCCGCGCGAGCCAGCGTGCTCGCGGCGCTGACGAGGGCGTCGTCGACCGCATTCTCGAGCTCGACGCGACGCGCCGCAGTTCGCTCGGCGAGTTCGAGAGGGTGCGCGCCGAGCAGAAGCAGGTGTCCAAGAGCGTCGGCGCCGCGATGGGTGCGCTCAACAAGGCCAAGAAGGGCGGTGACGACTCGGAGGTCGCGCGTCTGCAGGCCGAGGCCGACGCCGCGCGCGAGAACGCTGCGACCTTGAGCGCCCGCGTCAAGGAGCTCGAGGCCACTGCCGACGAGGCGGGCAAGGAGTTCGACGCGCTGCTTCGCACCGTCCCCAACGTCGTCCTCGACGGCGTGCCGGCGGGTGGCGAGGACGACTTCGTCACCGTCAAGACGGTCGGTGAGGCCCCGACGTTCGACTTCGAGCCGAAGGATCACCTCGAGATCGGTGAGCTCATCGGCGCGATCGACATGGAGCGCGGCACAAAGGTCTCCGGTTCGCGCTTCTACTTCCTCAAGGGTGTCGGCGCACGCCTCGAGCTGGCGCTGCTGCAGATGGCGCTCGACCAGGCCATCGCCAACGACTTCACCCCGATGATCACGCCGACCCTCGTGCGCCCGGAGACGATGCAGGGCACCGGCTTCGATGTCGCGCACGACGCCGAGATCTACCGCGTGCAGGAGGAGGACAACCTCTACCTCGTCGGCACCTCAGAGGTCGCGCTCGCCGGCTACCACGCGGACGAGATCTTGAACGTCGACGCTCCCGTGCGCTACGCCGGCTGGTCGAGCTGCTACCGCCGCGAGGCCGGTTCGTACGGCAAGGACACGCGCGGCATCATCCGCGTCCACCAGTTCAACAAGGTCGAGATGTTCTCCTACTGCCGCATCGAGGACGCCGAAGCGGAGCACGCTCGCATGCTCGCGTGGGAAGAGGAGATGCTGGCCAAGTGCGAGCTGTCGTACCGCGTCATCGACACCGCCGCCGGTGACCTCGGCACGTCCGCCGCACGCAAGTTCGACTGCGAGGCCTGGGTGCCGACGCAGGGCACCTACCGCGAGCTGACGTCGACGTCGAACTGCACGACGTTCCAGGCGCGCCGCCTCAACATCCGTGAGCGCACCGACGGCGCGACGCGCTCTGTCGCCACGCTCAACGGCACGCTCGCGACGACGCGTTGGCTCGTCGCCATCCTCGAGACGCACCAGCAGGCTGACGGCTCGGTGCGTGTGCCCGAGGCGCTGCGCACGTACATGGGTGGCCTCGAGGTGCTGCCCGTCATCTGACGACGAGCTCGGACGACGCAGTCCGACGAGGGCTGACACGGGCCGGCATCCTGGGCGGGTGCCGGCCCGCGCTCAGCCGATGAAGATCTCCCCGTGCGGATCGATCGCCACCATGATGGCGACGATGATGGTGGCGCCCAGGAAGCCGCTGACGAGTTCGCGCATCTTCTCGGCGCCCATGCCGTTGTCGGTCGCCTCCAGCCACCGTGCGGTGCGGTAGCTCAGCAGCGTCATGAGGGCGAACGCGACGGCGCCCGCCCCGGCCATCGCGACGGGGGTGATGGGTGTCGCCGTGCTCGGTCGCACCATGAGGATCACGCCGCCGATGACGCCGCCCATCTCGCTCGTCTCATGCACGCCCGGCATGGGGTCGTAGTGCTGAGCCCGAATGATTCGCGCCCGACCAGTTCGTGCCGGCGGGCCCGGCCATGTCGGTGCCGGGGGCCGTCCCCGCGGCATGCTCGGCGCTCGCGTCGTCTCCTCGCGTCGTCTGCTCCCGCCGCGCGATGCGGCAGTCGGTGCCGCTGAGGTCGCTCCATGCTCACGCCCGTACGACGCGCCGGTCGTTGCGTCCGTTGCCGCAGGCCACGGTGGTTCGCGTCCGTCGGGTGACAATGAGCGCATGAATGACACCTCCCACGAGACGTCCAAGGCGAACCGTCGTGCCCTCACGCGCCGCACGGGGTTTCGGTTGGTGATCAGCGTGATCGTCGGTGTGCTCGCGGCGTTCGTCACGATCGCCGTCGCCGACCGGACGATCGTGTTCGACGTCATGACGGGGTGGACGGTCGGCGCGATCGGCGTCAGTGCGTGGACGTGGCTGATCGTGCGTGGCATGAACTCGACGCAGGCCGCCGAGCACGCACGCGAGGAGGATCCGAGCGTCGCAGGAGCGGACGCCACCGTCATCGTCGCGACGATGGCGAGCCTCGCGGGGGTCGGGTTGCTGCTCGTCGCGGGCAAGCACAAGACGGGCACCGCCGAAGCCGTGCTCGGGACGGCGAGCGTCGTCGCGTCCTGGTTTCTCGTGCACCTCATGTACATGCTGCGCTACGCCCGTCAGTACTACGGGCCGGCGCCGGCCAGCAACGGCATCGACTTCGAGGGCGGCGAACCCGACTACTACGACTTCGCGTACGTCGCGTTCGACCTCGGAATGACGTACCAGATCAGCGACACGAACCTGAAGAACCGGTGGGTGCGACGCCTCGTGCTGCAGCACACGCTGCTCAGCTACGCGCTCGGCGTCGGCGTCGTCGCGACAGCCATCAATCTCGTCGTGTCGCTCGCGACGAACTGACGCTCCGTCGCGCGGGGGAGGCGGGCTGTCGGTGGCGGCGTCTACCCTCGCAGGCGTGAGGGAGTTCTTCGGTCTGGACGACGACTGGGTGCGGCCGTTGCCACCCGGATGGCAGCGACGGGACGCCGTGATCGCCGTCGTCTTCCTGCTCGGTGCCGTCGTCGAGCTCGAGGCGATGCGCGCGTTGGGTCTGCCGCGCGGCACCTGGGGGCGGCCCGCGCTCTATGCGGCGACGCTCGTCGGGATGCTGCCGCTCGTGTGGCGGCGACGCTTCCCCCTCGCCGTCATGCTGCTGCTCGCCGCGCACATGTTCGCCTTCGGCATGGCGCAGTACGTCGTCATGGGCAACCTCGCGATGCAGGCGGCCTACTTCTTCTCCATCTTCACCGCACTCGCCTGGGGCCGAGATCGCCGGATGACGATGGTCGCGGCGAGCGCCGTCGTCGTGTTCATGTTCGGGTGGGTGGCCGTGCAGCTGTCGGTCGCGTCGGGGCGTGACGCGCTCGTCGACGCCTACGGAAACGGCCGCGGCACCCGCGATGACGCGCTGTTCGGCCCTGGCACAGGAGCGGTGCTCACGAGCGTCATGATGAACGTCCTGTTCTTCGTCACCGCCGTCGCGACGGGCGCCAACTCGTGGCGTGGAGCTCGCGCCCGAGCCCGCGCCGAGGATCAGGCACGCACGATCGAGGAGCAGTCGGCGCAGCTCACCGAACGCGCCGTCGTCGACGAACGACTGCGCATCGCCCGCGAACTGCACGACGTCGTCGCCCACCACGTCGCCGCGATCGGCGTGCAGGCCGCGGCCGCACGCAAGCTCATGACTAAGAACCTGTCGCTCGCGGCCACGTCGCTGACGAACGTCGAGACCTCCTCGCGCGACGCCGTCACGCAGATGCGCAGCCTGCTCGGCACCCTGCGAACCGGGGACGGCGCGTCGTCCGGGCCGGGCCGTCTGCCGCCTGGCGGCGGGGTGGTGTCGGCTGATCTGGCGGTCGCCGCGTCATCGGACGGTTCGCTCGCGACGAGGAACGAGCGCGAGACGGGCGTTGCGCTGGACGCGACGCACCGTCGTCCCGAACCTGGGTTGGACGATCTGCCGCGACTGGTCGAAGAGGTCACCTCGCCCGGGTTCGACGTCGAACTGCGCGACCTCATCGGTGACGTCGACGTGCCTGGCAGCGTCCAACACAGCCTCTACCGCACCGTGCAGGAGGCGCTGGCCAACATCCGGCGCCACTCGACGGCGACGTCCGCGTCCGTCACGGTGCGCAGTGGCGGCGGCGAGGAAGGGGCCGGTGCGGCGCGCTACGCAGAGGTCGAGATCCTCGACGAGGGGCGCCCACGGCAGGGCACCTCGGGCAGCGGCATGGGACTGCTCGGCATGCGTGAACGCGTGACGGCTCATCGCGGCAGCGCCGAGATCGGCCCCCGGCTGACCGGTGGGTACCGCGTGCGCGTCAGGCTGCCGCTACCCGACGCGCGAGGCGACGACGGCGGGCGCTCATGACCGAGGCCGCAGCGAGAGGCCGACAGAGGCAGCGAACGACAGGAGGGTGGGCCTGATGGACGCGCTCAAGGTCGTCATCGTCGATGACCAGAAGATGGTGAGCAGCGGATTCTCGCTCATCCTGTCCGTGGAGGACGACATCGACGTCGTCGCCACCGCGACGAACGGGGCGCAGGCGCTGGACGTGGCCCGCGAGGTGCGGCCCGACGTCACCTTGATGGACGTGCAGATGCCCGTCATGGACGGCATCGAGGCCACGCGACGGTTCGTCGACGAGGGGCTCGGGCGCGTCGTCATCCTCACGACGTTCGATCGCGACGACTACCTCTTCAGTGCGCTCGACGCGGGCGCCAGCGGCTTCTTGCTCAAGAACGCCGACGCGGACGACCTCGCCGACGCCGTGCGCGCCGTCGGGCACGGACACGCCCTGCTCGCCCCGGAGGTGACGCGCCGCGTCATCGAACGACGCGTGCAGGACGGGTCGCTCGGCGCGGGCTCCGAGGCCGCCCGGGCCGCTGACGACGGCCCGGGCAACGTCGGACCGACGACGTCGGCCTGGCCCTTTGCCTCATCGGCCCACTCGACGCCCTCGCTGCCCCCGAGGAGGACGGGCGACGGCGGCCGTCTTGATGACCTCACCCCGCGCGAACGGGAGGTGCTGGGTCTGCTCGGGCGTGGGCTGTCCAACGCGGAGATCGCGGCGGCGCTGTTCGTCGGTGAGGTCACCGTCAAGACACACGTGTCGAACGTGCTGATGAAGCTCGGTCTGCGCGATCGGGTGCAGGCCGTCGTCGCGGCCTATGAGACGGGCCTGGTGCGCGTCGGCGACTGACAGCTCCGTCGCGAGGGGGAGGCGCGAAGATCCGTCGCGCGCCGGATCCGGCGCGGCGGCCAACGCGACAGGCTGAAGGAACGATCGAACATGACGAGGGAGCGGAACATGTTGGAAGCCAGAGGCCTGACCCGCAGGTTCGGTGACAAGACGGCCGTCGACGACGTGTCGTTCGAGGTCGCCGACGGGCAGATGACGGGTTTCATCGGCGGCAACGGCGCCGGCAAGACCACGACGATGCGGATGATCATGGGCGTGCTCGAGCCCAGCGCCGGGGAGGCGTTGTGGAACGGCGAGCCGATGACGCGCGAACATCGCCGGCGCATCGGATACATGCCCGAGGAGCGGGGGCTGTACCCGAAGCAGCCCCTCATCGACCAGCTCGTCTACCTCGCCCAGCTGCGCGGCGTCGCACCCGCTGCGGCGCGTGCCCGCGGGCTCGAACTGCTCGAACGGTTCGGCCTCGGCGACCGAGCGAAGGACAAGCTCGAAGCGCTGTCGCTCGGCAACCAGCAGCGCGTGCAGATCGCGGCGTCCGTCATCGCCGAGCCGGACGCGCTCATCCTCGACGAGCCGTTCAGCGGCCTCGACCCGCGCGCCGTCGACGCGATGGCCGACCTGCTGCGCGAGTTCACCTCGCGCGGCGTGCCCGTGCTGTTCAGCAGCCACCAGCTCGACCTCGTCGAACGCCTCTGCGACAGCCTCGTCTTCCTCGCGGGCGGCCGCGTCGCCGCGCAGGGCACGGCCGCGCAGCTGCGCCGCAGCGGACGCGTCCGTCACCGCCTCGTCCTCGACTCCGACGCCGGGTGGGTGCGTGACGTCGCCGACCGTCTCAGCATCGGTGTCGTCGACGTCGACGGCCCGCGGGCGCTGCTCGAACTGCCCGACGACGCCGAGGGCCGCGAGAGGGCGTCCGACGAGTTGCTGCGCACCGTCATGACACGCGCGAGCATCCGCGAATACGCCGAGGTCCTGCCCCAGCTCGCCGACATCTACCGGGAGGTGGCGTGATGAACGTCCAGACAGCTCAGCGTGATTCGCGTCCGGCGTGGCAGATCGTCGCCCTGCGCGAGATCGCCGTCAAGGCGCGCGACAAGAACTTCCTCGTCGGCCTCGGCGTCACCCTCGCCATGGTGATCGGCACGTTCGCCGTCCAGGTGTGGATCGCCGGCAAGACGGACACGCAGAAGGTCGCGATCGTCGACACGAAGGGCGCCTCCGGGCCGTCGGCGAAGCAGGTCATCGACGGCGCTGCGACGAGTGCGAAGGACGGCGGCGCGAAGGTCGAGTACACGAGCACGGCCTTCCCCGACGATGCCGCAGCCCGCGCCGCCGTCACGAAGGGCGACGCCGACGCCGCACTGCTGCGCACCAACGGCGGCTGGCAACTCGTCGGCGACAAGAACATCGACGACGGGTTGAAGAAGAACGTGACGACGAGCGCCGCACACCTGACGCTCGCGTCGAACGCGGCATCGCAGGGCGTCGAGCTGTCGTCGCTGACGAAGGGCGGCGCCGTGGCGACGTCGACGCTCAGCTCCGACGCCGACCGCGCCGGGCTCGCGAAGGTGGTGTCACTCGTCTTCGCGTTCCTGTTCTACTTCGTCGCGTTCATGTTCGGCATGCCGATCGCGCAGAGCGTCGTCGAAGAGAAGCAGTCACGCATCGTCGAGATCCTCGCGAGCGCCGTGCCGCTGCGCCACATCCTCGCCGGAAAGATCATCGGCAACGCGCTGCTCGCCATCGCTCAGGTGACGTTGCTCGCCGCCGTCGCACTCATCGGGTTGAGCCAGACCAAGTGGAGCGCCTTCGTCGGCACCGTCGCGGGCGCCTCCGGATGGTTCCTGCTGTTCTTCCTCGTCGGATTCTTCGTCGTCGCCTGCATGTTCGCCGTCGCCGGCGCGCTCGCCTCACGCAGCGAGGACGTGCAGTCGACGTCGCAGCCCGTCGTCATGCTCGTCGTCCTCGTGCTCGTCGTCGGCATGTCGCTCAGCGGCACGGCCCAGGTCGTCGCCTCGTACGTTCCGGTCGTCTCGACCGTGACGATGCCGGCACGCATCATGGACGGCAGCGCCGCATGGTGGGAGCCGATCCTCGCCATCGGCATCGCGATCGTCGCGGCGTACGTCATCACCCGTCTCGCGACGCGGCTGTATGAGCGCAGCATCATGCGCACCGGTGGGCGCCTGTCCTACCGCGAGGCGTTCAAGCTCGGGGCCTGACGACTCTGCCGTCCACTGTCGCGCGGCGACCGGGCCGTGGATGGCGCCGCGGCACGTACATTGGGAGCAAGTTCTTTCGTACCTCGAATCATGAAGGAGAGGGGCATGTCGACCAACGACGCGTCCGGCCAGGGCTCGACCTGGAGCGCAGACAACAACGAGCAGGCCACCCACGTCGCGGGTGGCACCGGCGCCGGCGCGACGCCTGGGGGTTCCACGCCCGCCGGGGCCGCGTCGTCGGACGCGGGAGTCTCGATGTCCAAGGACACGGCTGTCTCCGACGACCACACGCAGGCGATCGGCAGTGACGCGACGCGCGTCGCCCCACGCTCAGATGCGCCGGCTCAGCCGGCATGGGGCCCGTCGAGTCAGGGTGGGCAGCAGAACGCCGCGTCGTCGCAGGCATACCCGAGCGCGCCGGGGGTCGGCTATGCCGGGCCGCAGGGCGGTGGCCAGCCTGGGTACAGCCAGAGCGGGTACGACCAGGGCGGACACGGGCAATACCCCGGGGGCCAGAACCCGGCGGGTCCGTCGTACGGCCAGGGCGGTTACCCGGCCGCTCCGCAGAGCGGTTATCCGTCGGCCCCGCAGGGTGGTTACCCCTCCAACAGCCCGCAGGGCGGCTACGGCTCTGCGCCGCAAGGTGGTTACCCGTCGAACAACCCACAGGGTGGCTACCCCTCGTCCGCCCAGAACGGCTACGCGTCGAACAACCCACAGGGCGGCTACCCCTCGTCCCCGCAGGGCGGTTACCCGTCGTCCCCGCAGGGCGGCTACCCCTCGTCCCCGCAAGGCGGTTACCCGTCGTCGCCCCAGGGAGGCTATCCGTCGAACAACCCGCAGGGCGGCTACGCGTCGTCACCGCAGGGCGGTTACCCGTCCTCGCAGGGTGCGGCGTCGAACCAGCAGCACTACACGTCGGCGCCGTACGGTCAGTCGTCCGCACCGGGCGTCGGGCAGACGGGCGCGGCGACCGGCGTCGGCGCGTCGCACGCAACGTCGACCGCCTCGCCTGTCGCGAAGTTCGGGCCGTTCGTGCCCGCGCTGCTCGGGCTGATCGCGCCGTTCGTGGCGTGGGTGACGTTCAAGGCCGGCAGCGAGTCGGTGGCACTCAACGGCATCGGCGGCAACAGCAACACCGCGAACTCCGCGCTCGGTGGGTCGAAGAACACGGCGGGCATCTTCGTCGCGATCCTCGCCCTCGGCCTCGTCGCCGCCGGGGTGCTCGCCTTGCTGGGCAAGCTCAACGCCAAGGTGGCGGGCCTCGTGACCGCGGCGATCGGACTCGTCATCCTCATCCTCGGCATCGTCCAGTTCCCGTCCGCGTCGAGCGCCGTGAGTTCGAATGGTGCGGCCGCCGGATACACCGCGACGATCGGTGCCGGCGTCTGGTTGACGTTGCTCTCCGGCCTCATCGCGATCGCCGTCGGCGTCGTCGCGTTTCTGCAGTCGCGCAAGGCGGACGCGACGAACCCGTCGGCGCACAACACGTCGAACGTGCAGAACAACGGGCAGGGCCCGCAGCAGCCGTGGGGTCAGCAGACCTACTGACACGCTCAACGGCACGCACCTGACGAGGCCGGCTCGCCCCAGACGGGGTGGGCCGGCCTCGTCGACGCGGTGGTGACGCTGCGTCGACTCCTCTGTCGGACGCGGCTGGACCCCGGCCGTGTACGTCCCGCGACGGATGGTCACCGTCAGGAGGGGCCGTTGCGCCTAGGGTGGGTACGTGACTGTCTCTGACACCTGCGCGCCGCCCCCGTCGACCGGTTCGGCGGTTTCGTCGCAGCCGGATGGCAAGGAGTGGCCGCCGCTCATGGTGTGCCTCGACATCGATGGCACCCTGCTGCAGTACGACGGCACGATGCACGACGTCACGCGCGACGCCGTGCGCGCCTGTGTCGAGGCGGGGCATCAGGTCGTGCTGTCGACAGGGCGTGCGGTGATCGCGACGAAGCCGATCATCGACATGCTGGGCCTCTCGTCCGGCTACGCGGTGTGCTCGAACGGCGCGATCACGCTGCGTCTCGACAGCTCACTACCCGACGGGTTCGAGACGATCGAACGCGTCACGTTCGACCCGACGCCGGCGCTGCAGATGCTGCGCGGACAGTGGGAGGACGCCGTCATCGCCGTCGAATCGGGTGACGTGTTCAAGGTGACGGCGCCGTTCCCCGACGGTGAACTCGACGGCGAGCAGGTCGTCGTGCCGTGGGAGGAGCTGATGACGGAGCCCGTCACGCGCGTGACGTTCCGCTCGCCGACCGGCACGAGCGAGGACTTCCTCGACCTCGCCGAACGCGTCGGCCTGCACCAGGTCAACTACGCCGTCGGGTTCACGGCCTGGATGGACATCAACCCCGAGGGCGTGACGAAGGCGTCCGCGCTCGAGCAGGTGCGGCGCAAACTGTGCGTGGAACCAGCGAACACGGTGGCCGTCGGCGACCAGCGCAACGACGTCGAGATGCTCGAATGGGCCGCGCGCGGCGTCGCCATGGGCCAGGCGCCCGACGAGGTGAAGGCCGCCGCCGACGAGGTCACCGCCCCCATCGACGACGACGGCGCCGCCCTCGTCCTGCGCTCGCTCATCTGACCCCCTTCTGCGATCGACGTCCACATTCGCGATTCCCGTACCCATCTGCGCACGGCGTCCACCTTCGCGTGAGACGCGTCGATTTGGGATGATGGGGCGTGCCTGATCTTCACCTGACGTCCGCGACGAACCCGCGCCTCAAGGGCCTCGTCGGCCTGCGCAAGCGCCGCACGCGCGAGACCGAGGGCCTGACGCTCGTCGAGGGGTACGACGAACTGGGTCTGGCGCTCGACGCCGGCGTCCGCCCGCAGACGCTCTACGTCTGCGACGAGTTGATGCTCGACGCGGCGCGGCAGCACGACGTCATCGACGCGGCGCGCACTGCGGGCGCGGAGATCGTCACCGTCGCGCGTCAGGCTTTCGAACGCGTCGCGTATCGCGAGGGGCCGGACGGGTTCCTCGCCGTCGTGCCGAGCGTCAACGCCCATCCGCGCATGCTCGACCTGCCCGCCAACCCGCTGCTGCTCGTCGCCGAGGGCGTCGAGAAGCCCGGAAACCTGGGCGCGATGCTGCGCACGGCTGACGCGGTGGGCGTCGACGGTGTCATCGCGGCCGACCCTGTCACCGACTGGGGCAACCCCAACGTCGTCCGCGGCTCGAAGGGCACCGTCTTCAGCGTGCCGGTTGCGGCGGCACCCACGTCAGAGACGCTGGAATGGTTGCGCGACAACGACATCCCCCTCATCGCGACGACACCCGACACCGACGTCATGCACACCGACATCGACCTGTCCGGGCCCGTCGCCGTCGCCGTCGGCACCGAGAAGTACGGCCTCACCGACGAGATGCTGGGCGCCGCGACGTCCCGCGTCCGCATCCCGATGGTCGGGCAGGTCAACTCGCTCAACGTCGCGACGAGCGCCGCCATCGTGCTCTACGAAGCCATGCGACAGCGCGGCGTGCGGGGCTGACGAGCGGCCACCCGACGCACTCAGGTGACCCGGCGCCGCGAGCGAGGTGCCCCCCGCCACCCGTCCGCACCGGGGCGCCAGCCGGTGACGCGGCCCCGCGTCGCCGAGACGTGACCCTGATTACAAGCTGTGTTGGGTGACGTGGCACAGTGTCTCCATGCGGATTGACCACGTGATGTATGCGGCCGAGAATGACGGCCTGCAGGCCACAGCCGAGCGCCTCTCGCAGCAGCTCGGCATCGAAGTGCGTGACGGCGGCGTGCACCCGCGCTTCGGGACGCGCAACATGATCCTGCCGCTGAGGCAGGGGCGTTTCGTCGAGGTCGTCGAAGCGCTGGAGCACCCGAGCGTCGACAAGATGCCGTTCGGTCAGGCCGTCAAGGCTCGCTCCGCCAACGGCGGCGGTTGGGTCGGCTGGGTCGTCGAACTCGACGACATGAGCGGCCCCGTCGCCAAGCTCGGCCGCCCCACCACGGAAGGTCGCCGTCACCGCCCCGACGGCGCGGAGATCACGTGGCAGCAGATCGGCGTCAGCGACCTCGTCGTCGACCCGCAGCTGCCGTACTTCATCCACTGGGACGATCCCGCGCAGCACCCGTCGAAGGACGGCGCCACGGACGTCGCGCTCAAGGGCATCATGCTTGCCGGCGCGCCCGAGCGCGTGCGCGAATGGCTCGGCCTGACGGGCGAACCCGGCGTCGACCGCGAGGACTGGGAGCCCGACATCGACTTCCAGTTCGTCGCGCCGCACGGCACCCCGTCGGTGCTGTCGGTGACGTTCGCGACCGCCAAGGGCGACGTCACGATCTGATGATTTGAGGGGCGGCGTTCCGTCCTGACGTTGAGGGCCGAAACTCTGCAGTCCAGAGTTTCGGCCCTCAACGCATCTGGTGAGGTCTGAAACTCCGCATTGCGGGATTTCAGCCCCCAACAGCCGCGTTGAGAGCTGAGGCCCCGACATGCAGGATCTCAGCTCTCAGCGAGGCAGCCGCGGGCTTCAGCAGATCGCCAAGGGGCGCACGAGCGTTCGTCGCAGGCCCGTGCACGTCGAGCGTCGAAATGATCCGCTGGGCGTCAGACCTCGAGGAAGTCGACCAGCTGCGGAGCGATACCGACGTACGTCGCGGGCGTCATCTCGACGAAGCGTGCTTCGACGTCGGCGGGCAGGCCGAGGGCGCGCACGAACTCGCGCAGGTCGTCGCCGGTGATGCGGCGTCCGCGCGTCAGTTCCTTGAGGCGCTCGTAGGGCTGCTCCATCCCCGGCACGCCCTGGGCGCCGAGCGCGCGCATCGCCGTCTGGATCGGCTCGCCGAGCACCTCCCAGTTGGCTTCGAGGTCCTTGGCCATGGCGCCCGGCACGGGGTCGAGACCGCCGAGGCCCCGCGCGACGTTGTCCATGGCCAGCACCGAGTGCCCGAATGCGGTGCCGATGTTGCGCTGCATCGAGGAATCCGTGAGGTCGCGCTGCAGGCGCGACGTGACGAGGGTCGAGCCGAGGACGTCGAGCAGCGCCGAGCTGACCTCGAGGTTCGCCTCCGCGTTCTCGAAGCGGATCGGGTTCACCTTGTGCGGCATCGTCGACGATCCGACGGTGCCCTGGCCGCGCACCTGCGCGAAGTAGCCCATCGAGATGTAGGTCCACACGTCGGTGCACAGGTTGTGCAGGATGCGGTTGAAGCGCGCCATGTCGGCGTACAGCTCGGCCTGCCAGTCGTGGCTCTCGATCTGCGTCGTGAGCGGGTTCCACGTGAGGCCCAGGCCCTCGACGAAGCTCTGGCTCAGCGCCGGCCAGTCGGCGCTCGGCACGGCGGCGGTGTGCGCGCCGAACGTGCCGGTGGCGCCGTTGAGCTTGCCGAGGAACTCCTGGGCCTCGATGCGGCGCAGCTGTCGGCCGAGGCGGTGCGCGAGCACGGCGAATTCCTTGCCCATGGTCGTCGGCGTCGCCGGCTGGCCGTGCGTGTGCGCGAGCAGCGGCACGTCCCGCATGTCGCGGGCCATCGTCGCGACCTGCTCGACGAGCGTCGTCGCCTTCGGCAGCCACACCTGCTGCGTCGCACGCTGCACCATGAGGGCGTAGCTGAGGTTGTTGATGTCCTCGCTCGTGCAGCAGAAGTGGATGAGTTCCGAGAGCTGCTCGGCGTCGTCGTGGCCAGCGTCGGCCACGATCTGCGTGAGGCGGCGCTTGAGGTAGTACTCGACTGCCTTGACGTCGTGCACCGTCTCGCGTTCGATCTCGGCTAGTTCGGCGATGTCGTCACCGTCGAACTCCTCGACGACGTCGCGCAGCGCCTCCTTCTCGCCGTCGTCCAGCGCGCGCACGCCGTCGAGAATGCCGGCGTCGGTGAGGTGGATGAGCCACTCGACCTCGACGTGGACGCGCATCCGGTTGAGCGCGGCCTCCGACAGGTGGTCGACGAGCGGGGCGACGGCGCCGCGGTAGCGGCCGTCGAGGGCTCCGAGGGCGATGGCGGGCTGGGTGTCGGCGAGGCTGTGCATGCACCCATTGTTCCAAACGACGAGCCCCGGACGCGTGTCGCATCCGAGGCTCGTCCTCACGGTGGAGTCAGCGCTTTCGGGCCCGCAGCGGGAGCCACACCGCCAGGCCCATGAGCGCCATCGCCAGCGGGACGTGGACGGCGGCCATGACGTCCTTGCCCTCGTCCACGATGAGCCCCCCCGAGATAGGCCTCGAGGATCAACAGCACCGTCAACGCCAGCGCGCCGAAGGTCAGGTCGGTGCGTTCACGCAGCTTCAGGAACGCCCACACCGTGGCGAGGAGCGCGAACCCGATGGCGGCCTTCCCGCACCACGAATGGACCTCGAGCCAGGGCGTCTTCTCAGGGTCGGTGTCGGGCGTCGACATGAACAATCCGGCCCACAGGCCCTGCAGCAGCACGGCGAGCGACGCGACGCCGACGAGTGCTGCGAACGTACGAGTGGGTGCCGTCGCGGCTGAGGAATTCGCGGGCGTGGAGCTCGTCATGATGGTCCTTCGCGGGGGATGGAGCAGTGTCCCCACAGCAAACCGCATCCACCTAGGAGAAGGCTCTCGTCCGTAACCGGCAGACCTGACAAGTACCCGGGATTTTCCTGGGTCAGGGCTGGCTTACCTCACCCGCTCGTCACTCGGCGTCTCGACCGTTCTCGGCCTCGGGTGAGAAAGCGATGACGTTGAAGGTCTCACCCTCGGGCCCGCGAATCGTCGCCTCCGGCCCGAACGGGGTGTCGAAGCTCATGAGCACCTCGCCGTCGAGCTCTTCGACGATGGCGACGGTGGAGTCGCGGTCGGCGACGACGAAGTGCGTCAACCAGTTCGCGGGAACGTCGTCGGGCAGCTGCGTCGCGAGGTGCATGCCCGCGACGACCTCGCCGTCGCTCGCGCGCTTGATCGTGACGTAGTCGGTGCCCATCTCCTCGTAGGAGAAGCCGAAAACCTTGCCGTAGAACGACTTCGCGCCCTCGAGGTCGCGCGTCATGAGGTCGTTCCAGCCCACGGAACCGGGCTCGTTGAAGATGCCGAACCCGGGGTGCTCGCCGCCCTGCCAGACACCGAACGCGGCCCCCTCGGGATCCTGGAAGAACGCCATGCGTCCTGTGTTCGGCACGTCCATCGGCTCGACGAGCGTGCGGCCGCCGGCGTCGCGGATGGCGCCAGCGGTCGCGTCGACGTCGTCGCTCGCGAAGAACGTGGACCACGCGCTCGGAACGTCGGGCTGCATGCGCGGCGCCAGCCCGGCAGCAGCGTGGTGATGCTTGAGCGCGACGGCGTAGCCGCCCATGTCGTCACCGCCCTCGCGGATCTCCCAGCCGAACAGCTTGGCGTAGAAATCCTTCGCTCGGTGCATGTGGTCGAAGCTGCAGTCGACCCAGTTGGGCGTGCCGGCGGGCCAGTTCGTGGTGCGGGTTGGCATGACGACTCCTTCGGTCGCGGTGAGGCCAGCCGGCCTCGCTCGGTGACGTTCCCAGCCAATCACGTGACGCTGATAACTGCGCGGTTCCGGGCCTGCCGGGAATCGCATCTTGTCCGCGGTGCGTCGGCGCCTCGCGCATGAGGCGCCGACAGGCCTCGCCTACGCCGGCCCCGAGATACCTCAGGATTCGGTCGACGGGCTCGACACCATCGCGCAGCACAACGCCGGTCGACGCCGCGAGGCTGGCCCCCGCCGTTCGGTGTGCGCCGAGCGTGGAGAACTGCGTTCGCGACGGGCGCGACGGGTAGCACCTGTGGCACCCGTCGATCAGCCTGGACCGCCGATCGTCGAGTCACTGCGACCAGGTCGCTCAGACGAGCCGATGCGCCCCCGCGCTCGCAAGCGCGACGAAGGGCTCCGGCTCGGGGAAGCCGCCGTCGTGCGCCGCGCGTCGAGCGGCCGCGACGGCATCATCGACGCCTTCGACGTCGACGAGCGCGATGACGCACCCGCCGAAACCCCCGCCCGTCATGCGTGCGCCGTACGCGCCACCGGCGACGAGTGCGGCGGCGAGCGTGTCGACGGCCGGGACGGTGATCTCGAAATCGTCGCGCATGCTGACGTGTGACTCCGTGAGCAGCGCCCCGACGTCAGGCGCTTTGTCCCGCGTCACGCCACCGGTCAGGAGAGCGTCGACGGCGAGGACCCGCGCGGAGTCGGTGATGACGTGGCGCGCGCGGCGGCGCGGCACGTCGGGCAGCCCGGCGAGACGCGCATCGACGGCGTCGACGTCGCGTCCGTCGATCTTGGCGCACAGTCGCCCGCGGGCGATGCCCAGGGCGTCGGCGGCCTCCTCACACGCGCGGCGGCGCTCGCCGTACGCACCGTCGACGAGCTCGTGCGGCGCGTGCGAGTTGACGACGAGCAGCGCGAGGCCCGCGTCGGCGAGGTCGAACGGCACCTGCATCGTCTCGTTCGTCAGCGTGTCGAGTCGCAGCGCGTTCCCCGGTTCGCAGAGCACGGACGCGAGCTGATCCATCGTTCCGGTCGGTGCTCCCGCGATCTCGTTCTCGGCGAGGCGCCCGAGCCTGGCGATGCCCGACCCGTCGAGCCCCCAGCCGGCGAGGTCGTTCCACGCCGACGCCGTCGCACAACTCAAGGACGCCGACGACGACAACCCGGCGCCGCGCGGTACGTCGGCCGCGAACGCGATGTCGAGCCCCGGCACGTCGAGGCCGTCGCGACGGGCGGCCCATCCCACGCCGGCGGCGTAGGACGCCCATCCGAGGCCCGCCTCCCGCGACACCTCGCCGAGACGCACCTCGACACGCTTGCCTTCAGAGGCGAGGCGCACGAGATCGTCGTCGCGCCGACGTGCGACGGCAACCGTACCCGTCGGCAGGGCGATGGGTAGGACGTAGCCACCGTTGTAATCGGTGTGCTCACCGATGATGTTGACGCGGCCCGGCGCCCACCACGCACCGTCGGGTTCGCCTGCGTCCGAGCCGAACTCGCGATCGAACAGGGAGCTCGCGTCGTCGAGCAGGCGACGCTGCGTCGAGGTCGGCGTCGTCATGACGACTCACCCACTTCGCGGCCTGAGCCGCCGTCGAACGCGTCTGCCACCTCACGCAGGCGCTGTGCGACAGCTTCGGGGGAGACGTCGTTGCTGAACGCACCCTGCCCCGACTCGGTGCCGGCGAGGTACTTCAGCTTGTCGGCGCTGCGACGAATAGAGAACAGCTCGACGTGCAGCCACGCGAGCTCGCGGTCCGGGTGATCGGCCTTGGCCGGCGCCTGCTGCCACGCCGAGATGTACGGCAGCGGCGCGTCGTAGAGGGCATCGAAGCGGGTGAGGACGTCGCGGTACAGCGCCGCGAGCCCGTCGCGCTGGGCGTCGTCGAGGGCCGCAAGGTCGGCCACCTGCGTCCGCGGATACAGGTGCACCTCGACGGGCCAGCGCGCCGCGAACGGCACGAACGCCACCCAGGTGTCGTTCTCGGCGACGATGCGGGCGCCGTCGGCGAGTTCGCGGGCGATGACGTCGCCGAACAGGTTGCGCCCCGTCGCGTCATGGTGGGCGCGGGCGCGCGCCAACTCCGTCGCCGCGCGTGGCGGCACGAACCCGAACGCGTAGATCTGCCCGTGCGGGTGTGGCAGCGTCACCCCGATCTCGACGCCGCGGTTCTCGAACGGATAGACGTACTCGACGCTGTCGCGCGCGGACAGCTCGCGCGTGCGGTCGGCCCACGCGTCGACGACGAGGCGCGCCTGCTCGAGGCCGAGATCCTTGAACGACGCGTCGTGTCGTTCGCTGAAGCACACCACCTCGCACGTGCCGTGCGCGGGAGCCGAGGCGAACAGCGGGTCGTCCTCGGTCGGGACGTCGACGACCGCGTCCGACAGTGCCGGGAAGCGGTTGTCGAACACGGCGACCTCGTACGAGTCGGACGGCACCTCGCTCGCGTATCCGTCGCGACTGGGGCACAGGGGGCACTCGTCGGCGGGCGGCATGAACGTGCGGTTCTGCCGGTGCGCGGCGAGCACGATCCGTTCGCCGGTCAGTGGATCGCGACGGATCTGCGACATCGGGGTCGTCGTCGGCAGGTCGCGGGTGTCGGGGCTCGGCTCACGGCCCGCGGTGCGGTCGTACCAGCGGATCGTGCGGCCGTCAGCGAGACGGCCGTCGGTTCGGAACATCACAGATGCACCCATTCTGTTGCGTGCGTGCGGAATTCGGCAGGCTCCAGGCTAGCCGCGCCGGTCGGGATGCGGCCGAGGGGCTGGGTGCCGGCCGCGGTGGGCAGGTCGTCGATGTTGGTGCGCTCGGCGAGATCGGGCTCGCTCGGGTAGCTGCCGACGACGTACCCGATGAGGTCGAGCTCGCGGCGAGCGAGCGCCTCGGCGGTCAGCGCCGTGACGTTGAGGGTGCCCAGGCGCGAGGCGACGACGAGGACGAAACCGGCGCGAGCGCCGGCGTCGCGCAACGCGATTCCAAGGTCGGCCAGGGTGTTGCCCTCGCCGTCGAGGTGCACGAGCAGCCCCCCGGCACCTTCGACGATGACGGTGTCGACGTCGTCCCTCTCGGCGATCTCGAGGACGCGACGAGCGTGCTCGGCGACCGTCGGCAGCGTCACCTGGGCCAGCCGAGCTGCGGAATCGGGGGCGAGCGGGTCGGGCAGCCGGACGAACTCGTGCGTCGTGAGCGAGCCCGTGGCCGCGTCGTCGCCACCCAGATCACCGACAAGACGCGCCACCTCGTCGACGTCGCCGGCCTCGCCCGGCGCGAGACCCGTCTGCGTGGGTTTGACGACGGCCACGTGCATGCCCTGAGCGATGAGAGCCGCGGCGATGGCGGCCGTCGTCACCGTCTTGCCGACCTCGGTGTCGGTGCCGGTGACGAGCAGGATGGGCGCGGTCATGCGATCTCCTCGAGAGGTGGGGAAGCGGGCGGGCCGGCAGCAGGTCGCGGCGACTCCGAGCTGCCGGCTCGTTCGTGCGACGTCTCGCGAAGCACGCCGTGCATGATGCGTTCGACGTCTGCGAGGTCGTCGTCAGTGATACCGGCGTTGGCCGTCAGGCGTAGGCGCGAGATGCCGTCGGGTGTGCTCGGTGGGCGGAAGCAGCCGATGCGCAGGCCCTCTCGTCGGGCAGCGTCGACGGCGGACACGGCACTGCGCGGTGACGGCATGGGAACGCTGAGGACGGCGCCCGCAGGCGCCTCGACGCCGACGATGTCGGCCAGTCGTGCTGCGACCTCTCGGGTGCGTGCGGCGAGTTCGGGTCGCGCGACGAGCTGGCGCAGAGCACCCAGCGCGGCTCCGGCTGACGCGGGAGCCAGGCCGGTGTCGAAGATGAACGGGCGTGCCGTGTTGACGAGATGCTCG
This sequence comes from Dermacoccus sp. MPR-E5, assembly GCF_058809565.1. NCBI lineage: Bacteria > Bacillati > Actinomycetota > Actinomycetes > Micrococcales > Dermacoccaceae > Dermacoccus > Dermacoccus sp. MPR-E5. The sequence goes on along the minus strand of NZ_JBXASS010000011.1, from coordinate 17,033 downwards.
CGCAGCGCGGCCGAGCCGAGGACCGCGCCGCCCTGGGCGGCGAGGGATTTCGACAACGTCACAGTCGTGATGATGCGCTCGCGGCCCGGGCGATCGAGCAGACCGAGCGCCCGCACAAGGCCTTCGCCCCGCTCGCCGATGACTCCGAGGCCGTGTGCCTCGTCGACGACCAGGAGCGCATCGTGCTCGATCGCGAGGTCGAGCAGTTCGCGCAGCGGGGCAGCATCCCCGAGCACCGAGAAGATCGACTCGACGACGATGACGGCGCGCGGCTCGGTGCGTTCGACGAGCTCGTCGCGGACCGCGGCCACGTCGAGGTGCGGAGTGACGGCGACGCGCGCCTTCGCGAGCCTCATCCCGTCGATGAGGCTCGCGTGGTTGTGCGCGTCGCTGATGATGACCGTGTCAGCCGTGCCGAGGGCCGTCATGAGGGAGAGATTGGCGTGGTAGCCCGTGGAGAACACGAGTGCGGCCTCATGCCCCAGGTGCGCGGCGAGTTCGCGTTCGAGTGTGACGTGCGAGGCATGCGTGCCCGTCACGAGGCGGCTCGCACCGGCGCCCGCACCGTCGTCCTGGAGCGCGGCGACGGCTGCGGCGATGACGTCAGGGTGTCGCCGCAGCGCGAGGTAGTCGTTGCCGGCGAGGTCGATGCGGACGCCGTCGAGCTGGTCGTCGACGGCCGTGCGGGTGAGGCCCAGCTCTTCGCGGCGCTGTGCGGCGTCGCGCAGGAAGACGGCGTATTGATCGACCTGACCGCCGCGGACGGTCGCATCCGCTGGGGCTGAGGCGCCCGCGTCAAGGCCCCCGCGTGGCACGGCTGCGCCGTCCGTCGAGGCTTCGGGCTCCATTCCGTCAGGCCTGCTCATCGCGACTCCTCGCTAGCTCGGTAGCCGGCGTCGACGCTCGCCCGCACTGCGGCCGTGACGCCGCGCACGATCGTCGCGAGATCATCGTCGGTGCACACGTACGGCGGCATCGTGTAGATGAGGCCCCGGAACGGGCGGATCCAGACGCCTTCGGCCAGTGCCGCCTCAGTAGCGCGCGTCATGTCGACGTCGCCCTCCAACTCGACGACGCCGACCGCACCGATGACGCGAACGTCCTTCACACCCGCGATGCTGCGCAGCGGGCCGAGCCCGGCCTCGAGGGCGCCCTCGAAGTGTGCTGCGCGCGTGAGGCGTTCGGCGTCGAGCAGGTCGAGGCTCGCAAGTGCGACGGCGCACGCGAGGGGGTTACCCATGAATGTCGGGCCGTGCATGACAGCACCCGTGCGATCGCTGATGCGCTGGGCCACCTCGTCGCTGCACAGCGTTGCGGCGAGGGTCAGGTACCCACCGGTCAACGCCTTGCCGACGCACATGATGTCGGGTGTGACGCCGACGCGTTCGGCCGCCCAGAGGGTGCCGGTGCGTCCGAAACCGGTGGCGATCTCGTCGAAGATGACGAGCGCCCCGTGCTCACGGGCGAGTTCGGCGAGGAATCGCACGCACTCCGGGTCGTGGATCCGCATGCCGCCGGCGCCCTGCAGCAGGGGTTCGAGGATGACGGCCGCGATGTCGTCGGCGTGCTCGGCGAACAAGCGCGCGGTCTCGTCCTTCCACGCGGCCATCTCGCCCGCGTCAGCGACGAGGCCGGAAGACGGGTCCGCGGGTGCGGGCGGCAGCGGCGCGAAGATCTGCTCGGGCAGCGTGCCGCGCCAGAGCGTGTGCATACCGCCGTCGGGGTCGCAGACGCTCATCGGGTGCAACGTGTCGCCGTGGTAGCCGCCGCGGACGGTGAGGATGCGACGCCGTGGCCGGTCGTCGGCGGCGAAGCACTGCAGCGCCATCTTCATTGCCACCTCGACGCTGACGGAGCCCGAATCGGCGAGGAACACTCGGTTCAACGCCGCACGTTCCGGCTGTGGGTGCGGCGCCATCGCGACGAGGCGCTCGGCGAGCCGGATCGCGGGTTCGTGCGTCAAACCGCCGAACATGACGTGCGACATGCGCTGTAGCTGCCCCGTGGCAGCCGCATCGAGCTCCGGCACGCCGTAGCCGTGCACGGCGCACCACCACGAGCTCATCGCGTCGATGACGTCGCGGCGCGTTCCGTCGGCCTCGACGAGACGCAGCCGCACGCCGGAGGCGGACTCGACGACGTGGGGCGGTACTCCTGCCGTGGCACTCGCGTAGGGGTGCCACACGTGGGCGGCGTCGAGGGTGAGCAGCGCGTCGACGTCCGTGGTCATGGCCGCATCCTCTCATCCCACGCCCGGTTACCCGCGAGTCCGGAAGGCGGTCTCGAGCACGGGCGGCGTGATGCGTCTCACCCTAGGATCGAGCGCCGACAACCGCGTCCTTCCGCGGTTGTCGGCCGTTCTCGCTACTGTGAGGCCATGATCACGGATCTCGCGGTGACCGCCATGATCGGCGCCTGCGTCCTCGCCGCCATCGCAGCAATGACGGCGTGGCTCGCACGCTCGATCACGTCGGGCACGCTGCCCTTCGGCGGTAGGCTTGCGCTGCGCCCGCGCGGCGTTGCACGTACCCCTGAGGCGTTGCTCGACGCCAACCGCGCCGCCGCGCCCTTCATGATGCGTTACGCGCTCATCGTGGGGGTGCTCGCCGTTCTCGTCATCCTGGTCGCGCCGTTCAGCGACATCGCCGCCGTGATCGTGCACCTCGTCGCCATCGTCATGGTGTGCCTCGGCGCATGGGTGTGCTGGGCGAAGGCGCGACGAGCCGCCGCGTCTTCGTCCGTCGTGGATCCCACCGTCGGGACGACGGATGCCGCGCGGCCCGAGTAGCGCAGATCAGATGCCGTAGCGACGAAGGAAACCGCTGAGATCCTTGCCCGCGGCCTTCTGCGCCTCGGCCTTGAATTGGGCGCGGGTGATGCTCGAGTGGGCGTGGCCCGTGGCCAACGTGCGCAGGAATGCCGTGAAGCGCGGTGCGCGCGCCTGCTCGATCGAGCCGTCCATCTCACGGCGCAGCTCCCGCATGAGGCCACCCGCGTACTGATACGTCAGCTTCTCCACCTTCATGTGGGTCGGCACGCGCCAGGTCGTGGGCGGCGTCAGCAGGGGAGCCCACATCGCGGCGGAGGTGCCTGACGTGGCACGCAACATCTGTACATAGTCCCATTCCAGGAGCTGCGCCAGGCCCTCCTGGATCAACACGACGTCCGCCCAACTCGCCGCGGTCACGCTGTTGCCGAACCACATGTGCGCATTCTCGTGGGCGACGAACGCGGCTGTGTTGCAGGACGCGTCGTAGGTCGGCCCGCCGACGGTCTCCTGAGCGCCCACACCAATATCTTTGACCAAGACCCCGCCTGCGTGCGAGAAGGGGAAGCTGCCGTAGCGCGCCGCGAAGTACGACAAGGCCCGCGGGGTGTGATCGAGCAGGGTCGACTTCGTGAGCCCCGGCTGTGCCGCCACGCCGTAGGGAACGTCACGCCCGCCGATCGACCACGTACCCGAGGTGACGCTGAACGGCCCGACGGCGAGGCCGAGTTGGTAGGTGGCGCTGGGTTCGGCGACAGCGAAGCGAATGTTCGTCATCGCGGTGCGGCCCGAGGTGTAGAACGTCTGTGAGGTCGGCCTCGCCAGCATGACCCGGTTGGCCCGCTGGGTCGAGATGCTGACGCCGTAGGTCGATTTCACGTCGAGCCGGTCGTTGCACGGGAACCAGTGCGTGGCGGCGATCGGCTCGCCGGCGACGACGAAGTACGGCCCGGCGCTCAACAGCGAGGCGGTGCGGTTCGCGTCGGCGGAGACGTTGTAGCCGACCTTGAGCGTGAATCGCGCTCCCGCCGGCAGCGAGAAGCCGCTGACGGTGAATCGGCGATGCCCGCCCTGGTCGCCGTACGTCGTGGCGACGCTGGACGTCCTGGAGAATCGCACGGCCTTGCCGTTGATCGACACGACGTTCGGTGTGTGCTGGAAGTCGACGAAGAGGTTCGTCATAGATCGCGCAGCGACGCACGTCATCGTCGTCGAACCGAAGAGCCGCGGCGAGCTGCCGGTGAGGATCGTGTCACCGATCTGGTAGTGCAGCACGCGGTAGCGGCTGTCGCCGAAGCGCGGGTACGAGGGGTCTGTGGTGTCGGCCAGTGCTGACGTCGTCGAAGTGGCGACACAGCCCAGGGCCGCGGCGCCCGCACCGCCCAGGAGCGCATTCCGGCGGCTGACGTGTGAACAGGTCAATTCGGGCATCGTTCCCCCTCGCGACATGGGCCTCGACCCCTGTCGATGCCTGAACCCTCAGGATACGTTCAGATGTGACTCGGGTCACTCCCGACGTCGCTCACGACCTCGCGTCTGCCGGCCACTCGCGGTCAGACGCCGGCGCCGCCACTGATCGCGCCGTGACGCGAGCACTCGGCCGACCATCCCGTCGGGATGATCTGCACCTTCATGCGCCGCGCGCACTGCGCGCAGAAGCGCGGCGGCTCTTCCGAGGCGAGCCACCGAGCGCACGTCGCGTGGTCGGCCGCCTCGGGCGCCAACCCGCACCGCGTGCAGAACGCGGGCTCATCACCCGAGTTGCCCGCCGCCGCGACCTGCGAACCCCGCCCACGCACAGCCGGGCCCCCCACGACCGCACCCTGGTCGCGGCCCGGCAGCGTCGCGTCACTCATCGTCGTCATCTCTCGTGCAGGGCGCGTCAGAGTGTCGCGTTGAGGGCCTTGATCGGCATGTTGAGCTCGCCGAGCAACGACAGGTCTTCCTTCGGGTCGCGCCCGAGCGTCGTCAGGTAGTTGCCGACGATGACGGCGTTGATGCCGCCCATGAGCCCGTCACGCGTGCCGAGGTCACCGAGCGTCAGCTCCCGGCCGCCCGCGTAGCGCAGGATCGTGCGCGGCAGTGCGAGACGGAACGCGGCGATCGTGCGCAGCGCGTCGTTCGACTCCATCGGCTCGATGTCGCCGAACGGCGTGCCGGGGCGCGGGTTGAGGAAGTTGAGCGGCACCTCGTGCGGCTCGAGCTCGGCGAGCTGCGACGCGAGTTCTGCGCGCTGCTCGAGCGTCTCACCCATGCCGACGAGACCACCGCAGCACAGTTCCATGCCGCTGGCCTTGACCATCGTGCACGTCTCCCAGCGCTCCTCGTACGTGTGCGTCGTGACGACGTCGGGGAAGTACGACTTCGCGGCCTCGAGGTTGTGGTTGTAGCGGTGCACACCCATGTCGCGCAGGTCGTCGACCTGCTCCTGCGTCAACATGCCGAGAGACGCCGCGACCTGGATGTCGACCTCGTCGTGGATCGCCTTGACGCCCTCGCGCATCTGCTCCATGAGCTTCGCGTCCGGCCCGCGCACGGCGGCGACGATGCAGAACTCCGACGCGCCCGTCTCGCGCGTCTGCTTCGCGGCGCGCACGAGCTGCGGAATGTTGAGCCACACCGAACGCACCGGCGACGTGAACTGCCCCGACTGTGAGCAGAAGTGGCAGTCCTCGGGGCAGCCGCCCGTCTTGAGGGAGACGATGCCCTCGACCTCGACCTCGTCGCCGTTGTACTTCAGGCGCACCTCATGGGCGAGCTGCAGCAGCTCCTCGAGGCGATCGTCACCTGTGCGCAGCACCTCGACGAGGTCGTCGTAGCCGAGCGGCTTGCCCTCCTCGAGCACGATGCGGCGAGCGCGCGCCAGAACGTCCTCGTCGGACGTGGGAGCCTGCGTGAGCGGTGCGTCGGTGATAGTCATGCGGCCTAGGTTAACGACCATTAACCGAGAATTGGGCGCCGGTCCTGAACCGGCGAGTAGGTGTTGAATGCCTTGCCCCGTCAGGAGCAGGGCGCGCGGGCCCGCCGCGCCTCCCGCATCCCGGGCGGCCGTGGGCATACCCACCCGAGCGGGTGGGGTTGCACCACGCGACGAAGCGCCGCCTCGACGTTTCGGCCCACGCCCTCGCCGTCGAGATCCGCGGCGACGGCAAGGGGCTCGACGTCCTCGTCAACAACGCCGGCGTCATGACGCCCCCGGAGCGCATGCTGACGAAGGACGGCCACGAACTGCAGTGGGGCAGCCACTTCCTCGGCCCGTTCGTCCTGACGAACCTGCTCCTGCCGACGCTGCTGGAGGGGCGCGCGCCGCGTGTCACGACGATGTCGAGCATCGCCGCGCAGGCGGCGTCGATCGACTTCGCCGACCTCGAGTGGGAGAAGAAGTACTCCTCGTGGCGCGCGTACGGCCAGTCGAAGCTCGCCGACCTGCTCATGGGCCTGCATCTCGCCGCAGGAGCGCGGCTGGAGGCTCCTTTCCACCATCGCGCACCCCGGCTACACGAAGACCAACCTGCAGAGCGCCGGCGCCGCGCTCGGTTCCGGACGCACGACGATGATGATGCGCATCGTGGACCCCGACGTGCTGCCGAGCATGGACGCCGTCCAGGGCGCCGGCCCCGAACTCATGGCCGCCACCGACCCGGCGGCCCGGAACGGCGCGTTCTACGGCCCGAAGAGCCGCACCGGCATGACCGGAGAGGCCGCCGAGGTGCCGGTGTACCGCAGCGCCAAGGGCCCGACCCTCGCCGCATCCGTGTGGGCCCTCGCGGCTGCGACGACGGGCGTCGACCTGCCGCGCGTCTGAACCGCTGACGGGCGAAACCCCTGACGGACCAGGCACCTCACGGACGAAAGCTCCTGACACGACGAAGCGGGCTCCGAGACCAGATGGTCGCGGAGCCCGCTTCGTCGGTCAGCGCTCAGCCGGCCGGGTCTCTGACGCTCAGCTCGTACGCGGGCGGTCCTCGTCGTCGCGGGCGAGGTGCTTCGGCGTCGAGTGGCTCTCACCGGCGAAGAGTTCCTCGACGATGCTCGCCGGCGTCGCGCCGTGCAGACCGGGCGTCGTGGCCGCGTGCTCCGAGGCGGCCGCGTCCGTCGTCTCCGTCCCCGCAGCGTCGGACGAGGCGGCCGAGCCGGCAGACGCAGCGGCGACCCCATCGGTCGTGCCGGCGGCTGCGCGCTCCGCAGCGTGCTCGGGCGAGCCGGGGCGCGCGCCGTGCTGGCTGAGGCTTTCACCTTCGACGTCGACGTTGGGCATGATCTTGTCGAGCCACTTCGGGATCCACCAGGCGTGCTTGCCCAGCATGAGCATGACGGCCGGGATGAGGATCATGCGCACGAGGAACGCGTCGAGGAAGACGGCCGTCGCGAGCGACACACCGATCGTCTTGATGAGCGCGTTGTCCTGCGAGGCGAACGCGGCGAACACCGAGATCATGATGAGCGCGGCGGCGACGACGACGCGGCCCGAGTGGCGGAAACCGTCGATGACGGCGTCGCGTGCGTCCATGCCGTGGGCGTACGCCTCACGCATGCGCGTGGTGAGGAAGACCTGGTAGTCCATCGCGAGGCCGAACACGATGCCGATGAGCAGCGTCGGCATGAAGCTCATGATGGGCTGCGGGTCGAACCAGCCGAACATACCGTCCTGGACGAGCTTCACCGTCACGCCGAGCGTCGCGAGGATCGAGGCGAGGAAGCCCAGCGTCGCGAGCAGCGGCACGACGATCGAACGGAACACGAGCACGAGCAGGACGAACGCGAGCCCGACGACGATGGCGAGGTACGGCGCGAGCGCGTCGTTGAGCTTCTCCGACACGTCTGCGGCGATCGCCGTCTGGCCGGTGATGCCGACCTTGACGTTGCTCGACTTCTCGATGTCGGCCTGACCGTCGCGCAGGCGCGTCAGCAGGTCGTCGGTCTTCTTGTCGGCGGGGCCCGTCTTCGGCGTGATCATGACGACGGCGCCGTCACCCTTCTTCGCCATCTGGACGATCTGCGCGTTGGCGACGTCGTCCTCCTTCGACGCCCACTGCACGACCTTGCCGTACGCCTGCATCTGCTTGCCGGCGAGTTCCTTCTGCGCCGCGGCGTCCGTGCCGGAGACCTTGATGTCACGTCCGTCGAGTACGGCGATCATCGGGGCGTTCTTGCCCGGGCCGAAGCCCTCGGCGAGCAGGTCGGCGCTCTGACGCGCCTCGGTGTTCTTCTCCGCCGTGGCGTCGGAGGGCAGGCCGAGGTGCAGGTTGCTCACGGGTGCCGCGAGCACGCCCAGAAGGGCGACGACGCCGAGCGCGACGGCCCACGGAGCCTTGCGGATGCCGCGACCGAGTCGGACCGAACCGTTGACGAAGTCGTGGTCGGAGTCGTCGGCGGTCGTGTCCTTGCGCACCCGCCCACCGAACGCCTTGCCCTTGAGCATGCCCATGAGAGCGGGCAGCAGCGTCAGGCTGACCATGACGGCGACGAAGACGGTGCCCGCGGCGCCGAGACCCATCGCCGTCAGCATGCCGATGCCGAGCACCGAGAATGCGGACAGCGCGATGAGGACGGTGAGACCGGCGAACACGACGGCCGAGCCGGCCGTCCCGAGGGCACGACCCATCGCGTGGGCACGCTCGTCGTTCTTCGTCCGGTCGACGTGCCGCAGCTCGCTGCGGTAACGCGACAGGATGAACAGCGCGTAGTCGATGCCGACGGCGAGACCGATCATCGACGCGAGCGCCGTCGTCGTCTCCGGCAGGTCGAAGAAGTACGTCGCACCCGTGATGCCGAGCGTGCCCAGCAGCAGCCCGATGACGGCGTTGAGGATCGGCATGCCCGCCGCGACGAACGAACCGAACGTGATGACGAGGACGACGAGCGCGACGGCGATGCCGATGAGCTCCGAGGTGCCGCCGGGCTGCATCATCTCCTGCATGCCCTGACCGCCGGCGACGATCGTCAGACCGTTCTTCGCCTCGGCCGCGGCATCCGAACGGATCTGCTTCTGCGTGTCCTGCTTGATGTCCATGACGTTCTCGACATCGAAGTTCCACGAGATCGTGCCGATGCGCCCGTCCTTCGACAGCGGCGACAGGGCCTGGGCGTTCGCCTCGGCCTGCTCCTTCGTCATGCCCTGCTTCATCGACTGCGCGACGAGCTGCTTGCTCTGCATCTGCGCGGCGACGACGGGGTTCGCGATGGTCTGCGCCTCAGCGCCCTTCGGCATCTGCGGTGCGCTCTGCAACTTCTTGACGAGCGCGTCGATCTGGCCCTTGTACGGCTGCTCGGAGAGCGTGTGACCCGCCGGCGCCTTCAGGACGATCTGGCCGTTGACCTGCTTGTCGGCAGCCTTGGCGTCGGGGAAGAGCTCCTTCTGCATCTCGGCCGCCTCGAGCGACGGGATGCCGGGGATGGTGAACTCGCTGGACATCGGCTTGCTCTTGGCGGCGGCGAAACCACCGACCGCGAGGATCGCGATGAGCCAGCCGACGAGGAAGAACGGCCACTTCTTGTAAGCCGTCCGCCCGAGGCGGTAGAGGATGTTTGCCACGACGATCTCCTTGCGAGTGGCGGGTGGACGAAGGATGCGCGACGCAGTGCGTCGAGACGGTGGTGATGAGACGGTGGTGCGAGACGGGTGGTGAACGTGGGCCGATCGGGCGGGCTCACGGACAAGGGCTGATGGGGGTCTGAGAGGGCGGGCGTCGCTGCCTCAGTGCTCTTCGTGCACCTCGACGGCGGCTGCGAGCACCTCGTGGAATCGGGTCGTGAAGTCGATCGGCGGAGCGTCCTGACCGCCCGCGAAATCGTCGAGCGTCAGCTTGAGCATGCTCAGCATCGTCGTGGCGAGGACGCGGGCCCGCAGATCCGACGGCTCCCACCCCTCCCGCTGGGCGATGGCGTCACGCAGCATGGCGGCGACGACCTCGAAGCGGTGGGCGACGAGTTGCATCACTTTCGCGTCGGACATGATCGCCCGATTGACGAGGGCGCGGTGTCCGGGGCTCGTGGCGTCCAGGTCGTCGGCGGAGGCGATGACGGTGTCGATGGCGTGGACGAGATCGTCGACGAGTCGGCCGTGGGGCTGCTTCTCGAGGAACAGTTCGAGCGCCCCGGGGCGCGGGTTGTTCTCGTCGAACGGGCCGAGAACGACCGAGGCCTTGTCCGGGACGTGATTGAACAGGGTGCGGCGGCTGACGCCGACGCGTTCGGCCAATTCGTCCATCGTGAAACCGTCATAACCCCGCTCGATGACGAGGGTCGCGGCGGCCTCCTGGATCTCGACGAGACGCCGCATCGCGCGCGCCGTGCGAGACGCGGGCTGGGTGCAGGCTGTGGTGTGCACGGGCCCCCTTCGACTGTTGCACTGAAATCTTCAGCAGTGCAATGTTGCACTTTTCTCATCCCAAGTGCAATCGCAGTGCGGGTGACGTGCCTCACGGCGGGTGCTGCTCGCTGCGATGGCGCGACGGGGCGTGGCGGCGGACGTCAGGGCAGGGAGCCTGGGACGGACATCGGTCGTCACGGTGAAGGGGCTGCGGCGACGGCCGCGTCCGGCGTCATCGAACGAGTCGGCGCGGTGCATGGGCGAACGCGCCGCCGGTGGCTAGGCTCGGTCGAGAACAGCGCCGTTCGACGGCGCACGTCACGACGAAGGGGATTGGCCATGATCACCGCTCGCGAGGTGCACGACGCCGAGTTTCGCCGCGCCGCGGCCGGCACGCCGGGATACGACGAGGTGGCCGTGGACGACTTCCTCGACCGTGTCATCGCGACGCTGACGGCGCTCGAGCAGGGCCACGGCAGCGTCACCGACGCCGTGACGTCCCACGAGGTCGTGGAGGCGGAGTTTCCCGAGCGAGCCGCCGACGTCAACGGCGGCTACGACATGGACGACGTCGACGACCTGCTCGACCGCGTCGCTCAGCGCCTGTTCGCCGCCGAGACCTCCGGTTCGCACGGCGGCGAGACGCTCCACGCCGACGATGAGTGGGAGCCCGCGAGTGGGTTGAGCGACGACGATTTCGCCGACCCCCGGCGCGACGACGGTGGTGTCCGTGACGCCGCGGCGCTCGCCGTCGCGTCAGGCGCGCCGCGCGGCGCGGTTCAGAGTGACACCAGGGCCGACGACGAGTGGCAGAGCGCCGCGGTGACCGACGGCGTTCGTTCTGGCGCCGACAATCAGCGTGGTGGCGCGGAGCCCACCCCAGAGCGTGGCTACGACCAGGTCGACGACTCGCGTGGGGGCTCGTTCGGCGAGCCCGGGGTGCGCGTGCCGCAGGTTCGCCCCGACGGCGCGTGGGATGAGGAGCCGACCGACGAGACCCGTCACGAGAGGCTCGCCGAGCCCGGCGTGCAGGTGCCGCGGGTGCGTCCCGACGGATCGTGGGATGACGCCGACGAGCACGCTGACCACGAGGCGCCTGCTCTCGCGACTGGCGACGCCGAGTCTGAGGGCGACCCGGCGAGGGGATTCCTCGGTGCGCATGATGACGCGGGCGCTCAGGACGATCACCGCACCCAGCGTGTGGTCGATGCAGAAGATGTCGCGGGCGACTCAGAGCGGCGCGGCCCCAGTGACGAGCACGTCGTCGAGGCAGGTGCGGGCGGCCGCGTCGTCGATGACGCCGTCGAGGGCGACGGGCACGCCGTCGACGACGAACGGACCGTCCAGCAGGGCATCAACCCCGTCGGTGGGGAGCCGCTCGACGAAGCTGCCGACGCGCGCGACGAGGCCCGACGCGAGGCGTCGCAGGCGTCGGCGCAGGTGAACCCTGTTGGTGGCGGACTCGCCGCCACCGGCGACGAGCTGATCGACGACGAGGGCGCTGACGACGATTCTGGCCGCGACGCGGTCGCGCCCGTCGACGAGGGCGACGACAGGAGCGACGAGGCGTCGCGAGACGTGACGATCGAACACATCGAGCGATCGGCCGAGCCGGGCGATCAGCGCGCGGCGACCATCCGTCCTTCGATGGGCCAGTCGTGGACGGGCGGCGCTGCCGACGACGCGTTCACCGAGTCGGTCGCGGACGCGAACGACGTCGATGAGCAGGGCGCAGAGGCCCAGAGCGCAGGTGAGGTGCCCGTCGTACACGAGCCTGTCAGCGAAGAATCGATCATCTCCTACCCTGCGACGGATCATCGGGTTCCGTTGCCCCGCGGCGATGTTCGCCGTGCGATGTCCGACGCTGACCGCCAGGCGGAGGGGCACTACCACCCCGAGTTCAGCGCCTACGCCACGCCCGAGGTCTTCGCCGAGCCCGCCGGCTCCGAGATCCCCCCGATCGAGCCGGCGGCGCCCCGCAGCGACGTGGTTGCCGAGCACCAGAGCGAACCGCGTCACCTCGATGAGACCCGCGCCGGCTCGGCCGCCGACCCCGCCGACGACGATCGCTCGTCCGCCGATGGCTCGCCTGCCGAGGCTGCGATGGCTGACCCCGCAGCCGCGGATTCCGTCCCCGATCACGCTGGCCTGGACGGGGGTGCGTTCGACCGCACGCCGTCCGACGCTGCTCCCGCTTCGACGGAGACCGGTGCCACGACCGAGTCGTCGCCGTGGAACGAGCCGATCGTGTCGCGTGACCCGGCCGTCGCGTCTCATCCCTCCGACGTGGCCGCGGACGACCCGTTTGCCGACGAGGCGCCGGTCGCCGCGTTCGACCCGCACGCCGGAGACGACTTCGATCCCTTCGCCCAGCCGAGCGGTCCGACCGCGATGACGCCGCGCGTGCCGTCGCCCGAGGCGGATGGCACGTCGCGTGCTCAGGTGGACGACGCCGGCGCACCCCACGACGAGACCCACACGTCGCGTGATGCGGTGCCCGGCTCGCGTCGCGAGGCGTCGGCGCACGTGGGTGAGGCGTTCGAGTCGCGTGACGAGACCTCCGCGTCCGATGCCCACACTGCTGCGCCCGAGGACGAGCCGTCAGTGACACGTAACGCAGCCGTCGGGGGAGACGACGAGGCACCCGCGCCGGCATTTGCGGCGCTTCGCAGAGTCGCCCCCGCCAAGGAGGAGGTCGCTCGCGTGCGTGAGCCCCACGACGATCGCGACGCGATGGGCGCCCCGGCGCCCGTCGCCGCCGAACTCGCCCGCCGCGCGGCCGAGCGCGAGCGCCTCGCGGCCGCAGGCCACGCTGCAGATGGAGAGCCTGCCGAGACGGCCCGGACGGTGGGTGACTCGTCAGACGCGTCCTCCAGCGTCCCCGCGCCCCAGGTGGACGGATCGGGCGGTGACGCAGCGGCCGGTTCGTCGCCGCAACGTGCCTCCGACGACACGCGGGCCGCGAACGGCGGTCAGGCCCCGTCGAGTGATGATGAAGACGACGGTTGGAGCGTCGGACGTCCGGAGCCCATCGACGCAGCCGAGCCGATCGACGCCGTGAAGCAGCCGGAGACGATCGAGGCGCCCAAGCCGTTGCCGACGCGGGACGACACGTCCCGCAAGGGCATTCTGCGTCGCATCTTCAGGGGCTGATTCAAGGGCTGGGCGAGGCCACTGACGCGCCGCCCCCGGCGCGTCCATCCTGGTGGGCAACGTGTGGCGGGCTGAGGAACCGATGGGCGTTCCCTGACTCGCTGGGCGTTGCCCATCGGCGCGTCGCCACCCTGAGACCACGGTGCTCGGCGCACCGACGACCCCGCGCCGGCGGTGCGTTCTTGCCCCAGGGGCAGCGATGCTCGCCGTCCTGGTCCATCGACGCACCGAACGCCGACCGGCTCGAGGTGATCAGGCTCGCGCGAACTCCAACTCGACGACGCGGTCGAGCGCATCGAAGGCGACGGGGTGGTGGCTCACCATGACAACGGTGCGCCCGCCACTGGCTTCGAGCAGGTCGCGGATGACGGCGTCGGCGGTCGGGCCGTCGAGGTGAGCGACGGGTTCGTCGAGCGCGATCACGGGGCGTTCGCTCAGCAGCGCACGGGCGATGCCGAGGCGGGCGCGTTCGCCGCCGGAGAGGGAGCGCTCGGTGGCCGTGCCGGCCGTCGCGGCGCCGTCACGGCCGGCGCCGACGAGGTACTCGCCGAGATGGGTGTCGAGGCCGTCGGTGAGCTCGTCGAGCCACCCACCGAGGCCGGCGCGACGCAGTGCCGCGCGCACCTCGTCGTCACTCGCATCCGGCTGCGCAAGAAGCAGATTGGCGCCAAGCGTCCCGGCGAACAGGTGCGGGTCGTCGTCGACGAACGCGATGCGCGAGCGCACGGCGTCGGCGTCGAGATCACGCACGTCGACGCCGTCCCAGCGGCAGATGCCGTCGCTGGGGTCGAGGTGGCGGGCGAGGACGGCGAGCAGCGTCGACTTGCCGCACCCGTTCGGGCCGGTGATGGCGAGATGCTCGCCCGGCGCGATCGTCAGCGTGTGCGGGCCGGTGTCGGTGCGCGCGCCCGTCCACGACGCGGTGACGTCGTCGAGTTCGATCGTCGGCGCGCCGTCGGCGACGCCGTGCGTGCCGCGGGCGGCGACGGCGGGTTCCTGCGTCAGCAGCGCCTGCAGACGATCCCGGGCCGCGGCCGAGCGCGCGAACGAACCGACCGCGTCCGGGATGAGCCCGACGACGTCGCCCAGCGCCAGCGGCGTCAGCAGCAGCAGCGCGGCGAACGGCCCGTCGATGGCGCCCGACCTGACCTCGCCGTCCAGCGTCCACGCCATGAGCAGGGTGGCGGCGCCCGTCGCGAGGAGCGTGAGCGCAACACCTGCGGCACGGCCGCGTGCCTGCGCCGTCGCGGCCTTCTCGACGTTCTTCTGCGCGTGCGCGAGCCACGCCATCGGAGCGTCCGTCGCGCCGATCGCCGCGAGTTCGGTGGCGCCGGAGCTCACGAGGTGCGCGACGCGATCGACCTGGCCGCGCGCCTTGAGGGACGCCGCCTGCCCGTGCCGCTCGAGGGCGAGATCCAGCCACCCGACGAGCGCCGCGACGACGATGAACCCGAGCATGACGAACCCGGCCGGCGGATGGATGAGGAACGTCGCGACGAGCGCCACCGCGGCAGCACCGACCGTCGTGATGAGGGGGACGATGACGCGCACCTGGATGTCGACCTCGTCGTCGAGATCGCGCACGACACCGGAGAGCAGATCGGCGCGTCGACGAGTGCCCAACCGGGCGGGCGTGAGCGGCAGCAGCTGACGGTAGGCCGCCGTGCGCCGCTCGGTGAGGTCGGCCAGCGCCGCGTTGTGAGAGACGAGCCGCTCGACGTACCGGAAGAAGGGGCGTCCGATGCCGAACGTGCGCACCGCGACGATCGCCGTCAGCAGCGTGAGGACGATGGGGCGCTGGCTCGCGCGCACGATGAGCCAGCCGGATGTCGCCGTCAGCGCCACGCCGCAGGCGAACGCGAGAGCGCCGATGAGGCCCGCGATGATGACGCCGCGCACCGGCACGAGCAGCGGGCGGCGCCGATCCGGGCGCGATCCGCCCTCGCGCGCGATGCCGCCTCGCGCGTCGTCGGCGGGTGCCACATCGTCGGGCGTCACATCGGCATGTGTCACGCCCTGGCGTGACGCAGTGTTCGAATCGGCTTGTGAGGCAACGCTGCTCATGCCTTCACCTCCTGGTCGTAACGCTGGGGTGAGCGGGCGGAGACGCGCCACTGATGGTCGGCTGCGGCGGCAAGGGCGTCGTCATGGGTGACGACGACGACCGGCTTGCGCTTGCTCAGCGCGACGATGGCCGAGCGGATGTCGGCGGCGCTCGCCGGGTCGAGGTGTGCGGTCGGTTCGTCGAGCAGCACCATGGCCGCGTCGGAGAGCCAGGCGCGCGTCAGCACGAGACGCGCGCGTTGCCCGGCGGACAAGCCGAAACCGTTGTCGCCCAGCGATGTTCGCACCCCGTCGGGCAGCGACAGGACGACGTCGTCGAACCCCGTGGCCGCCATCGCGGTGCGCATCTCGTCGACGCTCGCGTCGTTGCCGAGCTCGAGGTTGGCACGCACCGACATCGGCGCGATGAACGCACGTTGGCTGACGAGGTGCGTGCTGGGCACCTCGAGGCGCCCCGAATCGGGCTTGCGCGCGCCGGCGAGGATCTCGAGCAGCGTCGACTTGCCGGAGCCGCTCGGGCCGGTGAGGGCCGTGAGGCCGTCGCGGACGACTCCCGTCGTGTGCGTGATCGCGGGCGCGCTCTGGCCCGGGTAGGTGTAGGTGACGCCGCTCATCATGGCGCGCGCGAGGCCGCTCGACGTCTCGGGTGCGGGGGCGTGCCAGGGGCGTTCACGCTCGTCGGCGAGCAGCGAGTCGATGGCCTCGACGCCGTCGGCCGCCGCGTGGAACTCCTGTCCGACGCGACGGATCGGCCAGTAGGCCTCCGGGGCGATGAGGATCGCCATGAGGCCGGTCAGCAGGGAGACGTGGCCGTTCGCGAGGCGCAGGCCGACGGCGACGGCGACCATCGCGACGGAGATCGTCGCGAGCAGGTCGAGGGCTGCGGAGGAGAGGAATGCGATGCGGAGCGTCCGCATCGTCGCGCTGCGGTGGCGATCACCGACCTTGCGCACCTGCTCGACCTGATGGCTGCCGCGCCCGTACGCGACGAGCGTCGGCAACCCGGCAACGACGTCGGCGAAGTGACCGGCGAGCATCGTCGTTTCGACCCAGCGTTCCGCCGTGGCGCGCTGCGTGTACTTGCCGATGAGCGCGGCGAACAGCGGCAGCAACGGCAGGGTGACGATGACGATGAGCGCGCTGCGCCAGTCGACCCACAGCATCGCGATGACGGCGAGCACCGGCACGACGCCCGCGGTGACGAGCGCCGGCAGATAGCGCGCGACGTACGGCTCAACGGCGGCGGCACCCTTCGTCGCCATCGTCAGCATCGCGCTCGGTGCGGGGCGTTCGTCCGCCGTCTGCGTCATCCAGCGGCGCATCGCGGCCTCGCGCAGCGCGCCGGAGACGCGTGCACCCGCGTGGGCTGCCGCGAGTTCGGTTGCGCCGGAGAGCATTCCGCGGGCTGCGAACAGCGCCAGCACCCACAGGCCCGGCGTCAGCAGCGCGTGCCCCTCGACGACGGCGACGACGAGGTGCGCCACCGCCACGGCCTGTGCGATCGCCACGATGCCGCCGAGGCCGCCCAGCAGGGCCAGCACGGCGACCGGGAGGCGGGTGGCGGGCGCGGCGCGCAGCAGGTGGGGGTCGAACGGACGCATGGCCTCATTCTCGCAGCCGACGGTGACAGCCCTCGCAGCGGGCGAAACGGGATGTTTGAGGGCTCTTCACAGATGAGGGTGTAGCGCGTAGTCAAGGATCGAACGGCGTGGCGCTGCCCGGGTAGGCGTCGAGGCC
>NZ_JBXASS010000010.1:0-155033 GCF_058809565.1 Dermacoccus sp. MPR-E5 | reverse complement strand
TGACCAACTACATCGCCAGATCCCTGCTCGAGTCCGGCGGATTCAGACCTCAACTACACCCTCATCTGTGAAGAGCCAGTCATCATTCGGCGATGGGTCGTCTTGCCTGGGATAGCACAGGCCCCCTATGCTGCCTAACGTAAAGACCTACTCAATCCTTTACTAAACGGGGGAATTTCATGACTGAGCGCAGCAGGTCCTTAGACCGACGGACCATTGCAAAGGGGGCCGCTTGGGCGGTACCCGCCGTTACTATCTCAGCAGCTGCACCCAGCTTGGCGGCGTCTGTCCCGGTCCATAAGGACCCAGGCGTGAACGGGTGGGTCTTGAACACGCCAACGGACAGCGGCTTCTGCAGGTGGACGCTCGAAGTCGACTCAACGTTGACCGGCGCCGGCCCCGACGGCGCACCCTACGGCCTTTACCTCTACGACATCACCCCGGAGTCGACCGTGGCCGACGTGGCCCTGATCTACTGGATCATCGGAGAGCAGAGCGCCACCTGGGCGACCCTGCGTGGTCACTCCACCTGCTGGTCCGGCCCCACCCGCGGTAAGGCGCAGAGGAAGTCGGACGGCTTGCTCTACACGCCTTACACGTGGAAATACAACTGCCCGATCCTCGCCGACGAGGTCAAATCCGACGGTCGCCTGTATTTGGGTGGCTTCCATGTCCGTGGGTCCTTCACGCAGAGCCGGGACTACTGCAACGACGTCACCTACTGGACCCAACGCTCAGTCATAGTCGATCCTGACGGCGCCGGCTCACAAGCCGCGCAAACATTGACCTTCGAGCGACGCAACGGTACCCGAGGCCCGGCGACCAGCGCCCAGATCGGCGCGCGCTCGCGCTCGGCAACAGTCTCCGGCGAGAGTGCTCAGTTGACCTGAGTCGCAACCCCGAATGACAAGACAGCCCCCCTTGGCCACCTCGTAAGAGGCGAGCGAAGGGGGCTGTTGGTGCAGCACCGGATGGAATCAGGCGGTGTCGTCGTCGGGCTCACCCGGGTCGGCCGGCGGGAGCGGGGCGGGCAGCGCAGACCCGTCGATCTTGAGCCGCATGAGCCATGACGCGAGGACGGTCAGGGCGGTCTTGCCGACGGACACGCCGAGCACGAGCCACGACTCGCCGGCGGTGAGGGTGGCATCAGGCAACCACATGGCCAGGGCGGTGCCGACGGCGATTAGGACGTCAATGGCGAGGCCTTGCAGGAGGGTGCGGGCGGCGCGGTTCTTCGCGTCAGCCTTGAGTGCGCGGGTGGGTCATGATGCTCCGATCGATCGGGTCAGTCGCAGCCCGGCCCACGCGAGGACCAGACAGCCGGACAAGATGAGGCCCAGGCAGCGGGCGAGGACGCTGGGCTGGGTGCGGTAGATGTGGTCAGCGACGGCGTGGCCGATGGTGGTCACGGCAGCTTGAACTTCCCCGCGAGCACGCCACGGTTGAGGTAGCGCTGGAGTGCACGGATCGAGTTGGGGCCGAAGTCGCCGTCAGCAGGGGACTTGACGATCCGCTGGAGGGCGCGGCTGGTGGGGACTGCTGCACGGAGAGGTGACAGTCGGTAGTCACGCAGCCTGATCGGCTCGTGTGGTCATGGTGGGCGCGGCTCCGCCCTGGGCTTCCGCAACCTGACCAACTACATCGCCAGATCCCTGCTCGAGTCCGGCGGCTTCAGACCCCAGCTGCACCCTCATTTGTGAAGAGCTCTGAAACCCCGTCAGGCAGGATCGCAGCTCTCGAGGACGTTCCCGGGAGCTGACACTCTGTTAGGCGGCATCGCAGCTCCCAAGCATCTCGGGTCCCCCGATCAGCCCCGGGCGCCGGTGCGGGTTGCATGGTTGCGGGCCGGGCAGGCGCGGGGTGGGCAGACGAGGGTTGGATAGCCTATGGGTCATGTCAGCACGCGTCGCTCTCACTCTCGCTGGTGCCGCAACGCTGGCGCTCACCGCATGCGGTGACTCGCCCGTCGCTGCGAAGCCTGCTGCGCAGGCGTCATCGTCCGAGTGCGCGGCTGTCGCGAAATCGTGGCCGAAGACGGTCTCGGGGCTCGATTCCTACCCCGACTCGGCCGACTCGCCGACCGTCCACGCCTGGGGCAAGAACGCTGACGACGTCCTCATCGCGCGCTGCGGCGTCACCTCACCCGGCCCGACGAGCGACGCCTGCTTCTCCGCGAACGACGTCGACTGGGTGCAGATCCCGGTCTCGGGCGGCACGCGGTACGTCACCTACGGTCGTGAGCCGGCGATCGAGGTGCTCGTCCCGTCGTCGGCGAACCTCGACGGCACGCTGCTCGCCGCGTTCGCCCCCGCGGCGAAGAAGATCGCTCAGGGTCCACACCGCTGTTCCTGACAGGCGGCGCCGATTCGGTTCGGCTCCGGTTCACCCCCGACCCGGCCATCGTCGCCGCGTCACCACCCACAAGCCCCCCGGACTCCCCCAGGGGACCCCGCGGACGCGGGGCTGCCGTCAGCGCAGACCGGTCTTGCGCTCGCGCGCCAACTCGATCAGGTCGGTGATGAGGTCGGTGTAGTCGAGGCCGCTCTCGCGCCACACGGCCGGGAACATCGACACGGGCGTGAAGCCGGGCAGGGTGTTGATCTCGTTGAGGAAGAGCGTGCCGTCGGCGGTGTAGAACCAGTCGACGCGCGCGAGGCCCTCGCAGCCGGCGGCGTCGAACGCCTTGATCGACAGCTCCTTGATGCGCGCGGTGTCCTCGGCGCTGACATCGGCGGGGCACGCGAGGCGCAGCCCGTCGTCGTTGAGATACTTGGCCTCGAAGTCGTAGAAGGCGTGCTCGCCGATCTCCTCGATCTCACCGAGTTCGGACGCGCGCGGCAGGTCGCTGCCGTGGCCTTCGAGCACACCGCATTCGACCTCGCGGCCCACGATGCCGGCCTCGATGACAACCTTCGGGTCGCTCTCGCGCGCCAGTTCGATGGCGGCCTCGAGCTGGTCGCGCGAATCGACCTTCGAGATGCCGACCGACGAACCCGCGCGTGCCGGTTTGACGAAGACGGGGTAGCGCAGCGGTGTGAGGCTCGCCATCGCGGCGTCCTTGTCGCGGCGCCACTGCTTGTCGGTGATGACGACGTAGGGGCCGACGGGCAGCCCGGCGGCCTCGAACACGATCTTCATCATGTGCTTGTCCATCATGACGGCCGACGCCGTGACGCCCGAGCCGACGTAGCGCAGGTCGGCGAGTTCGAGCAGGCCCTGCAGGGTGCCGTCCTCACCGAACGGCCCGTGCAGCAGCGGCAGGACGACGTCGACGGACGTCAGTGCCTGCGGGGTCTGCCCCGCATCGAGCACGAGGATGTCGTGCTGGTCGGGCGACGGCGCGATGACGACCTCGCGGCCGGCGTCGTTCGTCACCTCCGGCAGCTTCTTGCCCTGGATCGCGAGCGCCGACGGGTCGTCGGGCATGAGCACCCACTGGCCGGCCTTGCTGATGCCGATCGGCACGACGTCGTAGCGCTCACGGTCGATCGCGGCGAGAACGCCGGCGGCGGTGGCGCACGAGATGGCGTGCTCGGAGGAGCGCCCACCGAAGACGACGGCGACGCGGGTGCGGGGCTGCGAAGTGCTCATCGCGGCCAACAATAGCGCCCGCGCGGTCAGTCGCCGGACGCCACGGCGCGCGGTGGCGCCGCCGTGCCAGGGTGTTCGCATGGTTGCGCACGCCGATCGTCCCGCCCGCCCGCTCGCTGCTGCGACGCGCCTCGTCGGCGGTGGACGCCCTGCCCGCGCGCCGGGCGCGAGCGTCAGCCCGGAGCTCACGCTCACCTCGACCTACGTGGCCGGCGCCGACCTCAACTACGCGCGGGTCGGCAACCCGACGTGGAGCGCGTTCGAGACGACCCTTGCCTCCCTCGAAGGTGACGCCTCGACGACCGCGCTCGCCTTCGCCAGCGGCATGGGCGCCATCTCCGCCGCGCTGTCCCTCCTGCCGCACGGCGGCCGTGTCATCGCGCCGCCACACTTCTACAACGGCACCTCGGCCCTCCTCGACACCTGGCACGAGGCCGGCCGCGCGCACCTCACGCGCGTCGACCTCGCCGACGACGGCGCCCTCGACACCGCCCTAGCTGCCGGCTGCGATCTCGTCTGGGTCGAGTCGCCGAGCAACCCGATGCTCGAGACGTGCGACGTCGCCGCCGTGACGCGCCGCGCCCACGCGGCGGGCGCGCTCGTCATCGAGGACAACACGTTCAACACGCCGCTCGGGCGCCGCCCCCTCGACGACGGCGTCGACGTCGTCGTGCATTCGGTGACGAAGTACCTCGCGGGCCACAGCGACGTCCTGCTCGGCGCGGCGGTGACGAACGACGCCGACCTCGCCGCGCGGCTGCTCACAGCACGCACGCTGGGCGGCGCCATCCCCGGCCCGCAGGAGACGTGGCTCGCGCTGCGAGGCATGCGGACGCTGCACCTGCGCTGGGAGCGCGCCTGCGCGAACGCGGCGACGCTCGCTGCGAGATTGCGCGAGCACGACGACGTCGCACGCGTGCGCCACCCGGGAACGGGCGCGATGATCGCGCTCGAACTGCGCGGTGGCGCAGACGCCGCACGCGCCGTCGAACAGCTCGTCGAGGTGTGGTTGCCCGCCACGAGCCTCGGTGGCGTCGAGTCGATGCTGGAGCGCCGCCGTCGACATGCGCTCGAACCGGCCAGCGTTCCGGAGAACCTGCTGCGCCTGTCGGCCGGGGTCGAGGACGTCGAGGATCTGTGGGCGGACCTCGACGACGCCCTGCGCCGGGCGCACGCCGCGTCAGCCGACTGACCCGGTCACGCGACTGCCCCGCCCAGGCTGCCCCGGCCGACGCCCGAAACAACGGGCGCGCCCGGCCGGTCGTCAGACGCGTTCGCTCTTGCGCGAACGCGACATGAGGGCGCGCACCATCTCCTGCGGGCCCCACCCTTCGTAGAGGATGGCGTGCACGCCGTCGCAGATCGGCATGTCGACGTCGACGCTGCGTGCGAGTTCGACGATGGAGCGGCACGACTTGACGCCCTCGGCCGTCTGGCTGGCCTGTGCGGTCACCTCTTCGAGCGTCTGCCCCTCGCCGAGGGCCAGCCCGAAGGCATGGTTGCGCGACAGGCGCGAACTGCACGTCGCGGCCATGTCGCCCACACCGGCGAGACCGAGGAACGTCTGCGGGTCGGCGCCGAGCGCCGCGCCGAGGCGGGCCGTCTCTGCGAGACCGCGCGTCAGGAGCGTCGCCGTCGTGTTCTCGCCGAGGCCCAGGCCATGGGCCATGCCGACGGCGAGCGCGATGACGTTCTTCACCGCGCCCGCGATCTCCGTGCCGACGACGTCCGCGTTCGTGTAGGGGCGGAAGTACGGGGCGGCGCAGGCCTCTGCCACCTTGGCGCGCAGCCCGTGATGCGGCGCTGCGACGACGGCGGCGGCCGGCTGCTTCTGCGCGATCTCCTTCGCGAGGTTCGGCCCGGAGACGACGGCGACCTGCGCGAGCGGCACGCCGGCGACCTCCGCGATGACGTCGCTCATCCGCAGGTGCGTGCCGAGTTCGATGCCCTTCATGAGCGACACGAGCGGCGCGCCCTGCGGCAGCACGTCGCGCCACTGCTCGAGGTTGCCGCGCAGCGACTGCGACGGGACGGCGAGGACGACGAGGTCGGCGCCCTCGAGCGCCTGCGCGGCGTCCGCCGTCGCGCTGATGCGCTCGTCGAGCTGCAGCTCGGGCAGGTAGGCGACGTTGCGGCGCTCGGTGTTGATCGCGTCAGCAGCCTCCGCACGGCGCGCCCACAGCGTGACGTCGGTGCCTGCGTCGGCCATGACGGCGGCGAACGCCGTGCCCCAGCTTCCGGCCCCCATGATTGCGGCGCGTGTCATCGTCTCGTCCTTTCGTGGAGTTCGGTGCGGTCGGACAGATCGGCGCTGTGAGGCAGGTCGGCGCGGAGGCCACTGGGCCAGGTCGGCGCGTTCATCGCGAGCCTCGCGCGTCGGTCGGGCGCGAGACGGTGCGCGGGTTGTCGAGCGGCGGCGCGCCGGGTCGCTCGCCGCGGATCTCGCACAGCAGCTCGAGGATGGCGGCCATGAGGCGCCTGGTGGCCTCCGTCAGCACCTCGGTGTCGAGGTCGCGCCCGCGCAGATCGTCGAGGTCGACCGGCTCGCCCGCGACGACGGTGACGTCATGACGGCGCGTCAGCAGGTGCGGCACGACGTGGCGGGCGCGACTGGTCGGCGGGATGATTCGTTCGGGCCCCCACATCGCGACGGGGACGAGCGGGACGCCCGTCGTCAGCGCGATGCGCGCGGCGCCGGACTTGCCCGTCATCGGCCAGAACGCGCGATCCCGCGTCAGTGTGCCCTCCGGCAGCAGGCAGACGAGGCGGCCGGCCGCGACGGCGTCGACGGCTTCGACGAAGCTGTCCTTGGCCCGTGCGGTGCCGCGGTGGACGGGGATCTGCCCGGCGCGGCGCAGCAGCGGCCCGAGGACGGGGACGGCGAAGACCTCGGCCTTGCCGAGGAAGTGCGGCAGGCGACCCGCGCCGTAGAGGAGGAAGCGGCCGATGACGAACGGGTCGGAGTAGCTGAGGTGGTTCGCGGCGATGACGGCGCCGCCGGTGGCGGGAACGTGCTCGGCGCCTCGCCACGCCTCACGCAGCCACGGCGCCACCGCCGGGGCGACGGCTTTCGTGATGACGGAGACGACGGCGTTGCGCTCTCCCGCATCGAGCGAGATCTTCGCCATGGGCACCTCCTGTTCGTCTCGCACTCTAGTGGCACGACACGTCCAGGGCATTCGTCGCAGCGTTGCGATCCATGAGGCCGGGGCATCTGACAGCATGGGAGGGATCGCTGTGAGAGGGTACGAGACCCGCGCACCTCGCCGTCACCGGTCCGAGCCGCCGAAGGAGCCGCCATGACCCATCACACGCAGGCCAGCGTCCACCGCTTCGACGAGGCGACGTTCACGGGTGAGCTCATCACCGACGCCGGCCGGGTGCTGCCGTTCGACGCCGACGCCTTCGCGCGCAGCGGCCTGCGCACGCTGCGCGTGGGGCAGCGTCTCAATGTCGATCACGGGCCAGACGGAATCCGCCGGTTGTGGATCGAGGGCATCGGGACGGGCCAGCAGATCCGCTGACGCCGCCCGACGCGGTGCGTCTCAGCGCTCGACGCGCGCGCGACCACCGGCGTTGCCGGAGCGGGGCAGCTTCGACGGGTCGGCCGTGACGGCCTTGAAGTTCGTACCAGGGGTGAACTTGGGCACGGAGGTCGCACCGATGCGCACCGCTTCGCCCGTGCGCGGGTTGCGGCCCGTGCGGGCGGCGCGGTCGACGCGCTCGAACGTGCCGAATCCGGTGATCCCTACCTTGTTGCCGGCAGCGACCTCTCGGATGATCACGTCGACGACGGCCTCCACGGCCTCCAGTGCGGCCTCCTTGCTGCCGAGGCGCACCTCGAGGCGATCGACCAGGTCTGCCTTGTTCATCTTTCGTCCTACCCCTTCTCGTCCGTCCGTCACGGCTCGATCCCGTCCTGCGTCTCGACGTGGGCCAACGGTACCGAGTGGTTGCATCCCCGTCCATTGGGTGAAATCTTCGTCGTCCGCCGTGCGGCGCCCACGCACCGAACACGCGTAGGCCGATCGTCATAGATCATCATGGCGGTCGCCCGACCATGTTGCGGCCGTAAGCGATTCGCAGACACCTCCCCGGGCGTCGAACCTCATACACGCGCGCCACGAGCGCGAGGCCTCCCGCGCGGCGCGCGATATCATCTATCGGACGAGCGTCGACGGCTTCCAACTCGGACGAGCGTCTTCGAACGCTTCGATGTCGTCCTCGTGACGCAGCGTCAGCGAGATGTCGTCGAGGCCCTCCATGAGGCGCCAGCGGATGTAGTCGTCGACAGCGAACGGCACGACGAGCTCCCCCGCGTGGATCGTGCGCGAGCCCAGGTCGACCGTGATCTGCGCGCCCGGTTCGTTGTCGAGGTACTTCCACAGCAGTTCGACGTCGCCCTGCTCGACCTGCGCGGTGAGCAGGCCGGCCTTGCCCGAGTTGCCGCGGAAGATGTCGGCGAAGCGCGAACTGATGACGACGCGGAAGCCGTAGTCCATGAGCGCCCAGACGGCATGCTCGCGCGAGGAGCCCGTCCCGAAGTCGGGGCCTGCGACCAGGACCGAACCGTCACGGTAGGCCTCGGTGTTGAGCACGAACGACGGGTCCTTGCGCCATGCGGAGAACAGCCCGTCCTCGAAGCCCGTGCGGGTGACGCGCTTGAGGTAGACGGCTGGAATGATCTGGTCGGTGTCGACGTTGCTGCGGCGCAGCGGCACCCCGACGCCGGTGTGGGTGGTGAACTTGTCCATCGATGTCTCCTGACGGCTCAGCGGGTCACAGATCGGCGGGCGAGGCAAGCGTGCCGGTGACGGCGGTCGCGGCGGCGACCTGTGGGCTGACGAGGTGCGTGCGTCCGCCCTTGCCCTGGCGCCCTTCGAAGTTGCGGTTCGAGGTCGACGCGCTGCGCTCCCCCGGCTCGAGCTGATCGGGGTTCATGCCGAGGCACATCGAGCAGCCGGGCAGGCGCCACTCGGCGCCGGCGTCGGTGAAGACGGCGTCGAGCCCCTCCGCCTCGGCGTCGAGACGCACCTTCGCCGAACCGGGCACGACGAGCATGCGCACGCTGTCGGCGACCTTGCGCCCGCGCAGCACGTCCGCCGCGGCGCGCAGATCCTCGAGACGCCCATTGGTGCAGGAACCGAGGAAGACGGTGTCGATCGCGATCTCCTTGAGCGGCTGACCGACGCTCAGCCCCATGTACTCGATGGCGCTCGCGGCGGCATCCTTCTCCGAGTCGTCGCCCATCTGCTCGGGGTCGGGCACGGCCGCCGTCAGCGGCAGGCCCTGGCCCGGGTTGGTGCCCCAGGTGACGAACGGCGCGAGCTTCGTCGCGTCGATGACGACCTCGGCGTCGAACACCGCGTCGTCGTCGGTGCGCAGCTGCTTCCACGCCTCGACCGCGTCATCCCACTCGGCGCCCTGCGGCGCATGGGGGCGGCCTTCCAGGTAGTCGAACGTCGTCTGGTCGGGCGCCACCATGCCGGCACGGGCGCCCGCCTCGATCGACATGTTGCAGATCGTCATGCGCGCTTCCATCGACAGCGCTTCGATCGCCTTGCCGCGGTACTCGAGGACGTAGCCCTGGCCGCCGCCGGTGCCGATCTCGGCGATGACGGCGAGGATGATGTCCTTCGCGCTGACGCCGTCCGGCAGGTCGCCCTCCAGGGTGATCGCCATCGTCTTGAACGGCTTGAGCGGCAGCGTCTGCGTCGCGAGGACGTGCTCGACCTCGCTCGTGCCGATGCCGAACGCGAGCGCGCCGAACGCACCGTGCGTCGAGGTGTGGCTGTCGCCGCAGACGATCGTCGCGCCGGGCTGGGTGAGGCCCAGCTGCGGGCCGATGATGTGGACGATGCCCTGCTCGGCGTCGCCCATCGGGAACAGGCGGATGCCGAACTCCTCGCAGTTGCGGCGCAGCGTCTCGACCTGGGTGCGGCTGACGAGGTCGGTGATCGGGCCCGGCGTCGTCGGGACGTTGTGGTCCTCGGTGGCGAGCGTGAGGTCGGTGCGACGCACGGTGCGCCCCGCGAGCCGCAGCCCGTCGAACGCCTGCGGGCTCGTGACCTCGTGGAGCAGGTGAAGGTCGATGTAGAGCAGGTCGGGCTCGCCCTCCGCGCTTCGCACGACGTGCTGCTGCCACACCTTCTCGGCCAACGTGGAACCCACGTCATCCTCCTTCGATCGACGGGTCGTCCGACCCACGAGACACCGTTCTGCGACAAGCGTTACCCTTTTACCGGCGGACCGGACTTGCGTCTCGGTTCATGAGACTGCAATATCAGTACATGGACAATTCAAGTGGCGTCGGAGTCCTCGACAAGGCTGCAGTCGTGCTCTCCGCCCTCGAGGCAGGGCCCTCCACCCTCGCCCAGCTCGTCGCAGCCACCGGCCTCGCTCGCCCGACCGCCCACCGCCTCGCGGTCGCGCTGGAGCATCACCGCCTCGTGGCCCGTGACATGCAGGGACGCTTCGTCCTCGGCCCCCGACTCGTCGAACTCGCCGCCGCCGCCGGTGAGGACCGCCTGCTCGCCGCCGCCGGGCCCGTCCTCGGCGCGCTGCGCGACCACACGAACGAGAGCGCCCAGCTCTTCCGCCGCCAGGGCGACCAGCGCATCTGCGTGGCGGCCGCCGATCGCCCGATGGGTCTGCGCGATTCCATCCCCGTCGGCGCGACGCTGTCGATGCAGGCCGGCTCAGCGGCCCAGGTGCTGCTCGCCTGGGAGGAGCCCGACCGTCTGCACCGTGGCCTGCAGGGCTCCAAGTTCACCGCGACGATGCTCTCCGGCGTGCGCCGCCGCGGATGGGCTCAGTCGGTGAGCGAGCGCGAGCAGGGCGTCGCGTCCGTCTCCGCGCCGGTGCGCTCGCCCAGCGGCCGCGTCATCGCCGCCGTGTCGATCTCCGGCCCCGTCGAGCGCGTCTCCCGTCAGCCCGGGCGGCTGCACGCCGCAACGGTCGTCGCCGGCGCCAACAAGCTGACGGAGGTGCTCGCGCGCGCCGCCGCGCAGCAGAAGAGCGTCGCACCACCCACGACGCGCTGATCCACCTCTGGCGACGATGCCCTTGGGCAGGTGCACGTGACCTGCGGCCGTCCGGTGGCGATTCCTGGATCCCGCATTCGAGCGCACGAATGATCAGGACCCGAAAAAGGTCGGTCTGAGCCGAGACGGCGACAGAAAGAGAAGGCAAACAAGAAATCCCCACCGCATTTCTACGGTGAGGATTTCTTGTCTCGATGTAGCCCCGACGGGATTCGAACCCGCGCTACCGCCTTGAGAGGGCGGCGTGCTAGGCCACTACACAACGGGGCCATGGCCTGCTTCGTCAACCTTTCGGCCCTTCAGCAGCGAGGAAAACTTTAACTCATGTCATCGTTTTCCCGAAATCACTCTGTGCGCGCGTGACGCGGGCGTCACCTTCTGCACAAGCGATCTGCGCTGGGGTACCAGGACTCGAACCTAGAACAAATGAACCAGAATCATCCGTGTTGCCAATTACACCATACCCCAATGGGGGTTGCAGTGATCGAACAGCGCGCCTCGCGAGGCCTTCCGTTCGTTCCCCGAACCGAGTGAAAACTTTACCGGAGGTTTCCCGGGACGACAAATCGACCGGCGCCCTGCCGCGCCGGCCCTGACGCATCCGTCAGGGCCGACAGGCAGGCGCGCCCCGGTCGATCACAGGCTCGCGCGCAGGTTCTTCAAGCGTTCCATCGTCGAGTGCTTGCCGAGGATCTCCATCGACTCGAACAGCGGCGGTGAGATCCGCTGACCGGACACGGCGGTGCGCAACGGGCCGAAGGCGAACTTCGGCTTGATGCCCAGGCCGTCGACGACGGCCTCGCGCAACGCGGCCTCGATGCGCTCGTGCACCCACTCGATGCCCGTGCCGTCAGGCTTGCCGAGCGAACCCGAGATGGGCTCGAGGGCCGCGATGGCGGCGTCTAGCACCTGCGGGGCGGTCTCCTTGAGCTGCGCGCGGGCGTCGTCCGCGATGGGCAGCTCGGCGTCGTCGGTGAAGAACGGTGCGACGAGCGGCGTCGCCTCCGACAGCAGGTTGATGCGAGTCTGGATCAGCTCGGCGACGAGGTTGAGGCGACCCAGCTGCGGCAGCGACGGCTGCTCCGGCAGCACGCCGTCCGCGACGAGGAACGGCAGGATACGCGCGGCGAAGTCGCGAGGCTCGAGCTCGCGGATGTAGTGACCGTTGAGCCAGTTCAGCTTGTCGAGGTTGAAGATCGGGCCGACGGTGTTGACCTTGCTCCATTCGAAGTTCTCGCTGAACTCCTCGAAGGTGAACACCTCGCGCTCGGTGCCGTCCGCCTCGATGATCGGCGGGTAGCCGAGCAGCGCGAGGAAGTTGAGCAGCGCCTCCGGCAGGTAACCCTGCTCCTTGAACCACGTGAGGCGCGCCCACGGGCTCTTGCGCTTGGAGATCTTCGCCTTCTTCTCATCGCGCAGCAGCGGCATGTGCGCGAACTTCGGCGGTTCGAGGCCGAGGCCCTGGTAGAGCAGGATGTGCTTCGGCGTCGAGCTGATCCACTCCTCACCGCGCACGACGTGCGTGATGCCCATCTCGTGGTCGTCGACGACGACGGCGAGGTGGTACGTCGGGAAACCGTCGGCCTTCATGATGACCTGATCGTCCGGGCGGGGCGCCTTGACCTCGCCTCGGATGAGGTCGTCGAACACGAGCGGCGCGTCGTCGGGGATGAACATGCGCACGACGGGGTTCTCGCTGAAGCCGGGCTCGGCGGCGCGCTCCTCACGCGACTTGCCGTAGCACATGCGGTCGTAGCCGGTCGGCAGCTTCTGCTTCTGCTGGAGCTCGCGCATCTCGGCGAGCCGCTCGCTCGTGCAGTAGCAGTAGTAGGCCTTGCCCTCGTCGATGAGCTTGTCGACGTACGGCTTGTACGTGTCGAGCCGCTCACTCTGACGGTACGGCGCGTACGGGCCGCCGACGTCGGGGCCCTCGTCCCAGTTCAGGTCGAGCCAGTGCAGCGTGTCGAAGATCTGCTGCTCGGAATCGGCCTGGAAGCGCGCCCGGTCGGTGTCCTCGATGCGCAGGACGAACTTTCCGCCCTGCTGACGCGCGAACGCAAGGTCGAACATCGCCATGTAGGCGGTGCCGACGTGCGGGTCACCCGTCGGCGACGGCGCGACGCGCAGACGGACGGCGCCGGGGCTCGTCTCGCCGGGCGTCGAGGGGGTGGGGGCTGAGGTGGCAGTCGAGTCGCTCATGATGTCTCCATCGTAGACGGCCGTTGCGCTGCGCCTCAGGCCTCGCGCATCACCGCGAGCGTCACCGATTCGGCGAGCCAGGTGAGGAAGTCGTAGTAGGCGGCCATGAGCTGTTCCTCGTCGCTCGGCACCTGCCCACGCTCGACCTGTTCGACGAGTGCGTCGGCATCCGCATCGGTGCGCACGCCGAGGCGCTCGGCGAGCACGAGCCGCACGTCCGTCAGCGCCATCATCGTCGCGCGCGCCTCGGCCTCGTCGAGGACGACGTCGCGGGGTTCGCCGGCGCTCATCGTCTGCGCGAGGTCGACGTTCGCACCCGCGCGCTCGAACGCCGTCATCGCCGTAGCGAGGTTACGCAGCTTGCGATCGCGCAAGGAGGCCTCGGTGAGGCGGCGGAACTCGGCGGCCGCGCCGTCATCGTCCTTGACACCGTCGGGCAGCAGCCGACGAAGCGCCGGGTCGCGTGGAGCCTCCCGGGCGCTCATAGAGCGTCCGAGCGCCGCGAACAGCTCGTCCTCGTCGGTGCCGCGCGGCGCGTCGGGTGCGTCGTCACTACCGTCGGAGAGCAGGACGCTCGTCTGGTGCATGAGATCGACGACGACGGCGCGTTCGACGTCGTCGAGACGTCCGACGATGCGCCGCTCGTCGGACGGGTCACGCCGGAATGCCTCGGCCATCAGCCCTCCTGCTCGTAGGTCGCCCACAGGCTGTAGCCGTGCATGGCGATCGTGTCGGCCTCGGCCTTCTCACGGCTGCCCTTGCTGACGACGGCGCGGCCCTCGGTGTGCACCTGCATCATGAGCCGCTCAGCCTCCTCGCGGGAGTAGCCGAAGTAGTCCTGGAACACGAAGCTGACGTAGCTCATGAGGTTGACGGGGTCGTTCCACACGAGCGTCACCCACGCCCGCTCCCCCACGTCCTGGGGGTCAGGGTCGGCGAGCTGCTTGGCCAGTTGCTCGAAATCGATGTCTGGAGGCGCGATCGACACGTCAACCACCTTAGAGTTCGATACGTGACTTCCACCATCTCGGCCTCGACGGCCCTGCTCACCGACCACTACGAGCTCACGATGCTTCAGGCGGCGCTGCGCTCCGGTGCGGCCCACCGCAAGAGCGTCTTCGAGGTCTTCGCCCGCCGCCTGCCCGACGGCCGCCGCTTCGGCGTCGTCGCGGGCACGGGTCGTTTTCTCGAGGCGTTGAAAGAGTTCCGGTTCACCGAGGCCGAGATCGACGACCTGCGTCGACGCGCCGTCGTCGATGAGCCGACGCTCGAGTGGCTCGCCAACTACCGCTTCTCCGGTGACATCCACGGCTACGCCGAGGGTGAGTGCTACTTCCCGGGCTCGCCGCTCGTCGTCGTCGAGTCGACGTTCGCCGAGGGCGTCATCCTCGAGACGTTGATCCTGTCGATCCTCAACCACGACTCAGCCGTCGCCGCCGCTGCGTCGCGCATGGTGCTCGCCGCCGACGGCCGTCCGTGCATCGAGATGGGCTCGCGTCGCACGCACGAGGAGGCAGCGGTCGCAGCCGCGCGCGCCGCGTACATCACGGGGTTCGCGGCCTCCTCCAACCTCGAGGCGGGACGTCGCTACGACGTGCCGACGACGGGCACGTCGGCGCACGCGTTCACGCTGCTGCACGACGACGAGCGCGCCGCGTTCACCGCGCAGGTCGACTCGCTCGGCAAGGACACGACGCTGCTCGTCGACACCTACGACGTGAAGAACGCCGTCAAGATCGCCGTCGAGGTCGCGGGCCCCGAACTCGGTGGGGTGCGTCTGGATTCCGGCGACCTGCTCGTGCAGGCCCGCGAGGTGCGCGAGCAGCTCGACTCACTCGGTGCCACAAGCACGAAGATCGTCGTGACGAGCGACCTCGACGAGTACGCCATCGCCGCCCTCGCAGCCGGGCCGGTCGACGCGTACGGCGTCGGCACCTCCCTCGTCACCGGCTCCGGCGCGCCGACGGCCGGCATGGTCTACAAGCTCGTCCAGCACGCGAGCGACGACGAGCAGATGATCGACGTCGCGAAGAAGAGCAAGGACAAGATCTCCGTCGGCGGACGCAAGTGGGCGCTGCGTCGCCGAAACGCACAGGGAGTGGCCGAGGCCGAGATCATCGGCATCGGCGAGCAGCCGGTCGACGACGGCGACGACCGTGCGCTGCTCGTCCCGCTCGTCAGGAACGGCGAGGTCGTCGCGCCGACGGACGCCGCGAGCGCCCGCGCGGTGTACGAGCGTGCCCGCGCGGAATTGCCCGCGAAGGCGCGTCAGATGTCGCGCGGTGAGCCCGTCATCCCGACCCGGTACGAGGGTCCCGGTTTGGGCGGGGTGACGCAGCGATGAGCGCACCGAACGTTGATGCCGGCACGCGCCGGGCACTCGTCGTCGTCGACGTGCAGAACGACTTCTGCGAGGGCGGTTCGCTCGCCGTGGCCGGGGGCGCCCAGGTCGCCGCGGCGATCGCCGACTACGTCGCGCTCGCCGATTACGACGTCGTCGTCGCGACGCAGGACTGGCACGTCGACCCCGGCGAGCACTGGAGCGAGACCCCCGACTACCGCGACTCGTGGCCCGTGCACTGCCGCGCCGAGTCCGACGGCGCGGCGTTCCACGACGGATTCGCGCCCGCCGTCGATCGGCTCGACGCGATCTTCCCCAAGGGCAGGTACGCCGCGGCCTACTCAGGATTCGAGGGGTCTTTCGCCGGTGGCGATGAGTCGCTCGCCTCCTGGTTGCGTGACGCGGGCGTCGGCAGCGTCGACGTCGTCGGCATCGCGACCGACCACTGCGTCCGCGCGACCGCGCTCGACGCCGTCAGCGAAGGCTTCGGCACGCGCGTGCTGCTCGGCATGACGGCCGGCGTCGCAGCCGACAGCACCGACGCGGCGCTCACGACCATGCGCGACGCGGGCGTCGAGCTCGTCGGTCAACCCGTCGTCGGCTGAGAACGCGGCCCGCGTGCCGGGCACGAAGATGGACGAGAATCGCCGATGTGGACGGGATTCGCGAAGGTGGACGAAAAACGCAGGTGGGGCGGGGTCAGCGGGTGCGGCGCACGACGCTGCGCGCCGCGAGGTCGTCGAGGCCCTGACGGAGGCGGTTGCTCAGCGCCCACAGCAGGATCGCGATCTGCAGCAGGCCCGCGATGCCGGCGAGCACGGCGACGAGCGACATCAGATCCGGCACGTACTTGATGAGAGCGCGCACGGCGCTGCGTGCCATCGGCAACTTCTGCGGCGAGCGGGGGTCGCCCTCCTCGATGGGCGCCACGCGGATGCCGAGCGCCGACTTGCCGAGCGTCGCACCGCGCAGTGACGTCATCAGGGTGTCGTAGACGAATCC
The DNA here is from genome assembly GCF_058809565.1 of Dermacoccus sp. MPR-E5. Lineage (NCBI taxonomy): Bacteria > Bacillati > Actinomycetota > Actinomycetes > Micrococcales > Dermacoccaceae > Dermacoccus > Dermacoccus sp. MPR-E5. The sequence goes on along the minus strand of NZ_JBXASS010000010.1, from coordinate 138,857 downwards.
CGCCACGAACAGCGCGAGCGCCAACACGAGCGGCGGCGACGTCAGGTCGTCGGGGAAGGCCGGCATCTGCCCACCGTTGCTCGCGGCGGTGCTCGCCTCGTCGATGAAGTCGCGGAACTCGTCGATCCACGAGTGCAGGAACGGCAGCATCGCGAGGGTGACGGGCACCCCGAAGATGATGCGGTCGAGGAAGTAGGCGAAGAAGCGGCGCCACACCCCCGACGGCTCCCCCGCGCTCGTTCCGAACGCCGTCGGGCGCTGATCATGAGCCCGCGGCTGCGGGGCACCGAAGCGATGCTGCTGCTCCCCGCTGCCCTCGGGGCCCCAGTGAGCCGGATAGGTGCGCGGCTCGCCGTCACGGCGCGGCGGTGCGTCGAGGTGCTGGACCGGGCGAGCCTCCCCGACGTGGTCGAGGCCCGGGCGCAGCTTCGGCATGGTGCGCTCGGTCCACAGGATGCCGTCCCAGTACCTCAGCTGGGTGGCGTCGCGGGGGTCGTCGTACCAGCCCGACGAAACGGGCGCGTGCGGCTGCTCAGTCATGCGTCTACCCTATCCGCCCCGGCATGACGCGCCGGGCGCGATGAGCCGTGCGGATGAGCCAGGCAGGCAGTGCCTCGTACCGCACTGCATCCCACATGACACCCGCATGCTGAGGGCCTCGCGGGCTGAGGGCCTCGCAGGCTCAGCGCCGACCGACGAACCAGCGACGGATCAACTCGATGCGTTCGCCGACCTGTTCGGAGGAGGCCTTGTCGAGCGTCGGCCCCCCGCACTGCTGACGCAGGTCGTTGTGGATGACGGCATGCGGCTGGCCGCTCTTGCGCGCGTACTGCGCGACGAGGCCGTTGAGCTCCTTGCGCTGCTTGGCGAGGGCACGGTGCGCGGCGACGGGTTCGTCGTCGTCGGTGCGTCGCGTGCGCCCGGCCTTGGCCTGCTTGGCCTGACGTTCACGCAGCAGGCTCGCCATCTGATCGGGCTCGAGCAGACCGGGCAAGCCGAGGTATTCCTGCTCGTCCTGGCTGCCGACGTCACCGCCCATGCCCCACTGCTGCGCGTCGAATAGGACGTGGTCGAACTCGGCCTGCGACTCGAGCGCCTCGAAGGTGCCGTCGTCGGCGAGCATCCCGGAGGCCTTCTCCTCACGGTTGGCCTCGGCGAGCAGCCCCTCCTCCTCCGACCACATGTTGTCCTCGGGGTTCTCCCCCGCGCGCTGCGGACGGTCGAGGGCGTGGTCGCGCTGCTCCTCGAGACGCGAGGCGTGCTCGAGGATGATCGGCACGGTCGGCAGGAACACCGACGCCGTCTCGCCGCGCTTGCGGGCGCGCACGAAGCGTCCGACGGCCTGGGCGAAGAACAGCGGCGTCGACGTCGACGTCGCGTAGACGCCGACGCAAAGACGCGGCACGTCGACACCCTCGGAGACCATGCGGACGGCGACCATCCACCGCTCGCTGCTCTTGGCGAAGTCCTCGATCCGGGAGCTCGCGCCCGCGTCGTCGGAGAGCACGACGGTCGGTTTGGTGCCAGTGATCGCCTCGAGCGTGCGCGCGTAGGCGCGCGCGGCCGTCTGGTTCGAGGCGATGACGAGGCCGCCCGCGTCGGGCACGTGACGTCGCACCTCCGACAGGCGCTTGTCGGCGGCCTGAAGCACGGACGGGATCCACGCGCCGTTCGGGTCGAGCGCGGTGCGCCAGGCGCCTGCAATGGCGTCCTTCGTCATCGGTGTGCCGAGACGCGCCGCGATCTCGTCGCCGGCCCGGGTGCGCCATCGCATGTTGCCGCCGTAGGCCATGAACAGCACGGGCCGGACGACGCCGTCGGCGAGCGCCTCGGCGTAGCCGTACGCGTAGTCGCTCGCCGAGCGACGGATGCCGGCGTCGTCGACCTCGTAGCGCACGAAGGGGATGGGGCTCGTGTCGCTGCGGAACGGGGTACCGGTGAGGCAGACGCGTCGCGCGGCGCCGTCGAATGCAGTGCGCAGCGCCTCGCCCCAGCTCTTGTTGTCGCCGCCGTGGTGCACCTCGTCGAGGATGACGAGCGTCGGCGTGCGCTCGGTGCGGATGCGGTGCACCTCGGGGTTGCTCGCGACGCCCTGGTAGGTGAGGGCGACCCCGTCGTAGTCGGACGCCTCATCGACCTGACGGTTCGTGAACCTCGGGTCGATCTGGATGCCGACGCGCGCGGCCGCGTCGGCCCACTGCGTCTTGAGGTGCTCGGTCGGCGCGACGATCGTCACCTTCTTGACGATGCCGCGCCCCAGCAGCTCCGTCGCGAGGCGCAGCGCGAACGTCGTCTTGCCGGCGCCGGGGGTTGCGACGGCGAGAAAATCGCGCGGATCGGTGCTCAGGTACCGCTCCAGCGCACCGGCCTGCCAGGCGCGCAGCTTGCCCGCGGTACCCCACGCGGCGCGCTCCGGGAAGGCGGGTGAGAGGTGCTCTGCAGCCGAGGTACTCATAGGCCGAGCAGTCTACCGGCGCCGAACGAACTCCCCGACCTGGCCGCCGCCACCGACCGTTCAGGCCGGCCGGAACGCGCGCGACAGCCCCCACGAGGCCGGGGACGAGCACCATCGGGACGGCGAATCCGTAGCGCAGGGACGTGTCGCCGAGCGCGCCCGTCCCCGTCAGCACGGCTCCGAGCAGGGCGCCGACGTAGTTGAACTGGTTGAAGCGCGCGTTGATCGCGTCGCTGCCGGCTTGGACGGACGCCGCGTCCGCCTCCGGGTGTGCGTCGCGGGCGAGGCGCGCGGCCACCGAGTACGACAACGGCGCGACGAGCGCCGCGGGGCCGAGCCGCGCCGTCAGCCAGTCGCCGCAGCTGCGGCTGAGCAGCGAGCACACGAGGTACGGCAGGGTGGCGACGGCGACGAGCGAGGCCGGTGAGGCGAAGGTGTGGTGCAGGTAGGTGGGCGCCCACGTCGTCACGGCGATGTCGACCATGTAGAACACGACGAGCGCGAGGGCGAGGGTGAGGATGCGGCGCCAGGGCAGGCTGCGCGCGGCGGGGGCGTCGGCCCCGGATGCGATGGGCGCCGGTTCCGGCCGCGCGTGCGGGACGTACGGCGCGAGCGTCGCGGCGGCGGGCAGGATCATGAGCACCGCGGCGGCGACGCGAAGCCCCAGCGATGCGTCGCGAGCGCGATGAGCGTGCCGAGGACGCCGCCGCGCGTCCACGCCCCGTGGAACGTCGACATGAGCGGGCGCCCGTAATGGTGCTCGATGGCGACGGCCTGCATGTTGCACCCGGCGTCGACCAGGCCGAGGCCCAGGCCATACGCAGCCATCACCGACTCCAGTGCGCCGACGCCGTGCGCGAGGCCGATGTGCGGCAGCGCGACGACGATGGCGGCGAAGCCGACGCGCAGGCTGCGCGTCGTGCCGCCGCGCGCGGCGAGGAACTCCCGCGCCACCGAACCGAGCCCCCGCGCACAGCACGAGCGTGATGGGGGCAGGCCGCCACCGCGGGAGCACTCTCGTCGCCGCTTCGTCGCTTCACCCAGCAGGCTCCCAGCTGACGAGACGGGCTGGGTCCCGACGGCGCGTCGAAGGGTGTCGGCGCCGCGCCGGGCGACGGCGGAGGGTGGGGTGAGCATCACACCCTGGAGTTGAGTAGCGCTCAACCCACCATGCGGGGCGTCCGCGCGCCTAGGGTGGAGTCAGTCATGGACATCGAGCACTCGATGGCCCCAGCGGCGCGTCGCCGATCGGTCCATCGAGGCCGCTCACCCCTGGCCGGGGCTCGCAGGGAAAGGACGAGAGTCATGGTTCGCACGAGAGCCCAACTCACCGATGCTCAACGCGAGAAGCTCAGCGCCGTCACTGCGGCGCGCGAAGCGCGTCTCGCCGCCGAAGCGGAGTACCGGCGGGCGGTCGCCGCCGCCGATCAGGCGAAGGTGACGAAGAGCGCCATCGCCGAGGCGGCCGGCGTCAGCGTCGAGGCCGTCCGCACGGTGCTCATCCGCATGGCCGAATCGCACGCGCCCGCAGTCGAGGTTCGTGAGCACCTGACGGGGGTGGACGGCGGTTCCGCGACGGCGTCCACCGCCGCGGGACCGGTCGTCACCGGCGCCGTCGGTGCGGCCCCGGTCACGGGCGACGTCAGGCAGCCTGTCGCGAAGGCGAGCTGACGCCCGTCGGCGTCACTCCCCGCCGTCCTGCGGCGGACGCAGGCCCTGGTAGATCTCCTTGCACGTCGGGCACACCGGAAACTTCTCCGGGTCGCGGCCCGGTACCCACACCTTGCCGCACAGCGCGGTGACGGGCTCGCCCGACAGCGCCGACTCCATGATCTTCTCCTTGCGCACGTAGTGCGCGAAGCGCTCGTGATCGCCGGGCTCGGAGAGCTGGTGGTCGACCTGCTCTCGCTCCAGCACCGCCGTCGACGTGCCCGGCCCTCCGAGGCCGCCCGGGCCGTCGGGCGCGCCGAGGGGCGATGACGGGTCGTCGATCGAAGAGTTCCACACAACCGGGTTCATGGGCGCCAGTGTAGGCGCGCCGCCCGCGGCGGGCCAGGGGGCAGCGAGCCGAGGCGTCAGGCGGCGGGTCAGTTGAGCGTCGGGTCGTCGGGGAACGACGCCAGGAGGCACGTCGGGATGGGTTGGCGTGCGAGGACGCGCGCCCACAACGTCTCGGGGTCGGCGTCGAACAGGTCGGCGATCTCGGGTTCGGCGCGCACCCACCACCCGTCGGCGAGTTCGACGTCGAGTTGGCCCGGCTCCCAGCCGCAGTTGCCGGCGAACACGCGCAGCCCCGACAGCTGCGGGGCGACGATCTCCGGCGGCGCGTCGAGGTCGACGACGGCGAGCGAACCGAACAGTCGCGTGGCGCCCACGACGTCACCGCGCCCCGGCACGCCCGCGAGCGCGACCGCCGTGTCGAGGCCGACGGGCCCGCCCTGGAAGAGACGATCGGGCGTCGAGCACGCGGACTGCCACCCCGGAAGGACCGAGTCGACACCGGCCTCGAGCGGTTCGGTGAGCACGACGCCCTGGGCGCCGTCGTCACCGTGGTGGAGGACGAACACGACGCTACGGGTGAAGATGTCACCCTCGTCGCGGTCGTGGGCACGAGGCACCGCGAGGAGCAGTCGGCCGGTCAACGAGGTCACCCGTCCATTGTGGAACACGCCCGCCCCGAACGCGATGTTGCCCGGTGATCGGGCACGGGGCCCCGGATCACCGGGCAACATCAGCGCAGATTCAGTCGGCGTCAGTCGCGGTTGCCACGGTAGCCACCACGGTCGCCGCCGTACCCACCACGACCCCCCTGGCCGCCGCGACCACCGAAGCTCTGACGACGGTTCTCGCGCTCGAAACCACCGTCGATGTCGTCGCGGTAACCGCGCCCGCCACCGAAGCCGCGGTCGTCGCCGCGTCCGCGGCCCTGGCCACGGTCGTCGCGGTCGTTGAAACGTCCACGACCACCACGGTCGAAGCCGCCGCCACGGCCGTAACCGCCGCGCCCGCCGTCACGACCACCGCGGTCGTAACCACCCCGGCCACCGCGCTCGTAGCCACGGCCGCCGCGACCACCACGGTCGTTGCGCGGCGCGAGGGTGCGACGCAGGTCGTCCTCGGAGATCGAACGGCCCTCGGGCGTCGAACCGCCCGCGGCGACGATCGCCTCGTCACCGGGGCGCGTGCGCACGAGGCTCACGTCGACGCCGGCGGAGTCGAGTAGACGCTGCATCGAGCGGCGCTGGTGCGGCAGCGCCAGGGTGATGACGGTGCCCTTCTCCCCTGCGCGGGCCGTACGGCCGGCGCGGTGCAGGTAGTCCTTGTGGTCGGCCGGCGGGTCGACCTGGAGCACGACGCCGACCTCGTCGACGTGGATGCCGCGCGCCGCGACGTCGGTCGCGACGAGCACGGGCACACGCCCGTCCTTGAACGCCGACAGGACACGGTTGCGCTGACCCTGGTTGAGGCCACCGTGCAGCGCGGCAGCCATGACGCCCTGCTCGCGCAGCTCTGCGGCGACACGGTCGGCGCCCATCTTGGTGCGGACGAACACCACGGTGCGTCCCTCACGGTTCGCGACCTCGGCCGTCACGACCTTCTTGTCGCGCGGCTCGATGAGCAGCGCGTGGTGCTCCATCGTCGTGACGGTGGCGGTGCCGTCGTCCGTCGAGTGCGTCACCGGGTCGACGAGGTACTTGTCGACGACGGTGTCGATGCCACGGTCGAGCGTCGCGGAGAACAGCAGGCGCTGGCCGCCTTCGGGCACGAGGTCGAGGATCTCGGTGATGGCCTCGAGGAAGCCCATCTCGGCCATGTGGTCGGCCTCGTCGAGCACGGCGATCTCGACGCGGCTCAGGTCGGCCGCGCCACGCTCGATGAGGTCGGACAGGCGACCCGGCGTGGCGATGAGGACGTCGACGCCGCGCTCCAGCGCGGACAGCTGCGGCTCGTACGGCATGCCACCGGCGACGAGCTTGTGCTTGAGACCGACGACGTGGACGAGCGGCTGCAGCGCATCGCTCACCTGCATCGCAAGTTCACGCGTCGGCACGAGGACGATGGCGCGCGGCTGGTGCGCGCGAGCCTTGCCGCCCTCGGCGAGACGCGCCAGCATCGGCAGACCGAAGCCGAGCGTCTTGCCCGAACCCGTGCGACCGCGGCCGAGGACGTCCTTGCCGGCCATCGCGTCGGGAATGGTCGCCGCCTGGATCGGGAACGGCTTCGTGATGCCGTCACGCGCCATGCGCTCGACGAGCGCCTCGGGCAGCCCGAGCTCGGTGAACGTCATGATGACGCTCTCGTCGATCTCGTCCGACTCGCTCTCGTCGAAGCCCGCGTGCTCGCCGTCGGCCGTGCCCGCGGTGGCGTTCGTGGCGTCGGCGGGGTCGGTGTTCTGCGCGTCGGTGTTGTCGGCGTCAGAGTTGGTCGTGTCGGAGTCGGCGGCGTCAACACCGTCGCGCTCGGCGTCCGTGGCGTCGGCGGTGGGAGCGTCGTCGACGCGGACGTCACCCTCGACGTCGCCGTCGACGTGGACGCGCTCGTCGGGGTTCTGTTCGCCGACGACGTCGACGTTCTCGCGCTGGATGTTCTCGCTCGTGGCCGCGTCGGCCTCGACGGTGGTCGCCGCGACGTCGGCGTTCGCCGCCGTCACGTTCTCGACCTGCGCGTCCTCGACGCGGGACTCGTCACGCACGGGGGCGTCGTCGAACGAGCGGTCGGGGCGCCCGAAGCGCTTCTCGCGGTCGAAACCGCCCTCACGGCGGTCGTCGCGGCGCTGGAAGCCGCCGTCACGGCGGTCGCCACGGTTGAAACCGCCGCGGTCGTCGCGACGCTGGAAGCCGCCCTCGCGACGGTCGTTGTCACGGTTGAACCCACCGCGCCGGTCGTCACGGCCCTGGTAGCCACCACGACGGTCATCACGGTTGAAGCCACCGCGACGGTCGTCACCGCCACGGAAACCGCCCTCGCGACGATCGTTGTCGCGGTTGAAACCACCACGACGGTCATCGCCACCACGGTTGAAACCACCGCGGTCATCGCGACGCTGGAAGCCACCCTCGCGACGCTCGTCGCGGCCCCCGAAACCACCACGACGGTCGTCGCCACCGCGGTTGAAACCGCCACGGCGGTCGTCGCCGCGGAAGCCGCCGTCACGTCGGTCGTTGTCGCGGTTGAAACCACCACGACGGTCATCACCGCCGCGGAAGCCGCCCTCACGGCGGTCGTTGTCACGGCTGAAACCACCACGGCGATCATCACGGCCCTGGAAGCCGCCACGGCGCTCGTCGCTACCGCGGTTGAAACCACCACGACGGTCGTCGCCGCCGCGGAACCCGCCCTCACGGCGGTCGTTGTCACGGTTGAAGCCACCGCGTCGCTCATCGCGGCCGCGGAAACCACCGTCACGGCGGTCGTCACGGGCCTGGAAGCCGCCACGACGCTCGTCACCGCCGCGGAACCCGCCCTCACGGCGGTCGTTGTCACGGCTGAAACCGCCGCGTCGCTCGTCGCGTCCGCCCGCGGCGCCGTCGCGGCGTCCTCCGAAGTCGCGGCCGCCGGAGCGGTCCTGGCCGCGCTTGGCGCCGGCCTTGTCGGCGTGCGACCAGCGCGGCTTCTTGCCGTTGTTGTTGTTCGTCGAAGACATGGGTGTGAACCTCTCGGTCGAGAGCACCGAAGGCGAGCACGCCAGAGAGCCCGTGGAGCACGTGGGCTGGAAGGATTGCGTACTGGGTGGATCGGCGCTGTTGCGTGGGATCTCGGCGCTCACATGACGGCGTCACATCGTGGGTGACGCTCAGAGAACGGGCCTACTCTCACCACCACGTGCCGCCACAGGGAGTAGCTGCGGGCACGCTCAAACCGAAAGCAAACCTACTGAACGCAAGATCAATGGTCCCCCAAGTCTACGTCACGCCCGGCGGCGCAGCTGACGCGTCAACCCCCACGCCAGGATGATTCCTGTCACATCGGCGAGTGCGTCGCGCCAGTCCGCGTCGCGCTCCACGACGTCCGTGCCCTGGATCAGTTCGGAGATCGGCGCATAGAACGCGAGCATGAGCGCCACCCATCGCCACCGTCCGAGCAGTGCCAGGAGGGCGGGTCCGCCGAACATGCAGGCGTGGACCACCTTGTCGGCGTGGGGGAACAGCTCACCTTCTGCCCCGCTCGAATGGAACACGTACAGGAGGTACGTCTGCAGTGCGAGGGCGAGCACGAGCAGCGCGCGGCAGGCGCGGACGAGGCGGGAGTCGGAAGGGGGCATCCCGTGCAGTATCGCACCGCGCACGTCCGGCGCCCTCTCGGCGGGTTCTCAGGCTGTCGGCCTAGCTTCGAGCGGCTGCGACGAGGCAGCCCCGCGCCCAAGGAGCTCTCATGACGGTGCACTTCGATCACGCCGCCCACGTCGCGACGATGTGGCTGCCGCAGCTGTCCCCCACCCACGCGACGGTCGTCTCGACGCTCGCCGCGCTCGCGTTCTGCGCCGTGCTGATCGGCGCGATCGCGTGGATGTTCGCGTCGATGTGCCTGGAGCAGGCCCACCCGTGGCGCTTCGGCGTGATCGCGGCGCTCGCCGTCGTCGCGCTCGTGGCGGCGGTGCCGTCGATGCGTCATCGCGTGGCGGGCCCGGCGCCCATCGCGTCGGCCACGGCGACGATCGAGCGCGCCGACGCGTTGAGCGCAGCGCGTGCCGCCGCCGTCCCTGAGAAGGACTGGCGCCCGGAGGCGAAGGCCGTCGCCGCGCCGGCCTCGAGTGACGTGACGTGGTCGCCCGATGACCTGCACGCCCTCAGCGTCGCCGCGCAGAAGAAGAACGGGCTGACAGAGACGTACGCGCGAAGCCGCATCGAGGTCGACTCGACCGGCCAGGACACCGCGACGATCGCCGCGCACGGCACGACCTACCTGACGAAGGACGACAAGCGCGTCCGCTGCGTTGCACGCGTCAAGCACGTCGTGAAGAACAACGTCGGCCAGCCGCTGGCCGCCGACCTCGACCAGGTGGTGTGCGTCCCGGCGGCCTGAGGACACTGCGTTCTGCTGCCTCACACGGCCCGTGCCCCTTTCACGGCTCGACCCCGACGCTCACACCTTCTTGGAGCATTCGGGGCCGGAGCCACGTGCAATGGACTCCGGTGAGCGAAGCGGGCGCCCACAGACACGGCATCGCCCCACCGATCCAGCGGAGGCGTCATGTGGGGCGAGATCCAACACGACGGGGCCGGGCGCTCCCCCAACACCTCGCGGGTTCGCTGCCTCATCACACCGTCGAACCCGTCGCGCACGGCTCGATCGTGGTGCGGTTGGAAGCCGTGGTTACGCAGGTGGTTGTCCTTGTTTCCCACGAGGAGGTTCAGCACTGTGCGCTTCCACAGCTCCGCGAGATCCACACGGCCGGAGGCGGCCATGTGCGGTTCGAACGCTTCGGCCACCGCCACCAACGGTGATCCCAGCGTGTGCGGCGATGTCCAGGCAGACCTTCTCCCATGCGACGACGTCGGTGTCGTCCTTGGTCGAGGTGAACTTCGCCAACATGAGGTGCCCGTTCTCGTCCACGACGACGGCCTTGGGGCGCGCACCACCCATCGACGAACCCGCATCGAACGGTTCCTTGATGTCCGCGTCGCTGTCCGTGTGACTCTCCGCTCGCCGCGCCACCGCCTCGAGGTGAGCCTGGTCGAGCATCTTGGGCACGCGTGCGCTCTCGCTCATCTCGACTCCGTCGCGCGCGAAGCGAATTGCGCCCATCCGTAGCCGGTCGCGCACGGCGAGAAGGATGTCGACTGCGTCAGGCACACCCCTGCCGTCGGCCTGCCACGTCCGTTCGATGATCTGCCGGCCCCACCGAGCAGGTGCGCTGTCCGAGAAGACCTGCGGCAGGGGCCCCTTCTCGGCATATGTCACCTGAGGCGCACTGCCTGCCAGCACGGGCAGCGCCGGCGACAGCGAGTAGCCGTACTCAGCGCTCGCCCACGACTTCTCATAGCGGAAAGTGCCACCGCTTCGTGGATGCGGATGCCACGTACCGACCGTCATGTCCTCACCGTCGACCGACGTCGAGACGCTGATGGCGGCGCCGCTCATCTCTCAATCCTTCAGCGGCGCAGAGCTGGCCAGAGCCCTCCCGCGTGCGTACTGGTAGGGATCGGTGGACGCCACGAGCTCGTCCATGGGCGATCTATTGATCGAGAAGTCGGGCGGGACGGCCATCAACCCGGCCGGGTTTGTCCCGATCTATGACGCCGATCGTGCAGCGGTGGCTCGGCATCGGCGAGTGGTGAAAGCCGGACCGCACGACGTGCAAGAGCCCGCCGTCACCCCTCGGGAGGGATGACGGCGGGCTCCGTGCCACACGCGTCACGCAGCAGCCTGATTCACGCTGCGTGACGAGTTCTGCGAACAGCCGCTCGGCCTCGCGACCGATGCATGGAGGTGGTGGAGATGGGGGGAATTGAACCCCCGTCCATCGACGGCGATCCAGGGCTTCTCCGGGCGCAGTCATCCTGCGGATTTTCTCGGCCCCGCGGCAAGGAATGACACATTCCGCGACAGGCCCAGTCGAGTGAGAGTCCCACAACGCCCCTCGACAAGACGTTGCAGCAAGTTCTCTAGCTGATGCCAGACACTGAGTCGAGAACTAGCTCAGGCTGACAGACTTCGGGCTCGCTCAGGCGGCGAGGGCGAAGTCGGTGCGCTTGGAATCGGCACCTATAAGTTTGCAGAGAGCGTTAACGAGATAACTCTGCATCCTCGGCCCGCTTCCCCTGGGACGGCGACCGATGTCGAAACCGATCATCCCCATGGAAACTGTTCGCTCTGTGGAGTTGTGCTTACTGACGAATCAGCGTCCGTCAGTCTAGCGGTTCAACAGCGAAGGACGCGAGCGCATTCCCACCCGCTGCGCCTCTGCCGTGTCATGCGCCACACGAGGATCGCTTGGCGCCTCACCCCGCGAAGACTATCGTTGTTCCTCGGTCGTTGCATCTTCAATCACTTCGCCGCACGGACACGTTGCGTCGCGCCACGGCCGACCCCATCCCGACGAACGGCGGCCAACGCGCGGCTGCACTCCCCAGGGCAGCGCCCGATCGCCCTGCTGCCCGCGTTCGATCCCGCGCGCATCACACTCCGTCGGTTCCTCGCCGGCCTCTCCCCCACGCCTGCCCCGGCCCCTCAAGGGCGCCAACTCGAGAAAGGAGGGGCTGATGTCGACTGCTGCTGTCAGCACTCACGGCCCCGACGCACCCGTGGAGTCATCCACCGACAACCCCGCGAAGCCCAACCTCAGCCTCGCGCTCTTCGTGATCGCCTGCGCCCAGCTCATGATCGTGCTCGATGGGACGGTCGTGAACATCGCGCTACCCCACATCCAGACCGATCTGCACTTCAGCCAGTCCGGCCTTCAGTGGGTCGTCACCTCCTACGCGCTGGCTCTCGGTTCGCTCCTGCTGCTGGGCGGGCGCCTCGGCGACATCTTCGGACGCCGCCGCATGTTCACCGTCGGCATCGCCGTGTTCGCTCTCGCCTCGCTGCTCGGCGGCATCGCGCCCAACCCCACCCTCCTGCTCGCCGCGCGCGTGCTCCAGGGTGCCGGTGCGGCGCTGGCTCAGCCGGCGGCACTGGCCCTCGTCAACACGACGTTCCCGCCCGGCAAGGAGCGCAACCGCGCCATGGGTGTCTACGCCGCGATGTCCGGCGCCGGTGCAGCGATCGGCCTCATCCTCGGCGGCGTGCTGACCGAGATCGACTGGCGCTGGACGATGCTCATCAACGTGCCCATCGGCATCGCCGTCGCCGTGCTCGCACCCCGCGTGCTCGTCGAATCCGACGGTCACGAGGGCACCCTCGACATCATCGGCGCCGTCACGGCGACCGCGGGTCTGTTCGGCATCGTCTACGGCCTGTCCAACGCCGCGTCCCACTCGTGGGGCGACACCTGGACCCTCGTGCCGCTGATCGTGGGCACCCTGCTCGTCATCGCGTTCGCTGCCATCGAGAGCCGCACCGAGCACGCCCTGTTGCCGATGCGCATCCTCGCCGACCGCACGCGAGGCACCGCGATCCTCGCGATGCTCATCATGGGTGCCGCGATGTTCGCGATGTTCTTCTTCCTCGGCCTGTACATCCAGCAGGTGCTCGGTTATTCGCCGGTCAAGTCCGGTTTCGCGTTCCTGCCGTTCAGCCTCGGCATCGTCATCGCCGCGGGCCTGTCGCAAAACCTCGTCACGCGCATCAAGCCGCGCTACCTCTCGGGCTTCGGCGGCCTGCTCGCAGCAGCGGGCATGTGGTCGTTCACCCAGCTCGACACGCACTCGAGCTACGCGACGCACCTGCTGCCCGGCATCTTCGTCATGGCCCTCGGCATGGGCTTCGTCTTCATCCCGATGACGCTCGCCGCCTCCCACGGCGTCGAAGCGAAGGACTCGGGGGCCGCCGCCTCCGCGCTCAACACCGCGCAGCAGATCGGTGGTTCGATCGGTCTCGCCGCTCTCACCACGGTGTATTCGCACTATGCGACGCAGCGTGCCGACGAGCTCAAGGCCGCCGCCGCTGCCGCGATGGCGAAGGTGCCGACGTCGGTGCAGGGAACGGCTGAGTTCAAGTCGAAGATGCAGGCCCAGCAGGCAGCCGGAGCGCTCGACGTGCAGACCTTCGCCTCGACGCACGGGTTCTGGGTGGCCTCCGGCATGCTTCTCGTCGGAGCCCTGCTCATCCTGATCTTCATCACGATTCGCAGCGACGAACTGCAGACCGACGGGGCAGCGCCCACCGCGCACGTGGGCTGACGCGGTCGCTTCAGCTTGCACACCCTCGCCTCTGGGCGGGCTCGACCCTGCGTCGGGCCCGCCCAGAGGCTTTTCTCACGTCCGGTGTGGTGCGAGACACGCGTGTGTTGCCAACTGTTCGCTATTGGTCGGTTTTGCCGCGAAACTCTGCGGTTTTCAGCCCTGAGCGACCGGTAGTGTCAGCACCAACTGCGCCGCCGCGGCGCCCCACCCCGAACGGAGATGTGCATGTTCCGCAAGGTCCTGGTCGCCAACCGAGGCGAGATCGCCGTGCGCGCGTTCCGCGCCGCCACCGAGCTGGGCGCCACCACCGTCGCCGTCTTCCCCCACGAGGACCGCGGCAGCGAGCATCGTCTCAAGGCCGACGAGGCCTACCAGATCGGCGAGGTCGGCCACCCCGTGCGCGCCTACCTCGACGTCGATGAGATCATCCGCGTCGCCCGCGAATCGGGCGCCGACGCGATCTACCCCGGCTACGGCTTCCTGTCCGAGAACCCGCTGCTCGCCGAGGCGTGCGCCGACGCCGGCATCACCTTCATCGGCCCCAAGCCCGACGTGCTGCACATGACGGGCAACAAGGCGACGGCCATCGCCGCCGCCAAGCGCGCCGGCCTGCCGACGCTGCGCAGTGTGCCGCCGTCGTCCGACATCGACGAACTCGTCAAGGGCGCCGACGACATCGGCTACCCCGTCTTCGTCAAGGCCGTCGCCGGCGGCGGCGGGCGCGGCATGCGTCGCGTCGAGAAGCCCGAGGCGCTGCGCGAGAACCTCGAGGCCGCGATGCGCGAAGCCGAATCCGCCTTCGGTGACGCGACCTGCTTCATCGAGGAAGCCGTCGTCGACCCGCGCCACATCGAGGTGCAGATCCTCGCCGACGGTGAGGGCGACGTCGTCCACCTCTTCGAACGCGACTGCTCCGTGCAGCGACGCCACCAGAAGGTCGTCGAGATCGCGCCGGCACCGAACCTCTCCCCCGAACTGCGCGAACGCATGTGCGCCGACGCCGTCGCGTTCGCGAAGGAGATCGGCTACTCGTGCGCCGGCACCGTCGAGTTCCTGCTCGACACCCGCGGCCGCTACGTGTTCATCGAGATGAACCCGCGCATCCAGGTCGAGCACACCGTCACCGAGGAGGTCACCGACGTCGACCTCGTCGCCGCGCAGATGCGCATCGCCTCCGGCGACACCCTCGACGACCTCGGCCTCGCTCAGGAGAACATCCACCTGCACGGCGCGGCGCTGCAGTGCCGCATCACGACCGAGGACCCGGCCAACGGCTTCCGCCCCGACACCGGCACGATCACCGCCTACCGTTCCGCGGGCGGCTCGGGCGTTCGCCTCGACGGCGGCACGATCCACATGGGCGCCGAGGTCAGCGCCCACTTCGACTCGATGCTCGTCAAGCTCACCTGCCGCGGCCGCGACTTCGCGACGGCCGTGCGCCGCGCCCGCCGCGCCCTCGCCGAGTTCCGCGTGCGCGGTGTCAGCACGAACATCCCCTTCCTGCAGGCCCTGCTCGAGGACCCGGCATTCATCTCCGGCCATGTGACGACGTCGTTCATCGAGACCCACCCGCACCTGCTCGACGCGCGCACCCCCGGCGATCGCGGTACGAAGCTGCTCACCTACCTCGCCGAGACGACCGTCAACAAGCCGTACGGCGACCACTCAGCACTCGCCATCACGGCGCGCGAGAAGCTGCCCGCGTTCGACATCAGCGGCCCCGTCCCGCCCGGCGCGCGCGACCGGCTGATCACCGAAGGGCCCGAGGCGTTCGCCCGCGCTCTGCGCGAGCAGCAGGCCGTCGCCGTCACCGAGACGACGATGCGCGACGCCCACCAGTCCCTGCTCGCGACGCGCATCCGCACCCGCGACCTGCTGCACGTCGCGCCGTACGTCGCACGCATGACGCCGCAGCTGCTGTCGATGGAGGCCTGGGGCGGCGCGACGTACGACGTCGCGCTGCGCTTCCTGTCCGAAGACCCGTGGGACCGCCTCGCGAAGCTGCGCGAGGCGATGCCGAACATCCCGATCCAGATGCTGCTGCGCGGGCGCAACACCGTTGGCTACACGCCGTACCCGACCAAGGTGACCGACGCGTTCGTCACCGAGGCCGCGCGCACGGGTGTCGACATCTTCCGCATCTTCGACGCCCTCAACGACGTCGAGCAGATGCGTCCCGCCATCGAAGCGGTGCGCGAGACGGGCACCGCCGTCGCCGAGGTGGCCCTGTGCTACACCGGCAACCTCGCCTCCCCCGACGAGAAGCTCTACACGCTCGACTACTACCTCGCGCTCGCCGAGAAGATCGTCGACGCCGGCGCCCACGTCCTCGCGATCAAGGACATGGCGGGTCTGCTGCGCGCCCCGGCGGCGCGTACCCTCGTCACCGCGTTGCGGGAGCGCTTCGACCTGCCCGTGCACCTGCACACCCACGACACGGCCGGTGGCCAGCTCGCGACGCTGCTCGCCGCCATCGACGCGGGCGTCGACGCGGTCGACGTCGCGAGCGCCGCGATGTCGGGCACGACGAGCCAGCCGTCGATGTCGGCGCTCGTCGCGGCGACGGACGGCACGGACCGTGCGACGGGGCTCGACCTCGCGAACGTGTGCGACCTCGAGCCGTACTGGGAGGCCGTGCGCACCCTCTACAAGCCGTTCGAGTCGGGCCTCCCCGCGCCGACGGGTCGCGTGTACCGTCACGAGATCCCGGGTGGGCAGCTGTCGAACCTGCGCCAGCAGGCGATCGCGCTCGGCCTCGGCGACCGCTTCGAGGCGATCGAGGACACGTACGCCGCGGCCAACGACATCCTCGGCAACGTCGTCAAGGTGACGCCGAGCTCGAAGGTCGTCGGCGACCTCGCGCTCGCGCTCGTCAGCGCGAACGCCGACCCGAAGGACTTCGAGGCCAACCCGCAGAACTACGACATCCCGGACTCTGTCATCGGCTTCCTCGGCGGCGAGCTCGGCGACCCGCCCGGTGGCTGGCCCGAGCCGTTCCGCACGAAGGCCCTCGCCGGACGCACGGTGCGCACGCGCGTCGAGGAGCTGAGCGACCATGACGAGGCCGACCTCGCACGCGACCCGCGCGGCACGCTCAACCGCCTGCTGTTCCCCGGCCCGACGCAGGACTACGCACGCGCCCGCGAGCTCTACAGCGACCTGTCGGTGCTGTCGACGAAGGAGTTCCTCCACGGCCTCGCACCCGGGCAGGAGCACGAGGTCGACCTCGAGCCGGGCAAGAAGATCCTGCTGTCGGTCGCGTCGGTCTCCGAGCCCGACGAGCGCGGCATGCGCACCGTGCTCGCGACCGTGAACGGCCAGCTGCGTCCCGTCCAGGTGCGCGACCACGCCGTCAAGGTCGACGTCGCCGCCGTCGAGAAGGCCGACCCGAAGAACGCCGGCCATGTCGCCGCTCCGTTCGCGGGCATGGTGTCCGTCAGCGTCGCCGAGGTTGACGAGGTCGCGGCAGGCGACACGGTCGCGACGATCGAGGCGATGAAGATGGAGGCCTCCATCACGACGCCCATCGCCGGTACCGTCAAGCGCGTCGCTCTGACGCACGAGACGCAGGTCGAGGGCGGCGACCTCGTCATCGTCATCGAGTGATGTCCGCCGCCGTGACCTGACGGCTCGCGGCCTCCGCTCGAGCCCGTCAGGTCGTGCGGCGCAGGCGAAAGGGGCGCCCGTCTTGACTCGAGACGGGTGCCCCTTTCGGCGTCGTTCAGGCGGGCCGGCTCACCAGCCGCCGCCACCACCACCGCTGATGCCGCCGCCGGAGAAGCCTCCCCCGCCGGAGAAGCCGCTACCGCCGCTCGAACCGGGCGTGGACGACAACGCGGACGACGCCGCGTCGCTGAAGGCCTCCATCGAGGCGCCGAAGTTGTCGAAGCCCCCGAAACCGCCGCCGAAGCCGCCGTACGGCACGTACCAGTAGGGCATGACCATCGGGTAGCCCTGCGCCTGCGCGGCAGCGGCGACCTGGCCGAAGACCTTCGCCCAGCGGTCGGCGAGACCGAGCACGACCGCGTACGGCATGTAGCGGCTGAAGATCTGCTCGGCTTCCTCGAACTTGATCTGCTTCGCCTCAGCCGTCTTGAGATACAGCTCGAACCCGCGCGTCTGGTCGTACACCGCCGAGCCGACGGGCGTGCGCGCGGCAGCGTTCTTCGAACGCACGAGCGCGAGGACGGCGACGATCGCGAAACCCGCACCGAACAGGAAGCCGTTGAGGTGGAAGTGGTTCGCGGCGAAGAACGAGACGACGGCGAGCACCGCGAACAGGCTCGCGAGGCCCTTGGCCCCGGCCTCACTCGCGCTCGGGCGCTGCTTGAACCAGCCGCGCGCGACGGCCTCGTCCTCGATGCCCTCCTTCGCGTTCGCCAGGTGGCCCGCGAAGTGGTTCTTCAGATCGGACAGGCACACCTGCGAGCCGTCGGAGAACAGCGCGTTGAGTAGGTCTGCCTCGTAGGCCAGCAGCTGCCCCGCCGGGGGCTGCGGGTTCGAGATGAGCAGCCAGTCGCTCTTGTCGACCTGTTCCATTCGCAGGTACCCGCGCACCGCGAGGTCGACGATGGTGCCCGCGACGTCACGGTTGTCGGCGCGACGGTCGATGACGAGGCCCGCAAGGCCCGCGGTGGCGTCGTTGGGCGGCTCGAACCGGACGGCGACCTCGGGCTCGCGCGTCCGCTCGACCGGCACCTCCTGGCCGGGCGCGGGGAGCTGACCGGGTGCGATTCCGCTGTAGCGCTCGTCGGCGTTGCGCCGACGGTCGCGGACGAACCACAGCCCGCCGAGCCCCGCAAGTGCCGCCGCCAGAGCCCCGCCGCCGATGTTGACGGCCTGGCGCTGCGAAGACGTCAGCGGCCCGTTGACGCCGAACGCGTCCTCGGCCGAGCCGTCCTTGAGGATGGGGGCGGTGTTCGTGAACACCGACGTCGGCAGGTCGGCGTCGATCGTCATGCCGCGCCCGTTGCCGACGTTGTTCGCCGAGAACGACGCCTCCGTCCCCGGCGTCGCCCTGCACTCCTGCTTCGAGTTCTTCTCGCCGTACCAGCACTTGGCCCGAGAGACTGCGCCCGGGCCCTTGACGGTGACACGCGCGGTGTCGATCGGGATCTTCCAGTCGTTGCCCGTCGCGTTGATCAAGAACTCGGTCGACGAGTTCGACTGCTTGTTGACAACACCGGCGAGGTGGTACTTGAGCGTGTAGTGCTGCGTGCCGTACACGGTGCGGTTCGGGCTGCCGATGCGCAACCGCTCAGCGCCGCCGTCACGGGAGCGCTGCAGCTGCGTCGGCGCTCCCGTCGAGGAGGTGACGGAGACGTTCGTCATCGGGTACTCACGGTGCTGGGTGTCGCTCACGCCCTGGCCGGTGATGACGATGCGATCGAGCCCGTGATGACTGCTGTCGCTGAAGCGGACGTCGAGATTCTCCGTGACGTCGACGCCACCGTCGGCGCCCACGTCGTAGCGGATGTCGTAGTTCGTGATGCGGATGTTGTCGTTGCTCGCGGCCTGAGCGGGCGCTGCGCTCATGGCGACGAGCGCGACGGCGGCGGCGGCGCCGAGTGCGGTGCGGGCCGACGGCGTAGGTGCTCCCCTGAGGCGACTCATGCCCCTACCTTGCCACGTGGGCGAGGCGGGGGCGTGCCGACGGGTCAACCGGCGCGCTCGCTCGGTTCTCAGCCGCCGCGCTTGAGGCGTACCTGCATCTCGCGCTGCGCCTCGAGGTTGTCCTGACGCTCGCGCAGCGTCTGGCGCTTGTCGTGCAGTTGCTTGCCTCGCGCGAGGGCGATCTCGACCTTGGCGCGACCGTCCTTGAAGTACAGCGACAGCGGCACGATGGTGTACCCCTTCGACTGCGCCTTGTTCGCGAGCTTGAGGATCTCGGCCTTGTGCAGCAGCAGCTTGCGTCGCCGACGCGCGGAGTGGTTCGTCCACGTGCCCTGGAGGTACTCGGGGATGTGGACGTTCTCGAGCCACATCTCACCGTCGCGCTCGAGCACGTAACCGTCGACGAGGGACGCGCGCCCCATGCGCAGGCTCTTCACCTCGGTGCCCATGAGGGACAGCCCGGCCTCGAGCGTTTCCTCGATGTGGTAGTCGTGGCGCGCCTTCTTGTTGTTGGCGATCACCTTCGTGCCGTGTTCCTTCGGCATGGGCTCACCCCCTTCTGCTTCGATGCGGTCGCGTTCGGCGTGGTCGACGTCGGTGAAGACAACATCGCAGGCATGCCGGGCATTTCCGAAGCTGTCACTTTATCCACTTCAGCGGGTTGACGGCCACACCATTCTCGCGGGTCTCGAAGTGCAGGTGGCAGCCGGTGACGCGCCCCGTCATCCCGGATACCCCGATCTGCTGGCCCTTCTTGACCTTCTGCCCGACGCTGACCGACAGGGACGTGAAGTGCATGTAGGCGCTCGTCAGCTGAACACCGTTGACGGTTCCGTGGCTGATGTAGACGTGATTGCCGGAGACGTCGTTGTAGTTCGCCTCGATGACGGTGCCGTCACCCGCGGCATAGACGGGCGTGCCGCACGCGAACGGGAAGTCGTCGCCCTCGTGCAGCTTGTCGATCTTGAGGACGGGGTGGAAGCGGTAGCCGTAGCCCGACACGATGCTCGAGATCGGGCCCGGGGAGGCGAGGAAACCGGTGCCCTGCGGCACGTCGTGGACGCTGGTGTCGACATCCTTGCTCGTCGTCGTGACGTTCTTCAGGCGCGTGCTCTCAGCCTGCAACGCCGCGAGCTTCGCCTCCTCCTTCTTCTTCTCGGCCTCGAGCTTCTTCTTGTCGTCCTTCTGCGTCTTCTGCAACGCCACGAGACTCGCCTCGGCGGTGTCGGCGTCAGTCTTCGCCGTGCTCGCGGCGGTGACGGCGGCGTCCTGCTTCGTCTTCGCCAGGCTCGCACGACGCCGGATCTCCGCGAGACGTGTCGCCTCGCTCTGCCCGGCTGCGGCCGAGCTCTTGAGATTCGTGATGACGCCCTGCTGGCGGCGCATGACGATGTCGGCGAGCGCCATCGACCCGGAGACACCCGAGTTCGAGGTGAGCACCTCGATGGTGAACGTGAGGTCGCCGAGCCCGCCCGTCTCGAACGCGTTGCGCGCGAGGCCACCGACCTCGGTGCGTGCCTTCGCCTGGTCGGCGCGGTTCGTCGCGAGGGCGGTGCGCGAGGCGTCCTCGTCGGCCTTGGCGACGTCGTAGTCGGACGCGGCGTCACGCTGCTTCTGCTGGGCCTTCGTCAGGGCGCTCTTCGCGTCCTTTGCCTTCTTGTCGGCGGCCGCGACGGCCTTGTTCGTCTTCGTCAGCGTCGCGTCGGCGTCGGCGAGCGACTTCGAGATGTCGTCGATCTCGGACTTGCTGTTCTTGATCTTGTCGTCGACGTCGTCACCGACGGCGTGGCTCGACCCGGACGCGACACCGAGCGCGCAGGTCCCGGCGAGGGCTGCGGCGCAGAGTCGGCGACGGGATTTGGTGGGCGCCACCGTCACACCTTGAGGTAGCGACGCAGCGTGAGCCACGACGTGACGATCGCGAGCAGGAGCGCGCCGAGGTACAGCCACGGCACGACGGCGAGGACGTCGTCGTCCCCGACGAGGTTGACGAAGCCGCCCCCGGAGCCGGCGAGGCTGCTCACGCCGAAGTGGACCATCGCCCACAGCATGGCCGAGGCAAGGGTCGCGCCGACGAGCGAGGCGAGCAGCACCTCGGCCACGAACGGCAGGTAGATCGTCGCGCTCGAGGCACCGACGAGGCGCATGATGCCGACCTGCCGGCGCCGCGTGAACGCCACCTGCCGGATCGTCGTCACCATGAGCAGCACGCAGCACACGACCATGAGCGTCGCGATGATGGCCGAGCCGACGCCGAGCATCGTGAGGAACGAGAAGAACGGTGCGAGCACCTCGTGCAGGTTGCTCACGTGCGCGACGCCCGGCATGCCGGTGAATCCGCTCGCTATCTCGTCGAAACGCCGTGGGTCGTCGAGGCGCACCTCGAAGAATGCGGGCATCGACGACGCGTCGACGCTGCTGACGTACGGCGAGTCGTGGTACTGCTCGCGGAACATCGCGACGGCCTGCTCGCTCGTCCTGTAGTCGACCTTCGTGACGAGCGGCGCGAGGTTCGTCAGGTTGATGCGCACCGTCTCGGTCTGCGCTGCGCTCGCCTTGCCGCCGGCGCACGAGGCGACGCCCGTGTCGGAGTCGGTGCACAGGAACACGAACGCGTGGACCTTGTCGTACCAATCGCCCTTGGCGGCGTCGACCTGACGCTGCGCGAGCAGCCCGGCACCGACGAAGATCATCGACACCATCGACACGAGTACGACCGAGGCGATCATCGAGGTGTTGCGACGCACCCCCTGAGCGACCTCGGAGGCGAGGAAACGCAGGTTCACGACGCAGCTCCCGTGATGTCGCGCCCCCGGCGCGTGGCGCGGGCGCCCGGGATTGCGGTGGTCGTGCCGTCGAGAGCTGACGGATCGTCGTGGGCGTCGTGACTGTCGTGGCCGTCCTGTTCTGCGACGGCGTCGAGGCGGCGCGCGCCGGAGCGTCGTGAGGTGGCCTCGGAGCGGTAGCCGCCGGTCGAGTCGCGCACGAGACGGCCGTCGCTCATCTCGATGACGCGCCGCTGCAGGCGGTCGACGAGCGAGTTGTCGTGCGTTGCCATGACGAGCGTCGTGCTCGTGCGGTTGACGCGGTCGAGCACGCCGACGACCTCTTCGGAGTTCTCGGGGTCGAGGTTGCCGGTCGGTTCGTCTGCGAGCAGGATGGCGGGCTGCTTGACGACGGCGCGCGCGATGGCGACGCGCTGCTGCTCACCGCCGGAGAGTTCGTGCGGGAAGCGGCGCGACTTCTCGGCGAGGCCGACGAGTTCGAGCGCCTCGGGCACGGCCGTGCGCACCGCGCCCCGACGCCAGCCGAGGATCTCGAGGACGAACGCGACGTTCTCGGCGACCGTCTTGTTCTCGAGCAGCCGGAAATCCTGGAAAACGACGCCGATGTCGCGGCGCAGCGACGGCACCTTGCGGCGCGGCATCGTCATGAGGTCTCGCCCGGCGATGTGGATCTGGCCGGACGTAGCCGTCACCTCGTGCGTCATGAGACGCATGAGCGAGCTCTTGCCCGAGCCGGACTGGCCGACGAGGAAGACGAACTCGCCGCGCTCGATGTCGAAGCTGACGTCGTCGAGCGCAGGCGCCAGCTTTCTGCCGTACGTCAGACTCACATGGTCGAAACGAATCATGGCTCCCCCGCCGTGCTCGATGCGTGCTCGCTACCTACCCCGCGTGTGAGCCGGTGTCACTCGGCGTCGCGAGCGGCGGCGCGCTTCCAACGGATGCCGGCCTCGATGAACCCGTCAATGTCGCCGTCGAACACGCCGGAGGTGTTGCCGACCTCGTACTCGGTGCGCAGATCCTTGACCATCTGGTAGGGGTGCAGGACGTAGGAGCGCATCTGGTCGCCCCAGCTCGCCTTGATGTCGCCGGCGAGTTCCTTCTTCTGCGCGTCCTCCTCCTGCTTCTTGAGCAGCAGCAGGCGGGACTGCATGACGCGCAGCGCGGCGGCGCGGTTCTGGATCTGGCTCTTCTCGTTCTGCATCGACACGACGGTGCCGGTCGGGATGTGCGTCATGCGCACAGCCGAGTCGGTCGTGTTGACGCTCTGGCCACCGGGGCCCGAGGAGCGGAACACGTCGATCTTCAGCTCGTTCTCGGGGATCTCGATCGTGTCGGTCGTCTCGATGAGCGGCACGACCTCGACGGCGGCGAACGACGTCTGACGTCGGCCCTGGTTGTCGAACGGCGAGATGCGCACGAGACGGTGCGTGCCGGCCTCGACCGACAGGTTGCCGAACGCGTAGGGCACGTTGACCTCGAACGTGACGGACTTGAGGCCCGCCTCTTCGGCGTAGGAGGTGTCCATGACCTTCGTCGGGTAGCCGTGACGCTCGGCCCAGCGCAGGTACATGCGCATGAGCATCTCGGCGAAGTCGGCGGCGTCGACGCCACCGGCGCCGGCGCGGATCGTGACGACGGCCTCGCGCTCGTCGAACTCGCCGTTGAGCAGGGTGCGCACCTCGAGTTCGCCGACGGCCTTCTGCAGCTTCTTCAGTTCGCGCTCGGCCTCGGCGAGGGTGTCGGCGTCGTTCTCCTCGGTGCCCATCTCGACGAGCACCTCGAGGTCGTCGATCGCCGCGTCCATGTTCTCGACGCGGTCGTTCTCGGCGTTCGCGCGCGACAGCGCGGAGGTGATCTTCTGCGCCGCATCCGGGTCGTCCCACAGATCGGGGGCCGCGGACTGCTCCTCGAGGTCGACGATCTGCTTCTTCAGCTTCTCGAGGTCGAGCACCTCGCGCACCGACGCCATCGTCGTGCGCAGGTTCTTGATTTCGTTGGGAAAGTCGACAGCCACGCCTTCCAGAGTATCGCCTGTGACGGGCCGCGCCCCAACCGGCGAGTGAACACTCATCGTTCGAAGTGCGCTTCGGCCCGCGTGGTGACGTGAACGGTGATCGGTGCACCGAGCGCAGACAGTGCTCCCCCGACCGCCGGCGGTTCGACGACGGCCGCGACGGCGAGCACGAGATCCTTGCCGTCGACGCTCGCCGACGTCAGGCTCCACGACGTGACGTGCGCCGGGCGCTCGGTGGCGGACAGCGCCGCCTGCGCCTCGGCGCGCACCGATGCCGCGTCGAGCTGCGGCGCCTCGACGCCGTGAGCGTAGGCATGCGCGACCGAGATGCGGTCGGCGGCTGCGGCGCCCGCATGGTCGGCGGCGTCGAGGACATCGACGCGCGCCACCTGCGCGGTGTGCACGCAGATACCGCCGAGCAGCAGCATGACGACGCACGCACACAGCCCGATGCCGAGAAGGGCGATCCCGCCGTCGTCGGCGCGCGTTCGGTTCACGAGGGACGAGGCGAGCTGTCTGAGCCTCGCCGGCATGTGGCGCAGGGGTCCGCTGAGGGCGTCACGCCTCGTGGCGCACGCGTCAGGTGCGGGAGTCACCGTTGCCCTCCGTACTGTTCGACCTTCTCGACGTGCCGAGAGCTCAGGTGGATCTCGAGCCCCGCGGGGCCGCTGAGCCATCGCGGCACGAACGGCAGGCCGACGCTCGTGCGCGCCGTCGCACTGACCTGAGCGCCGGGCGTCAGGCACGGGCTCGCCGTGCAGGTGATCGTCGCCGTGCCGACGGGGCTGCGCTGATCCTCGAACGCGAGACGCGCCGCGACATTCGCGCGCACGCTGCCCGCGCCCGAAGAGGGCGCCGTCACGTATGTGCGCGCCGCCTCACGGGCCGCCGAGCGCACCGCGAACGACGCCGCCTCGACACGGACGAGAGACGTCGCGACCCACAGCAGCGGCAACAACAACACCGCGATGACGACGATCGCCTCGACGAGCGCCGACCCTTCGTCCGCATCGAGGCCATGACCTCTCGTGTCCGCTACGCCGCCTTCTTCGCCAGCCTGGTCAGGACCACCGGGGCTTCGTCCCAGGCGGCCCGCACCTTGGGCCGCGGCGGCCACGTCTCGACGGGCCCTCATGGGCCGCGGTCCTCGATGACGGCTCGCCCGCTGGTGTGCAGGTCGAGTCCGACGCCGAACGGGCCGAGCACGGGCACCTGGGCGGTGATGTCGACGCGCATGACCGCGACGCCCGCCTCGCTCGTCGACCCGGCGCTCACGCGTGCGTGCCGGCCGCCACCCTCGGCGAGCAGGTCGCGTGCCTTCGCCTGAGCGGCGTCGACGCCTCCATCGACGCGAGCGCCCGCGCGGGCCGCTTCGGCCGCCGCCATCGTCAGCGACGACCGCACGTGCGCGGCGTAGGCGAACTGGCACACGAGCAGGAAGACGGCGACGATGACGACGCTCGTCATCGCGTTCTCGGCGACCGCGGATCCGCGCTCGTCCCGCCACGCGACCCGGAAGCGCATCGCGGCCGTGATGCGGTTCAGCCGCCGGAGACCTTGCTCATGGCGCTCGTGAACATCGTCTGCAGCAGCGGCCCGGCCGTCTGCCACAACAGCGTGACGAGGCCCGCCGTCATGAGCGTGACGAGCACCCAGCCCGGCACGTCGCCGCGCTCGCCGTCGCTGTCCGTCCCGTTCACCGGTCGGAGGGTGAGCGCGACGCGTCGTCGCAGAGCAGAGCGGGCACTGAGGATGCGGTTCATGGGAGGTGACCTTTCGTCGGGGTGTGGCCCGCGAGCGTTCGCGGGAGTCGTGGGGAGGCATCACAGCGTCAGATCGAGAGCTGCGAGCCCGGGGTACACGGCGAACAGCACCGTGACGGGCAGGACGAGGAAGACGACGGGCGCCATCATGACGACCTCCTTGCGGCCGGCTTTCTCGACGAGCTCGGTGCGCACGCTCTCGCGCGCGTCCTGGGCCTGCGCGCGCAGGACGTCGGCGAGTGGCGTGCCACGCTCGAGTGCGACGATGACGCCCTCGACGAAGCGCGCCACGCTGACGACGCTCGTACGCCGCGCGACGCCGGCCAGCGCGTCGGACAACGGAGTACCGGCGCGCGCCTGCTCGAGGGCGGTGCGCAGTTCCTCGGCGAGGGGGCCGCGGCACAGAGTCGTGACGTGTTCGAGCGCGCCGAGCGGGCCCTGGCCGGCGGCGACGGCGAGGGCGAGCATGTCGGCGATCGCGGGGAACTCGACGATCATGCGGGCCTCGCGCCTCTCGGCGAGCCGGGTGAGCTGCTGATCGCGCAGCACGACACCGAACCCGGCAGCGAGCAGCACGAGCGCCGAGGCAGACAGCGGTCCGCGCGTCGAGTTGCCCGTGACGAGGACGATGCACGCCGCGCCGGCGAAGCCCGTCATCGCCCACAGGGCCTGGCTCGTGCGGAACGTGTCGACGTCCGGGACGAGGCCCGCGCGCTCCATCCGGGAGCGCACGTGATCGGCGCCGCCCAGGACCCGCCCGAGCAGGCGCGCCAGGGCCGCCGCGACGGCGTCGAGACCGCGACGCGGCGCGGCGGCGGGTGAGTCTACGGCGAGCATTGCCTCGAGACGCTGCTCGAGTACGCTGACGCGCGGGCGCGCCACCCAGATGCCGACCAGTGCGAGCCCCAGCCCGATGGCGGCGGCCGACAGCGCGGCTGGCGTCGTCATCGCATGACCCGTTCCTCGTGAGGCAGACGCCCGATGGCCTTCATCGCGACGTACGCGATCCACGACACGAGCGCCCCGGCGACGAGCACGAGCACCCCCTGCGGTGTGCGGTAGGCCGCCAGCCCCTCACCGCGGAAACCGACGACGCACAACGCGAGCCACGGTGCGGCGAGCGCCAACCGTGCCGCGCTCACCGTCCAGCTCTGCTTGGCGGCGAGTTCGGCGCGCGTCGAGGCGTCCTCACGCAGGAAGGAGCTGAGGGTGCGAAGCAGGCGACCGACGTCGCTGCCGCCGACGTTGCGGGCGAGGCGCAGCGACTCGATGAGCCGATCGGCGGCCGGGTCGGCAAGGCGGGCCTTGAGGACGTCGAGCGAGTCGTCGAACCGGCCGTGCGCCGCGTCGTGACGGGCGAAGGCGGCGAAGTCCTCACGCAGCACCTCCGGGCCGTGCAACGACAGTTGGCGCAGCGCTTCGGGGATCGACAGGCCGGCGCGGACGGCGGAGGCGACATGGTCGACGGCATCGGGCCAGGCCTCACGCCGGCGGCGGCGCAGGCTCGTCGCCCGGCCCCGGACGAATGCTGCAGGTGCCCACCCACCGACGCACGCGAGGACCACGGCGAGGGCTGGCACGCCGGTGATGACGAAGCCGAGGCAGAAGGCCACGGTCGCCGCGCCCAGGCACGCGGCGACGAGAGTGCGCACGCGCCAGGTGACGAGCCCGGACTGGTCGAGCAGTTCACGCACCGCGGCGTACCGGCGGCTGCGGCGCAGACCATGAAGGGGGCGCGGCGGAGCCGGGGACGTCATCGCCCGCCACATGAGCAGTAGGGCGGTGCCGACGGCGGCGGCGCTGAGCAGGCGCGTCACGCGGCGTTCACCTCGGCGGCGAGAGCGGCGACGTCGATGCCGGCGCGAGCGAAGCGAACCTCTCCGTCGAGCGCGGGCAACAGGCGCGGGAAACCGACCTGGCCCTCGGTGAACAGCGGGATCGTCTCGACGGTGTCGCCCTCGACTCGTCCGGTGACGCGCACGACCTCGCGCACGGAGCGTCGCCCGTGCCGATCGAGGCCGAGGTGGACGACGACGTCGATCGCCGACGCGACCGTCGGGACGACGAACGAGGGCGAGATGTTGGGGCCCGCGAGCAGCGGTAACGTGCAGAGTTTCGTGAGCGCCTCGCGGGCCGAGTTGGCGTGCAGCGTCGCGAGACCCGGCAGACCCGAGTTGAGTGCGAGCAACAGGTCGAGCGACTCGGCCTGACGAACCTCCCCCACGACGAGTCGCGACGGCCGCATGCGCAGCGCCTCTTTGACGAGCATGCGCAGCGTCACCTCGCCCGAACCCTCGAGGTTGGGCTGACGGCACTGGAGCGCGACCCAGTCACGCGCCGCGAGCTGCACCTCGAAGACCTCCTCGCACGTGATGACGCGCTCGGTCTGCGGAATGGCACTCGCGAGGCAGTTCAACATCGTCGTTTTTCCGGCCTGCGTCTGACCGGAGACGAGGACGTTGAGCCCTGCCTTGACGCACGCCGCGAGGATGGCCGCCAACCCCGGCGACAGTGACCCGCGGTTGACGAGCTCGTCCATCGAATGACTCGTCGCGACGAATTTTCGAATGTTGATCGCCCAGTACTCGCGGGTCACGTCCGGAATCGCGACGTGAAGGCGCGAGCCGTCCGGGAGCGAGGCATCGACGAAGGGCGAGCTGAGGTCGAGACGCCGCCCCGACGTGCGCAGCATTCGTTCGACGAGAACGCGGATCTGGTCATGCGTCAGGATCGTCGGCGTCAGTTCGGAGACCCCGGAGCGCGCGACGAAGACCCGCGCGGGTTCGTTCAACCAAATTTCCTCGACGCTGGGGTCGTCGAGGTACTCCTGCAGCGGCCCGTAGCCCGCGACGGCGTCGAACACGGCCTTCGCCTCGCTCGTCGAACGCGACGACGCCGGCAGACCCGCCCGGGCGCGGGCGACCTCCGTCGCGGCGACGACGTCGGCGATGACGCCACGCACCGCCTCGGGGTCGGCTCCTGGGTCGATGGCCTTGGCGCGCAACTGCTCGCGCACCTCGTCCTCGATGAGCGTGATCGTCATCGTCTCTCCTCTTCGATGCCTGCTCTCAGGAGCCATCAAAGAGGCCGCGCGGGGCCGAAGGGGGTTTCGGAAAAACTCTTACCAAAGTCTTACCAAAGCACCCGTTCTGGCTCCGGCACGAGCGTTGTCCACAGGTGCAGATCAGTTCCGACGGCGCGATGTCGCAGGCCGCAGGCTGGACAGGTGAGCACCAGCATCCGCCTGGCCGTCGTCACCGCTGACGGCTCCCCCAGCGACCCGATCGTCGTCGATGCCCCCGACGGCACACCCTTCGCCGCGATCCGCCCCGCACTCGACCTTCCCTACGCGCCGACGCACGCCGGTCGAGCGATCCGTGACGACGACGTCCTCGGCCGAGCACCGCTCGTCGACGGCGCGCTGCTCGAACCACCCCGCCGCCCGGACGAGGAAGAGCACGCGGCCATCCTGACGCTCGTCAGCGCGAGCGGCCCGCATCAGGGCTGTGCGCTCCCCCTCGCCGCCGGCCACGTCACCCTCGGACGCCACCATCACCTGCTCGGCGACGATTCCCTCGCTTCACGTCGACACGCCCTCGTCAGCGTCGCGCGCGGGCAGGTGACGATCACCGACCTCGGCAGCAGCAACGGCGTGACGAGCCGCGGGGCGCGCCTCCAACCGCACGTGGGCCACCCCTGGCGTGTGGGCGAATCAGTGCGTCTCGGCGCCAGCGTGCTGCGTCTCGACCTGGCGAATGCTGAGCCAGCACCTCCTGACCTTGCGGGGTCCGATCTCTCCGGCATCAAACCTGCGGAAACCGACCCCATGAGTGCCGCCCCTGCAAACGCCGGCTCAGCCCTGCGCGCCGGGACGTCGAACTGTCTGCCCGAACCGCGGACGTTCGAGTGGCCCGCGGCCCCGACACCCCCACGTCGGGTGCCGCTGCGCTGGATCGCGGTGCTCGCCCCGGTGCCCGTCGCACTGGTTCTCGCGATCGTCATGCACGCGGCCTACATGTTGTGCTTCATGCTCGTGGGCCCGCTGGTCATGGTGGCCACGCACCTCGACGACCGCCGTCGCGGACGTCGAGGTGGGCGCAGCGCAGCCCGCGACCATGCGCGCGAAGTGCAGGACGTCGGCCGCCGCGTCGCTGATGCGCTCGACGCGGAAGTCGTCACTCTCGCGCGTCTGGCGCCGAGCCCCGACCAATTGCTCGCCGTCGCCGCCGGCTCCCGCGACGGGCTCGGCCTGCGACGCGGGCCGAGCGCACGTCTGCTGCGTCTCGGGTACGGTGACGCGCCATCCGCGCACCGTCTCGCCCGCAACGGCTCGGCACGCCCGCTCGGGCTCAGCGAGGCACCCGTCACCCTCGTCGTGGCGCCGGGCGGCCTCGTCCATCTCGACGCCGATGCGGCTACGACACCGCAAGTCCTCGAACTCGTCGTCGCGCAACTCGCCGTCCTGCACGATCCGACTGACGCCCCGCCCGTCGTCGTCACCCGGCAAGCGGCGTCGCGACGCTGGGCCTGGGCGCTCGATTCGGCGCGTGTTCACGTCCACACGAGCGTGCCGGAGACCCTCCTCGCACGACTCGACGACGGGGTGCGTCGCCCCGGCAGTGACGACCTCCCCCTCGTCGTGCTCGAAGCCGGCAGCGCCGACGCTACGCGCCTCGCGCGACGCCTCGTCATCGCCGGCGCGGCCGTCGTCTGGGTGGGGGCTGCGCAGCCACCCAGCATCGAGACGGGCGTGACGACATTGGCCGCGACGGTCCGCGTCACGTGCGCCGCGGGACACCGCGCCGCCCGCCTGCCGGGCGGGCACACGTTCACCCTCGACAGCCCGGGTGAGACGTGGTTTCCCGCTGTCATGCGGCTGCACCGCCGCTGGGCTGCGGGCGCCACCGGTGGCAATAGCGCGCCGCTGCGCGCCTCGACGAGCGCTGCCCTGCTGCCGTCCGACGTGGCCGGCGCGTGGCGCACCCCGAGCACGAACGTGCCGATCGGCCACGATCACGACGGCATCATGACGCTCGACCTCGCCCGCACCGGGCCACACGCCCTCGTCGCGGGCACGACGGGATCGGGCAAGTCCGAGTTTCTGCTCACGTACCTGCGCGGGCTGTTCACGCTCAACTCCCCCGAGCACGTGAACGCGCTGCTCATCGACTACAAGGGAGGTGCGACGTTCGGCCCGCTCGCGCGGGCCCCGCACGTCGTCGGCGTCGTCACCGACCTCGACCATGGTCTCGCGACCCGTGCTCTGACGGCGTTGCGCGCCGAGATCGGGCGCCGCGAGCATCTGCTCGGGCGTCACGGGCTGACCTCCTACCGTGACTATCTCGCCGCCGCGCCTGCCCACCTAGCGTTGCCGCGGTTCTTCGTCGTCGTCGACGAATTCCGCGTGCTGGCAGACGAACTGCCCGATTTCGTCGCCGGTTTGGTGCGTCTGGCGGCCGTGGGACGGTCGCTCGGCATGCACGTCATCCTCGCGACGCAACGCCCCGGCGGCGCCGTCAGCGCCGACATGCGCGCCAACCTCGACGTCCGCGTCGCGCTGCGGGTGCGTGAACGCTCCGACAGCATCGACGTCATCGACTCGCCCCTGGCCTCCCGCATCTCCGCGCGCACCCCCGGGCGCGGGTACCTCGCGACGGCCGGTGAGGCTCCCGTCGAGTTCCAGAGCGCCTACAGCGGTGCGCCGCGCGAGCTCGGCACCACCGCGGCAGTGCACGTCCACCCCACGGTCGTGACTGCCTCGGGGCTGGACGAACTGCGCGACGGATGTGATGCCTGCCGCCCCGGACGGACGAGCGCCCGCAGCGACCTCGGGATGTTCGTCGACGAGGCCCTCGCCGCCGCACACCAGCTCCCACCGATCCACCGACCCGTGCTGCCGCCGCTGCCCGAGAATGTCGACGAACTTCTCGCCGAGACGAAGATCGTCGTCGGTCTCGACGCACTGACGGGTGAGCGACCGACGCCGGCGCCTCACTCGAACACGGCGGTGTGCGACAGGAGCGAATCCCTTTTCGGCGCATCGTCTTCGAGCGACGGGCATGATCGCGCGAAAGCAGCCGACGCGTTTGCGACGGACGACGGCCTGGCGCACGTCGTCGGCATCGCCGACCTGCCCGGTGCGCAGAGCCAACCCGCCGTCACCGTGCCGGCCGGGGTGCACGTCGGCCTCGCGGGAGCCCCTCGCAGCGGACGGACGAACGCCGCCGCGGCGCTCGCCCGGGCGGCGGTGTGCGGCACGGCCGCGGGCGCGACGACTCGCACAGCATCGACGTGGTGGGTCGGCCCCACCGACCCGATCGCGGCCGACGTCCACGTCGCATCCGACGACGCGGACGCCGTCATCCGCCTGCTCACGCACCTCGCCGAGGCGCACCCCGCGGGGCCGTCGAGCGTCGTCGTCATCGATGGATGGGAGGACCTGCACGCGACGCTGCTGCGTATCAACCACGGCCTGGCCGCCGAAGACCTGCTGAAACGCATCAGCGAAGGCCACCGTCACGGACACACGTTCATCGTCACGGGTGGTCGGCAGGTGCTCGCCTCGAAGCTCAGCGCGCTGCTCGACGTCAGGCTGGTGCTGCGCCAGAACGACGCGACGGAGTACTCACTCGCAGGACTGCGTCCCGCTCAGATCCCGGCGTCGATGCCGCCCGGGCGCGCGCTCGTCCTGCCCCACGGCCACCAGGTTCACCTGCGGCACGAACCTCAGCCGAACGGGCGGGCCACGATGTGACAGGCTTGAGGCATGTCAACCCGCGCCAAGATCGCCGTCGCCGGCCTCGTCGTCGCCGCCCTGCCCGTCGTCGTCGCGACGACCGGTTCGGCCGAGACGTCGCCGGCCTCCTCCCCCACCGCGGCGACGAGCACGTCCGCTGCGACGCCGTCGTCCGCGACCACGGGCGCGTCGCCCAGCGCCTCGTCGTCGGGATCTGCCTCCTCGTCGGCCGCCGCTGGGTCGACGCACGTCGACAAACCGCTGCAGCTACGCCTCGACGGCAAGACGGTCGACCCGTCCTCCGTGCCCGACGCGACGTCACTGTTCACCCGCGGCGAGCTCGCGCCGATCATCCCGCACCTCGACGGGGTGAGCGGCAGCGACGACACGCTCGAGTTGAACATCGCCGGTGAACCCTCTGACGACCGCAGCCACTTCGTCATCGCGCTGCCGCACACCGGTGAGTGGAAGGACGTCGAGGCCGCCTGGAAGCGTGACAAGGCCCTGCACGAGAAGCGCGCCCAGGCCAACCGCGGTCTCTACACGTTCTACGGCGAGGGCGCGCACGGCGTCAGCGATTCCTTCACCGACGGGACGACGACCTATGCGCTCGTGCGCACGGGGGAGGCTGCGGCGGTCGTTCGTTTCTCCGGCATCGGTTTCTCGACGCTGGCCGACTCGCACGCCGATTCGCGCCGCGCGTACACGACGAAGACCGTGCCCGCGCTCCTCGACCTGCTCGGCGCGAAGCTGCGAACCGGTGAGTCGACGAAGGATGCGGGTGCGTCGTCGAGCGCGACGAGTTCTGCGACGTCCCGCGGCTCGGCGAGTCCCCCGACGTCACCCGCCGGCTCTCAGAGCGCCGCGCCGTCCTCGACGTCCGCCTCGTAGCGCGGTAGCGGCAGCGCGACGACGAACGTAGCCACAGCAACGACGACGGTCGCGATGCCGAGCGCGGCGGCACCGCCGTCCATGAGGCTGAAGCCGATCGGCACGAGCATGGCGTTCCACAGCAGCGTCGGGGTCTTGACCAGTGACTTGGCACGCACCAGGCCGACGACGAGGGCCAGCACCGCTCCCCCGAGGACGACGAGCATGGCCGCCTCCGTGAGGGCGCGCGTCGTCGTGCTGGCCGATCCGGTGACGGCGCTCACGACCGACATGACGGCCATGACGAGGATGGCGGCCGCCGAGATCGCCGTGCCCGTAGCGGCGGCGAGCCAATGGGCGCGCGAGCCCTTCCAGGTGGGAGCGGGGATCGATGACGTCGAGCGGGTGGTGTCCACGCTTCCACTTTACGCCGCGACATTTACGAACATCGTGTGAGCAAAAGCTCACATAAGCACACAAAAAGTTCGGGCAAACCCCTTGTGCTCGCCCGCGCCAGGTGTGAACCTATAACGGAACACCTCCGCAGCGCGTCCCAGCGTCGCACTGTGGACACGCCGGCACCCCGGCAGCGTTCGAACCGACCCCGCCGGTTTCAGCGGAGACATCAAGGAGCAAGCCACATGGATTGGCGCAATCGCGCTGCGTGCCTGGACGAGGACCCGGAGCTTTTCTTCCCGATCGGCAACACCGGCCCTGCCCTGCAGCAGATCGAAGACGCCAAGGCTGTGTGCCGACGCTGCGAAGTGATCGACACCTGCCTGAAGTGGGCTCTCGAATCCGGTCAGGATGCAGGCGTCTGGGGCGGCCTCTCGGAAGACGAGCGTCGCGCTCTCAAGCGCCGCAACGCCCGCGCCCGCCGCGCCAGCTGACCTGAGCCCCGCGTCGACGACTGGCGGCACACCCTGGGTGTGACCGCCAGTTCTGTCATGTCCGGGCCCGGCTGCTGGTGCTGGGATCTGCGCGCCGGCGGGTGAACACGGCGATGAGCGACTGTGACCGATGATCGCACATGGGCACGAACATCGCCGATGGGGACGGGATTCGCGAAGGTAGACGAAAATCGTCGATGGGGACGGGATTCGCGCACCGGGTAATGGTTGAGAATCGAGGACTTGGGGCGCGGCTGACGTAGGTCAGTTCGACGCAGGGACTGGACGCAGACGGGCGCTGAAGTGCGCGTCGGTGCCGCCGCCCTCGAGGCGATGCCAGGCGATCTCGCCGTGCAGATCCTCGACGAACGTCGTGACGATCTGCGTCCCGAGCCCGCTGCGCACGCGTGCTGACGCACCTGTCGGCGCGTCCGGGCCGGTACCGCCACGCTCGCCGCCGGGCGCACCTCCGCGCTCGTAGCCGCGGCCGTCGTCGATCACGTGGACGTCGAGCCGGTCGCCGTCGCGACGTGCCCGTACGGTGACGTTGCCGCCGGCGTCCCCGAGGCCGTGCTCGACGGCGTTCTGCACGAGCTCGCCGAGGACCATCGCGAGGGACGTCGCGTCCTCGCTCGAGAGCACACCGAAGGAGCCGTCGAGGTGGGAGGCCACCGAGGCGTCCGAGCGGCGGGCCACGTCGATGCTCGAGGCGAGGCCGCGGGCAGCGACGTCGTCGAAGTCGACCGTGCCACCGAAGCCCTCGCTGAGCGACTCGTGAACCGCGGCGATGACGCCGACACGGCGCCCCGCGTCGGCGAGGGCCTGACGGGCCTCCTCGTCGGGCAGCCGGCGCGCCTGCAGGCGCAGCACCGCGGCCACCGTCTGCAGGTTGTTCTTGACGCGGTGATGGATCTCGCGGATCGTCGCGTCCTTCGTCAGCAGTTCGCGGTCGCGACGGCGCAGCTCGGTGATGTCGCGCAGCAGCAGCGCCGCGCCGAGGCGGCGTCCGCCGGCCACGAGCGGCACGGCACGCACCATGACGGCGGCCGAGCCGCGCCGGAACTCCGCCTGCCAGGGGGCGCGGCCCGCGAGCACGACGGTGGCCTCCTCCGGCCCGTCGCTCGCCTTGACGCCGCGTTCGTCGAGCGCGGTGGCGAGGCGCAGGCCGGGGATGTTGCTCTCCACCCCGAGCCTGCGGAGCGCCGAGACCGCGTTGGGGCTCGCGTAGGTGACGCGACCGCTCGCGTCGAGCTCGACGACACCGTCGCCGACGCGCGGCGCACCCCCGCGACCGCCCATGACGCCGCCGCCGTCGGGAAAGGTGCCCTCGGCGATCATGCGGAACAGCGCCTCCGCGAGCGCCACGTAGCGCGTCTCCAGGCGGCCGCGACGACGCACGTTGCCCAGGCGCATGTGGCACCCGAGAACCGCGATGACGCATCCGCCGCGCCGCACGGGCACGAGGCGCCGTGAGACCGGCTCGCCTTCGACGACGATGTCCACGCGCGTCTCCGCACCCTCGAGGCGAGCGCGATCGAGGCCCACCTGCAGATCGTTCGAACGGGCGGCGTCCTCAACACCGTCACTCACGTCGGAGGCGTCCGCGTGGGCTTCACCCTCACGCAGCCCCCGCTCGACAGAGGTGCCTGCGCGAGCAGCAACCTCAGCGGCACCACCACGATCGGCATCGTCCTGTGCCCGCGACGAGTCGAGTTCCTGCGGCCTGGCGCCGACGAGGTCGTCGGCGAACAGGCTGACGCCCGTCGTCGGGCGT
This sequence comes from Dermacoccus sp. MPR-E5, assembly GCF_058809565.1. Classification (NCBI taxonomy): domain Bacteria; kingdom Bacillati; phylum Actinomycetota; class Actinomycetes; order Micrococcales; family Dermacoccaceae; genus Dermacoccus; species Dermacoccus sp. MPR-E5. The sequence continues at coordinate 103,166 of NZ_JBXASS010000010.1, read as the reverse complement.
ACGTGCGCCGCGACCTGCCACCCGGCGTCGCCGCGCACCCACATCATGAGGTCGCCGAAGGCGAGGTCGGCGAGCAGCTGCCAGTCGCCGACGAGCAGGTGCAGCCACTCGTGGTCGGCCTCGTCGAGTGACGAGCCCGACCCGAGGACGTCCTGCATCGTCGCGTTCACCGCGCTCAGTCGCGCTCCCCTGCCGCAGCGCGCGTCAGTGAGCGCATCGTGCGCAGCGCCACCGACATCGGGGCCAGGCGGGCCGCTGAGTTCTGCACGCCCGTGACGGCGGCGCGGGCACGCTCGACGGCGAGCGAGTGGCGCTGCGCCCACTGCTGCCAGCGCTCCTGCGTCGTCTGCGATGCCTCCGACTCGGCGAGCACATCCCGTGTGAGGTCGGCGAGCACCGCGTACGCGTCGTCGCGCACGGCGCCGCGCGCCAGCGCGTCCCAGCGGTCGTCACGCGGCAGCTCGGCGATGGCGTCGAGCATGCGGCCGAGGCCGATCTGGGCGCCGCCGTAGTAGTACGCCGCGGCGACGTCCTCGACGTCCTCACCGAGGTCACGCGCGAGCTCGACGATGTCGAGCAGGACGAAGTCGTCGAGCAGGGCCGCCGCACGTCGCGCGAGCGCCGTCGGGACGCCCTCGCCGACGAGCTGGTCGACCTCGGCCTCGAACTTCTCGCGCCCGACGCCGACGACGAGGTCGGGCACCTTCGGCGACAGCTGCTGCACGGGTCCGCGGTAGCGCTCGACGAGCGTCTCGATCGGCGTGTGCTCCACCTCGTGGTGGACGAACCAGCGCGTCGCCCGGTCGAGCAGGCGGCGCAGACGCAGCAGCAGCCTTGACTGCACCTGCGTGCTGATGACGTGGTCGAGCGCCTCCACGTCGTCGATGAAGCTCTGCGCGTCGAACACCTCACGCGCGACCACGAAGGCCTTGACGATCTCCTCGGCCCGGGCGCCCGTCTCCTCGACCGCGCGGTGGACGAAGGTGATGCCGCCGCGGTTGACGAGGCCGTTGACGAGCGAGTTCGTGATGATCTCGCGCCGCAGCGGGTGGTTCTCCATCGTCGTGGCGTACGGCTCGCGCAGCGCCTCGGGGAAGTAGCCGAGCAGCTCACGCACGAGCCACGGGTCGTCGACGAGCTCGCTCGCGCCGACCTCGTTCTTCAGCCGTAGCTTCGAGTACGCAAGCAGCACGCTGAACTCCGGCGACGTCAGCCCCTCGCCGGCCTCGAGGCGCCGATCGATCTCGGCCTCGTCGGGCAGGAACTCGAGCTCGCGGTCGAGGAAGCCGTCCGACTCGAGGTCGGCGATGAGCCGGCGGTGCACGTGCAGCATCTGCGGGCCCTGCACGCGAGCGTTGCCGAGCAGCGTGTTCTGGTCCGTGTTGTGACGCAGCACCTTCGAGCCGACCTCGTCCGTCATCGAGGCGAGCAGCTCGTTGCGCTCCTCGAGCGCGAGCGCACCGTCGCGCACGGCGTCGGCGAGCAGGATCTTGATGTTGACCTCGTGGTCGCTCGTGTCGACGCCGGCCGAGTTGTCGATGGCGTCGGTGTTGACGCTGACGCCGTGCTGTGCGGCCTCGATGCGCCCGCGCTGGCTGACGCCCAGGTTGCCGCCCTCACCGATGACGCGCACGCGCAGGTCGCGACCGTCGACGCGCACGGCGTCGTTGGCACGGTCGCCGATCTCGGCGTTCGTCTCGTCGGAGGCCTTGATGTACGTACCGATGCCACCGTTCCAGAACAGGTCGACGGGGGCGAGCAGCACCGCGCGCATCAGATCGTTCGGCGTCATCGTCTCGACGCCGTCGTCGACGCCGAGTGCCTCGCGGATCCGCGGTGTCAGCTTGATCTGCTTGGCCCAGCGGGAGAAGACGCCGCCGCCCTCGGAGATGAGGTCGCGCGAGTAGTCCGACCACGACGAGCGCGGCAGCTCGAACAGGCGGCGCCGCTCGGCATACGACGCGGCAGCGTCCGGGTTGGGGTCGATGAAGATGTCACGGTGGTCGAAGGCGGCCACGAGTCGGATGTGCTCCGACAGCAGCATGCCGTTGCCGAACACGTCACCACTCATGTCGCCGACGCCGACGACGGTGAAGTCGTCGCTCTGCGTGTCGTGGCCGAGCTCGCGGAAGTGGCGCTTGACCGATTCCCATGCGCCGCGGGCGGTGATGCCCATCGCCTTGTGGTCGTAGCCGTTCGAACCGCCCGAGGCGAAGGCATCGTCGAGCCAGAAGCCTTCGCGACGCGCTACGGCGTTGGCCTTGTCGGAGAACGTCGCGGTGCCCTTGTCGGCGGCGACGACGAGGTAGGGGTCGTCGTCGTCGTGGCGCACGACGTCCTGCGGCGCGATGATCGTGTCGCCGTCACGGTTGTCGGTGACGCTGAGCAGACCGCCGATGAAGGCCTCGTAGGCCTCGACGCCCGCGGCGAGCCATGCCTCGCGATCCGCCGGGTCGGGTAGCTGCTTCGCGACGAAACCGCCCTTCGACCCGGTCGGCACGATGACGGCGTTCTTGACCATCTGCGCCTTGACGAGGCCGAGGATCTCGGTGCGGAAGTCCTCGAAACGGTCGCTCCAGCGCAGCCCGCCGCGCGCGACGGGCCCGAAGCGCAGGTGCACACCCTCGACCTTCGGGCCGTAGACCCAGATCTCGAACATCGGCACGGGCGCGGGGATGCCGGGAACGTCGGCGCAGCGGATCTTGAACACGAGCTCCGCACACTCACCGGAGAGCAACTTCGGCGTGTACGCGTTCGTGCGCACGATCGCCATGATGACGCCCTCGAGTGTGCGCAGGATGCGGTCGTGGTCGAGGCTCGCGACATCCGCGAGACCGTCGGCGAAGCGCTGGCGGACGGCCTGCGTCTGCGCCTCGCGCTCGTCGGCGTCGAGGGAGGGGTCGAAGCGCGCCTCGAACAGGCGCACGAGCAGCGACGTCAGATCCGTGTTCGCGAGCAGCGCCGCGACGACGTACTCGTAGCTGAGCGAGAACCCGATCTGACGCATGTAGCGCGCGAGCGCCCGCAGATGGTTGATCTGACGCCACGACAAACCGGCCGCGAGGACGAGCTGGTTGAGCGCGTCGTTCTCGGCCTGCCCGCGCCAGGCGGCGAGCACCGTCTCCATGACGTTCGTGCGCCGACGGGCGCTCTCCTGCGGCGTGTTGCCCCACATCGCCGTGCGGTCGGCGACGAGGCCGAAGTCGTAGACGTGGCAGGTGGAGCCGTCGGCGCGCGTGAGGGTGTACGGACGCTCGTCCGAGACCTGTACGCCGAGGTTCGTGAAGATCGGGAATACCTCGGTGAGCATGAGCGGCTCGTTGCGGAAGATCTTGAGGCGTCGCTCGCGCGAGTCGACCTTGTCGGTGCCGTACAGCGTGAGCGCCGCGTCGTCGTCACCGAGGCGTTCGAGCCGGCGCATGTCGGCGACGGCCTGACGCGGAGTGAAGTCGTCGGAGTAACCGGCCGGGAACCCGTCTGCGAAGGTCGAGACGAGCTGGCGGGCATCGACGTCCGCGAGCCCCTCCTCCGCGTGCGCGGCCTGCGTGACGCGCTCGCTCCACGTGCGCGTCACCTCGAGGACGGCGGCGCGGATGTCGTCCGCACTGACGTCCGGGATCGCCGTCCCACGCGGCAGGCGGACCGTGTAGTAGATGCGTGCGAGTGCCTCGGAGGTGACGCGGGCGGTGTAGTCGACCGTCTCCGCGCCGTATGCCTGGGCGAGGTGCTGTGCAATGGCCTCGCGCACGCGGGTGTTGTAGCGATCACGCGGCAGGTAGACGAGGACGGCGACGAAGCGGCCGTAGTCGTCATTGCGCAGGAAGACGCCGACGTGACGGCGCGCCTGCAGGCGCACGACCTCCGTGGCGATCTCGTAGAGGCGCTCCGAGGAGGTCTGGAACAGCTCGTCGCGCGGGTAGCTCTCGAGCACGTGGAGCAGGTCGCGGCCCGAGTGCGAGTCGGGCGAGTAGCCCGCCCGGCGGATCACCTTGGCGACGCGCTCGGCGACGATCGGGATGCTCGACGGCGACGCCGCGTAGGTGCGGGCGGTGTGCAGGCCGAGGAAGCGACGCTCGCCGGTGACGTTGCCCGCCTCGTCGAATGTCTTCACGCCGACGTAGTCGAGGTAGGCGTCACGATGCACGCGCGAACGCGAGTTGGCCTTCGTCAGCGTGAGCAGCTGCGGCGAACGCGCCGCGGCGCGACTCTGCGGCGTCATCCGCTCGAACCCGCGCGGCGCGTCGGAGGCCGAGCGCAGGATGCCGAGGGCGCTGCCGTCGACGGGACGCAGCACGTCCTCGCCGTCGACGACGTCGAGGGCGTACTCGCGGTAGCCGAGGAAGGTGAAGTTGCCTTCGGAGAGCCAGGTGAGGAAGCGGCGCACGTCGGCCGTCGCGAACTCCGGCACCGACACGGGCGGGTTGTCTCCGAGGTCGTCGACGATGGCGAGCGCCTGGTCGCGCATGCGCTGCCAGTCGTTCGAGGCGGCGCGCACGTCGTCGATGACGTCGCTGATCGTGCGCTCGATCTCGTCGGCGCCCGTGAAGTCGCCCAGAGGCGAGATGTGCAGGTAGACCCACGACTCCTCGCTCTCGCGCTGGCCCTCCGGCACCGTGTCGGTCTGGCCGGGCAGGCGCACCGCGCCGGGACGCTTACCGCTGCGGCGCGCAAAGCACAGCTGCCCCGAGGCGTCGCGCCGCACCGCCATCTGCGGGTGCAGCAGGTCGCCGATGCCGGCGCCACGCGAGGTGACGGCGGCAACGATCGAATCGACGACGAACGGCATGTCGTCCGTGACGACGCGGATGACGGCGCCCGCAGTGAGGCGGTTGACGCCCCCGTGCTCGACGGCGTCGTCGATGAGGGAGGCGGGCAGATCCCCCTCGACCTCGACGATCGAGTGCGCACCGGTGCGGCGCTGCGCGGCCTGCACCTGGCCCTCGACCACCCAGGCCAGGTGATCGAGCGACTTGCCGGCCAGCTCGGCCGGAGGGATGTCGCCCAACACCCCCTGGACGATCTCGAGCGCGACCCCGGTGCGGGCCTCGACGTCGGACAGAGCAGGCGTTGGAGCCTCGGCAGACATGACCTCTCCTGGCAGAGCGACGGGCGGTACGACGCTGTACCGCTGCCGTCGACTCTAACGCGCCCCGGCGACGTCGACGGCCCTCGGTGTCGCAGACTTCACCGACGCGCCAGGACGCCTCGCGTCGCCGTCCACAGGCTGGGGGCTCGGGCCCGGCACGTTGTCGGTGCCGGCGCCTACGGTGGGGTTCATGGAATCACTCACCGCCGCACCCACGGACGTCGCCCCACAGCTCACCCGGGCTGCGCTGCGACTGCTCGACGTCACGTTCGAGCCTGCGGCGGTGTGCAGCGGTGAACGCTTCGATCTCGTCGTCGAGGCGTTGAGCGATCAGTTGAGCGACACCACGACGGCGCTGCTGGCCACCGCTCCCCCGCCACCCTTCCGCGCGCCCGAGCTGCCTCAGATCGCCGGGGCGACGACGCGTCGCGCGGGCGTGACGTTGCGGCGCGCCGTCGAGGAGGGCACGCTGCCCGGCAGCGGCCGCTCCTTGACCACGTGCCGTGACGATCTGCTCGACGTCGAACGCTCGATCCGCGACCTCGTGAGCACGCACCCACAGCTCGCGTCCACGGCAGCGCTGCCCTGCGCGGACGCGGTGGGGCGCCTCGCGCGCGTCGTCTCCACCTACGCCCACGGCTACGCGCGGGTGGCTGCCGCGCTCGCACGGCCCGGCTGCTCTCGTGAGGCGGCCGCCGACGCGGCGGCCCGCACCGAACGAGCGCTCGTGCGCTGCCTCGATCGCTGCGGTGACACGCGGGCCCTGCGCTGAGCGCGGGCACGCTCCGCCGGGGGCCGCTCAGAGCAGTGCGCGTACCGCGTCGATCTCGCTCGCGTCGTACCAACTGAGTTCGAGGTCGGCGTCGTCGCTCACCTGCTCACCCTCGTCGCCGACGAGGAAGCACGCGACATCGCGCAGCGTCACGTCGCCGTCCACGACGACGCGGCCGGGGAGTGCGCCGCCACCGGTGGAGGCCGCGGGCCTCACTCGAGCGTCCGGCACGTCGACGACCACGACGACGACGCGGCGCCCGGCACAGCCTGCGGCTGCGAGTTGCGTCGCGATGTGCTCGTGCAGTTCCTCGTCGCCGTGCGGGGCGAGCGCGCGCACGTCGTCGGTGACGGCGAACGCCGCCTCCACCGTCAGAGCCGAGGTGGCGAGCGCCGCGACACCGTCAGCGGTCACGGGGCAGTACAGGCGAGTCATCGGAAAGCCTTTCGAGCGGTGGGGCGACGCCTCGAGCCTAGCGGCGCCGCCATGCGCGACGACGACGCGTCGCATGCGGTGCGACGTCGGCGCCCAGCTCGCTCGCGAGATCGCGCACGGCGGCGAGGTACGGTGCGCCATCAGCGCCCTCGAGCAGGGTTCCGCGCAGCACCGCGGCGTCCAGCGCATCGCGCACGTCGGGCAGCACCGCCACGGGTCGCACACCGAGGAAGCGTTCCAACGCGTCCGCGACGACCGACGAGGCGCTCCCGCCGACCGCTCGTTCGCGGGCCTTCGACACGACGACGCGGACGTCGTCGTGCAGGTCGATGATCGCCGGCGCGTGTTGCACGAACCGTTGCAGCGAGACAGGGTCGCAGCCGGCGAGCGCGACGACGTGGTCGGCGCGCGCGAACGCCTCACTCGAGACCCCGACCCGGGAGGGAGCGACGGTGTCGAACAGCAGGCTCTCGTCGGCCTCGACCTCGGCCGCCACGTCGATGACGACCCAGCGGTAGTGCTGGGCGGCGAGATCGAGGACGCGGCCGAGGTGAAATCGGGTCAGCTCGTGCCAGCGCCCGGAATGCCCTATGCCGGTGAGCACGTCGAAGCCGGGCGTGACGTGCGCGGCGATGGAACGTAACTGGTGCAGGTTGAGGGTGCCCGCATCGACGAGACGCGCGGCCGCGAGCACGCCGGGTGCCTCGTCGAGCAGCCCGAGATGCGCCGAGCAGGACGGCGCGACTGTGTCGGCGTCGACGAGCAGCGTCGGCCCGCTCTCGCTCAGGGCCTGCGCGAGATGGGTGGCGCACGTCGTGCGCCCCGGAGCGCCGGGCGGGCCCCACACGACGACGGTGGTGCTCGTCGGCGATGACGCGGCCGCTGCGCCGTCATCGGGCCCGTCGGTGGCCAGGCTCGTCTCGGCCTGTTCTGCGGCGGCCGAGAGCTCGTGCTCGGCGGGGCCGGTGTGCGCGAGGGTCTCGAAGGCCTGCTCCAGCTCGCCCGATCCGACGACGTGGGTCCGTCGCAGGGACCACGCCTCGCACTGGCGAGCGTCCAGAGCGGATGTGGCTGAGACGACACCGAGCACCGACGCACCCCGCACGGTCAGTTCCGCGACGACGCTGCCGTTCATGCCCGGGAAATCAGGGCTGATCGCGGCGACGGTGACGGCGCCCGACTCGGCGGCGCTGAGTAGTTCGGTGACATCGGCGCAGCGCCGCACGAGGGTCGCGTCCTCGACGGAGGCGAGCTCCTCGGCGAACCGCGCCTCGAGACGCGCCGAGATCGCGGTCGCGACGGTGCACACCGTCATCGTCGTCACGAGCGGGCCGCCGAGTCGAGCGGCACCAGCGTGATGCGCGCGCCCGAGTTGACGGCATCGATCATTGCCGGCAACGACTCGCGCGGGACGAGGATCTCGACGGGCGAGCCGTCGGCGACGGCGACGACACCGCCGCTGCGCGAACCGACGTGCGACACCAGGGCCCGCTCGACGCTCTGGTGCGGCTTGTCGAAGCCGGTCGAGCCGGCGCCCTCCTTCTTGTCCGAAACCCAGACCTCGACGTCCCCGCCGGCGCGGATGACGTCGGCCTGCCCGCGCTCGACGTTGACCGACAGGGCGCGAACCGTCACACCGGAGGCGTCCCCGACGGCGTTCTTCGGCACGAGCTCCCCGGCCCCGACGGCGCGCTGGACGACGCCGCCCGGCTGGGTCGCGCTCGACAGGTACTGCCCGCCGCGATCGTCGAGACGAACCCTCGTCGGCACGAGGTCGGACGAGGTGAGGCGCTGACCAGGCACGAGGGCGCTCTTCGCACTCCACACCTGCACCGAATCGTCGAACGAGCCGATGACACGCAACGTGCCGAGCACGCCGAGGGCGAGCAGCACGATGCCTACGACCCAGCGCACGTCCTTCATGCCGGTCGGCACGAACCGCCGCGCCGCCTGCGCCCCCGGCGAGACGTCCTTCAACCTGCGTACCCCACGCTCACCCACGATGTTCCTCCTCGTTCGTCCACAGCCGAGATCCATCGTCACGCGGGCGAGCGGGCCCGACGCCTAGAATGATCGTCAGGTTTTGGTAAGAATCTCCGCACCCGTCGAAAGGCACCCCATGGCGCAGCGCTTCGTCCAGATCGCCGACGTGGCGGAGACCCTCAACGTCTCGGCGCGGCAGGTCTACGGACTCGTCAAGTCGGGTGAGCTGCCGGCGATCAAGATCAACAACCAGTGGCGCGTCGAGGCAGCCGAGGTGGAGCGCTACATCGAACGCGCCTACGCCGCAACGCGATCCGCCGTCGCCGCCGGCGGAATGGGCGAGGACTTCTGAGGGCTCGACGTTCGTCCACGCGCGCCTGACTACCTGCTCGGGGGGCCGGCGTGAGGTGTGAACTCAGTCAGCGGCAGCGGCTCAGCGTCCGCTGGCGTTGACGTCGATCCACGCGAGATGCGCGAGCGGGAGCACGAGACTCGCCGCGCCGCGCGCAGGGGTGAGGACGACGTGATCGGCGCTCACCGCGTCGATCGTCCCGACGATCGTCTGCCCGGCGAGGCGATGCCACGCGAGAGGGGCACGTGAACGCGCCACGGCACGCAGCACGCTGCTCCATCCGCGTCCGATCGACGAACCGTCGGCCGCGACGTGGGGGCGCCCCAACCCGCTGACGCAGGCGATGGCATTGACGGGCACGAGACGGAGCCCGGCACGCACGAGGTCGTCGACACCGTGCACCGCATGCACGCCGTCACGATCGAGAGCGAGCCAACCCTCCCCCACGTCGACGAGGTGCCCGCGCAGGGTCTCGTCGCCGACGCTCAGGGCGACGACACTGCCGATCCCGGCGCGCAGCCGGTCGACCAGCGTGACGCCGGCGTGCTCGACGCGCACGCTCTCAGCGACCTCTGCCCGCGCCTCGGCACGTTCCTGTGCCTCCTGGGCAGCCTCGAGGTCGGCCAGCAATCGCTCCATTCGCATGGCTCGACGCTAGAGCAGCGAGGAGCTCGGACGGGCGAAAAAAGTTTTTCATCTTCCACGCCCCCACTCGACACGATGTGCCATTACATTGCATTCATCGACATCACACGTCACTGAACGTCATCGTTCGTCATGGATGTTGATCGGCTGCGACACGAGTCGCGCCGAGGCGCATGACGCGACGACGAAGGCGGAACGCGATGATCACGACGACCAGGGCGAGCACCTCGAACCCCTCGAACACACCCGTCACGCCGCAGCAGCTGAGGAGCGCCGGCATCCTGGCGGGCCTCAGCGCACCGCTGCTCGCGGCAGCAGCCGTGGCCGTCGCCGTCACGACCCGACGGGCGCTGCCCGGGCCCGGCGCGACGAGCGAGGACGTCATCGGCGTCGCCGCGGGCGCCGTCCTCACGCTCGCGCTGGCCCGCCTGGCGTGGCTCAGTCTTCGCTCTGCCCTCGACCTGCGGTGCGAGGCGCGGCTGCTCGTGGCGGGCGACCTCGAGTGTGGCCGATCGGCGCTCGACCGAGTTCAGGTCTGCGATTCGCGCTCTGTCGTGGCGCGCTCTGCACGACTAACGGCGGACTCGACGAGGTCGAGAACCCGCACGGCGAGTCTGTTCCTCGCTGTCGCGGCACTCATCACCGTCGGCGCGCAGTCGGCCGGGGCCGCCGAACCCGCGCCGCGCCCGTCGTTCTCCGTCTCGGCCGAGGTGATGCCGCCCGCCTCGGCCTCTGTCACCGACGCAGCGGCCCCTTCCGGGACGGTCTCGCCAGCGGCCGCCACTCCCTCGGGCGCGGCACCTGCGTCTGGCACAACCAGCTCGCACGGGCCCGAGCGCGAGGCCCCCGACGTCGACGCCCCGGACTTCGAAAACCCCGACCTCGACGCCCCTGACCTCGACTCCCCCGCGTTCGGTTTCCCAGCGTCCGAGTCGGCCCCGTCCGAGGCACGCACATCCGACTCGGCCACGTCCTACACGCCCCAGCCAGCGGTGCCGCGTCCCGGCTGGACGCCGGATCCGTTCAGTACCTCGAACGAGCTGTCCGCCATCGTGCTGGGCACGCCGCGCGGTTCAGGCACGGCCGCAGAACACAGGACGCACGTCGTCGTGCGCGGCGACACGCTGTGGAGCATCGCGGCGTCCTACCTCGCCCCGGGCGCACCAGCGGAAGACGTCGCGGCGTCCCTGCCGGGCTGGCTCGAGTCCAACCCGCTGCTGCGGCTCGATCCGGACACGATCGAGGTCGGCCAGCAGCTCACCCTTCCTGCGTCCTTCGTCTCGACCACCTCAGCGTTCGGAGCCCACCGATGACCACCCTCACCCTCGAACGAGCGAGCGTCGCGCCCCCGCGCGCGGCCCACGAAATGCCGCGTGAACTCGATCTGCACGAGATCGGCGGGTTGCTCGACGGCTCGCTGCGCGTCGCCGACGTGCCGGCCATCAGCGCGCGCCTCGCGGTCGACGTCAGCCGCGAGCGCCTGCCGCACCGCGGCGAGCACGACGAGATCTTCGGCCCGCAGCACACGGCGACGTCCGCGTTGCCGGACGCACGGGTGTGGACGCAGCGCTTCGCCCTGGCGCTCGTCGAGGCTCTGGCGGGGCGTCGCTCACCGACGCAGCTCACGCCGCACACGAACACGGACGTGCTGGCGCGCATCCAGCGACGCCACCGCACGACACTGCGTCGCGGTGCCGCGCCCGGACCGACGGGCGTGCGGCGCGTTCAGGTGTGCCAGCCGTGCGACGGCGTCGTCGAAGCGGCCGTCGTCGCCCGCGTCAACGGCCGTGCGACGCCGATCGCCCTGCGCCTCAACGGGGTCGACGGGCGCTGGCAGGTCACCGTCCTCGAGCTGATCTGAGCGTGTCCGCGCCTCAGCGCTTGCGCTTCTTGCCGCCCTTGCTCTTGCGGCTGCGCGCTGCGGAGCGACGCTGTTCGCGCGACATCTGCTCCTCGTCGTCCATGACGTGCCCGTCCTTGGCGACGACGTGATCCTCCGCGAGGCCCTCCTCGTTGGGCGCCGTGAAGTGCAGCTGCTCCTGCTTGGGTGCGGGCGTGGATGCCTCGACCTCGGCGGGGTCGACGTCGACGTGGAAGAACAGCTGCGTGGACTCCTCCTTGATCGACTCCGTCATCGCCTCGAACATCTGGAAGCCCTCGCGCTGGTACTCGACGAGCGGGTCGCGCTGAGCCATCTGCCGCAGGTGGATGCCCTCCTTGAGGTAGTCCATCTCGTACAGGTGCTCGCGCCACTGGCGGTCGAGGACGGTGAGCACCACGCGTCGTTCGACCTCGCGCGCAACGCTCGAACCGAGGAAGGCGACGCGGTCGTCGAACGCGTGCTGCGCATCGGAGCGCAGTTCCTCGCCGAGGATCTCCGGCGTGATGCCGGCGCGCCCGCCGAGCTCCGCCTCGAGCTCCTCGAGGCCGATCGTGATCGGGTAGAGCTCCTCGAGCGCGCCCCAGAGTCGTTCGAGATCCCAGTGCTCGGAGAAGCCGTCCGCGGTCGCCGTCGCGACGTACGTGTCGATCGTGTCGTTGATGAAGTGACGCATCTGTCCGTCGATGTCGCCCTCGAGCACGCGCTTGCGCTCGGCGTAGATCGTCTCGCGCTGACGGTTGAGCACGTCGTCGTACTTGAGGACGTTCTTGCGGATCTCGAAGTTCTGGCTCTCGACCTGGCCCTGGGCGGACTGGATCGAGCGCGAGACGATCTTGTTCTCGATCGGCTGGTCGTCGTCCATGCCGGAGCCCGACATGAACCGGTCGACGAGCGCCGCGTTGAACAGGCGCATGAGGTCGTCCTGCAGCGACAGGTAGAAACGCGACTCACCGGGGTCGCCCTGGCGACCGGAGCGTCCGCGCAGCTGATTGTCGATGCGGCGCGACTCGTGACGCTCGGTGCCGAGGACGTACAGGCCGCCGAGCTCCTTCACCTCGTCGTGCTCGGCCTTGACCGCGGCCTCCGCCTTCGCGAGGGCCTCGTCCCAGCTCGCCTCGTACTCCTCGGGCGTCTCCTCCGGGTCGAGGCCCCGCTGCTTGAGCGCGGCGACGGCCATGAACTCGGGGTTGCCACCGAGCATGATGTCGGTGCCTCGACCGGCCATGTTGGTCGCCACGGTGACGCCGCCCTTGCGCCCGGCCTGCGCGACGATGGCGGCCTCGCGCTCGTGGTGCTTCGCATTGAGCACCTCGTGCGCGACGCCCTTCTTGCGAAGCAGCTCCGACAGGCGCTCCGACTTCTCGACGCTCGTCGTACCCACGAGGACTGGCTGGCCCTTGCGGTGACGCTCGGCGATGTCGTCGGTGACGGCACGGAACTTCGCGTCCTCGGTGCGGTAGATGCGGTCGGGCTGGTCGACGCGCTGCGGCGGGTTGTTCGTCGGGATCGTGACGACACCCAACTTGTAGATCTGGTACAGCTCGGCGGCCTCGGTCTGGGCCGTACCCGTCATGCCCGACAGCTTGTCGTACATGCGGAAGTAGTTCTGCAGCGTCACCGTCGCGAGCGTCTGGTTCTCGTTCTGGATCTCGACGCCTTCCTTGGCCTCGATCGCCTGGTGCACACCCTCGTTGTAGCGACGTCCGGCGAGCATGCGGCCGGTGTGCTCGTCGACGATGAGGATCTCGCCGTTCATCGCGACGTAGTCCTTGTCGCGCTTGAACAGTTCCTTCGCCTTGATGGCGTTGTTGAGGTAGCCGATGAGCGGCGAGTTCTGCGCCTCGTAGAGGTTCTCGATGCCGAGCAGGTCCTCGACCTTCTCGATGCCCGGCTCGAGCAGGCCAACGGTCTTCTTCTTCTCGTCGATCTCGTAGTCGCCCGGCTTCGTGATCTTGCCGTCCTTGCCCTTCTCCGCGCGCGTCAGGTGCTCGACGATCGAGGCGAACTCGACGTACCACTTCGTCGCCGCGTCGGCCGGGCCGGAGATGATGAGCGGCGTGCGTGCCTCGTCGATGAGGATCGAGTCGACCTCGTCGACGATGGCGAAGTTGTGGCCGCGCTGCACGAGCTCGTCCGTCGACCAGGCCATGTTGTCGCGCAGGTAGTCGAAGCCGAACTCGTTGTTCGTGCCGTACGTGATGTCCTTGTTGTACTCGTCTCGGCGCTGCGCCGGCGTCATCGACGACAGGATGCAGCCCGTCTCGAGCCCGAGCGCCCGGTGCACGCGGCCCATGAGCTCGGACTGGTACTCGGCGAGGTAGTCGTTGACGGTGACGACGTGGACGCCCTTGCCTTCGATCGCGTTGAGGTAGCTCGGCAGTGTCGCGACGAGCGTCTTGCCCTCACCGGTGCGCATCTCGGCGACGTTGCCCATGTGCAGCGCGGCACCACCCATGATCTGCACGTCGAAGTGACGCTTGCCGATCGTGCGCTTGCTCGCCTCGCGCACGGCGGCGAACGCCTCGGGCAGGATCTGATCGAGGCTCTGCCCGTCCGCGAGTCGCTTGCGGAACCGGTCGGTCTCCTCGCGCAGTTCGGCGTCGGTGAGCTTTTCGAAATCCTCTTCGACGATGTTCACCTGAGCGGCGATCGCCTCGAGCTTCTTGAGCGTTCGTCCTTCGCCGGCGCGCAGAACACGTTCGACAACCTTGGGCACGCGAGACTCCGTAAATCGTTGATCGATCACCTCGGGCGACGGGCCGTTCTCACGGCCCCTCACGCGAGGTGGCGCCCGACGCGCGGGCACAGTTCCCCTAAGAGTAATGGGTGAGCGGCGGCGCCGCCCAGTCAGAGTCCGCTGGGTCCGGTGCGTCTGCGGTTGCCTGTTCCCCCGGCGCCTGACGCAGCAGCGCGCGCGCCTCGGCGCGCGAGGACACCCCGAGCGTGCGATAGATCCGGGCAAGGTGGTTGCGCACGGTGTTCTCCGACAGGAAGAGCGTCGCGGCGATGCTGCGGTTCGAGCGGCCACGAGCCACAAGGTCGAGCACCTCGCGTTCGCGCGCGGACAGGGCGTACGTCGGGTGGGGCGCCCGGGCGAGGGCGCATGCCACCGCCCACACCTGAGCCGCTCGCTCGGGCGCCACGTACGGCTCGTCGGCACGCAACATCCGGGCGAGCGCCGCTTCGTCGAGTGGCGTGGGCACCTCGGCGAGCACACCGTGAACACCGCAGCGGATGGCGGTGGCGAGGATGTCGTCGTCCTCGGTGACGACGAGCAGGTGCTCGGGGGTGGCGTGTTCGAGCTGGGCGAGCAGCTCCGCGGCGCTGCGCGGCGCACACCACCGCCACGGCACCTGGCCGCCGGTGATGACGCCGACATCAGGTCGGCGACCCCTGAGAACGTCGCGCGGCGCGCCGGCGACGTTCATCGCTCGAGCCTGTTGGACGAGAGCGCTCGCGTGCACGAACCCGACCCCATGGAGGCGTCAGGGCGCGTTCGCCGGGCGGCGGGAGGTCCGTGACGCACCCGCCGCCCGGCGTCATCGGGCGCGCTGCTCAGGCTGTCTCCTCCAGCGTGTCCGGTGCTTCGTCGACGACGTCGAGGTGGATCACTCCATAGCTCCACCCACGGCGGCGGTAGACGAGGCTCGGACGACCGCTGCTCTTGTCCTGGTAGAGGTAGAAGTCGTGGCCGACGAGTTCCATCTCGCGCAGGGCCTCGTCGACGTCCATGGGCGCGCTCGCGTGCACCTTCTCGCGCAGCTGCACCGGGCAGTCCGGATCCTCACCGAGCTGGGCGGCCTCCGGCGCGTCGTCGCGCGTGTCGGGCATGATCTCGAGCACCGGCAGATCCGCCGTCGCCTCCGCGACGGACATCGTGCGGTGCTGGCCGCGCTGGATACGACGACGGTCGTGCTGGCGGCGCAATCGCTCACCGAGCTTTCCCATGACGAGGTCGAGGGCCGCGTATTCCTCGTCGGCCGATGCCTCCGCGCGCACGACGGACCGCTTCGAGCGGCACGTCACCTCGACGCGGTAGGCCTCCTTGGCGCGGCGCGGGTTCGGCTCGTACGTGATGACGACGTCGCAGCGCATGACGCGCGGGTCGAGCTGCGGAACCTTGGCCAGCTTGTCCTCGACGTGTCGCGCGAGGCGGGCAGGAACCTCGATGTGTCGGCCGGTCACGGTGATCTCCATGGAAATCGACTCCTCGGATCGAGAGAAACTTCGGTGAGAAATCGGCCCCGTCAGCCCGGCTGCAGGCGTCGGGAGCCGCTTCGTGCGCGCCACCACCTCCTGCGGGGATGCTGTTCGATGTTCTCCAACCTAACCCCCCATCGACGCCCGGGGAAGGGTTCGTGAACGGTGGATTCCGGCCGCCCCCGCTGCGGGCGCCGGCGGGGTGTGATCGTCCCGCGGTCAGCCTGCCGAGCGGGCGTTCGGCTCGTGCGGCGTCGCCGCGAGCGCCGCGACGGCGACGACCCGCACGCCCGCTCGTTGCAGCGTCGCGTGCGCCGCGGCGAGCGTCGCGCCGCTCGTCACGACGTCGTCGAACAGGACGACGCGCGCGCCGGCGCGAACGAGACGCTCCGCCGTCCGCGGCTCGATCCTGAAGGCCCCTTCGACGTTGCGGCGTCGCTCGGCGAGAGTCAGCCGCGCCTGATCCACGACGCCCCGATCGCGGTGCCGCAGCAGGCTCCGTCCGCTGACGAGGCTGGTGCCCCGACACACGGCGTCGCACAGTTCGCCCAACGGAAAGCGTCCCCGCTCACGGTAGGCCGCGGCCCGGGACGGAATGGGCACGAGGACGAGTGGCCCGGCGCCGGCCGATGGCCCCGTGCCCAGCGCGGCATCTTCGAGTGTGGCGTCGGTGAGTGCGCGAGCGAGCGAGCGGCGCGCGAGGCGCACGAGGACGTCGAGGCCGTCGCTGCGGCCACGATCCTTGAACGCCGTGATGGCCTCGCGCAACGGCCCGTCGAACGCCGCAGCGACGGCGACGTCGAGTTCGGGGGCGTGATGGGCTCGCACCGTGAACGCTTCACGGCACAGACCGGCGTCGCACGTCGCGCACCAGCTCGGGCCCCATGCGCCGCAGCCGAGACAGTTCGACGGCCACGCCAGATCGACGACGTCACGCAGCGCGCCCCTCACCCACGCGACCGGCGGCGTGAGCCGGGCGCCGACGTCGCGAGACTGGCGGGGCACACCCGCCATGATGCCGCCCGCGCGACGACGTCACCACCGACACGCGCTCGCCCCTGTGGACGAGGGTGCGCCGCAGCGCTCCCCCGGGCCACAGCCGTCACCGGTTGTGGACGACGGAGTCTCGGCCCACGCTGCCCTGCGCGCTTTCGACCACCTCATCCAGAGCGACGAGCACGTTCGGCGGGCGCCGAACGACGGCGTCCCAAGCGGAGACGGGTGTCAGGATCGCGGGGCGATGAGGTCGCCCCGGGTGAGGAAACTGCTCCACGAGGAGCCCTGGCGCGTGAAGACGGTGTTCGCGTCGGTTCGCACGAACAGGCCGCTTCGCCCGTCGAGAGTAGACACGAGGCTGCTCGCGCCCGTGACGCCGCCGAGGGGCACCGGGGCGTCGTCGAGCGGCACGAGGGTCGGTTGCAGGAGACCGTCGCTCGTGCCGAGGACGGCGAGGGACGTGCCGTCCGCCCACACGACGTCCTTGACGTCGTGCACGCCCGGCGCGATGTCGTGCGCCGGGCCGAGGGAGACAGGTCGACCGCGCTCGTCGCGTTCGACGGCTGCGACGACGGCGCGCGCGTCGTCGCCGTCACGGATGGTGAGAGCGACGCGGGAGCCCTCGGGCGACACGCTGAGCGACGTGACGGAGGACGCGCCGAGCCACGGGACGTCGAGGGCTGTGGGTGTTCGCGTCGGCGAGGTCGACGTCGTGTCGAGCGCCCACAGCGCGGCGCTCGAGGTGTCGCCTGTCCTCTTCGACCTGGACGCCTGCGACGACGGTGTTGATGCCGACGACGTGCGGCCTGCCACCCACAACCATCCGGAGCTGTCGAACGCGGGACGCACGAGCTGGTTTCCGAGATCGGGGACGGTGACGTCGGTGCCGTTGAGCCAGCGTCGTACCGACGTGCGGTCCTTCGAGATCGCCGCGATCTGCCGCCCGCCCTGGCCGGCGGCGAGCAACGACCAGTCGGCCGGCACCGCGGGCAGCACGGGGCGTCCCTGCGCCGCGCGGGCGTCGGTGCCCGAGACGGAGTCGTTCGCCCGGGCGTGCGTCCAGGCGAGGTAGGCGCCACTGCGGGAGATGACCTCGTCGAGGCTGTCGGCGGTGATCGAGTAGCCGACCTGGCTCGGGTCGCTCACCTGCGCAGGCAGGTTGTCGGTCTCCAGGCGCGCCCCGCCGACGCGCACCGAGACCGAGCGCACCTCCGGCGCCTGCATGACGGTCGCCGTCACCGACGCCCACAGCGCGGCGCGCGCGGGGTTGTCGGCAGCACTCGCGCGGCTGGAGAGCGCGACGTCCGCCTCGCCGTCGCGCACGGGCACGGCGTCGACGGCGAGCGCCGTCCCCGTCGGCAGGCTCGTCGCGATGGCGGGGCGCAGCCACTGCGGTGGGGCGGAGAGCGCCGCGCGCGCGAGCGCCGTCGCGAGACCCTGGCGCGGCAGCAGGCGCGGGTCGGGTACGAGCGAGCGTCCGTAGGCGGCCGGGTAGTACACGTTGACGCGGCTGAACAGGCGCGCGACGTCCGTGCTGCTGATCCACACGCCCGGCCCGTCGGGCACCTGGCTGAGGCGCCATCCCCCGGCCGTGGAACTCACCGTGAAGCGCAGGTCGCGGCGGGTCGTCGACGGTTGGCGCACGAGGTGGCCATCGGCGTCGATCGTCGCGACGACGGGGACGCTGAGACGCACCGTCGTCGTGTCGGGGCGGGTGGCCGTGATGTCGCTGTCGCCCGCGAAGACGGTGACGGCGGTGCCCGGTTTCCAGCGACGGCTCGCGTCGCCGGTGAGGAAGGTGCGGGCAGCCTGGTAGTCGTCGTGCGCGGACATCTGGGCGCGCAGGAAACCAGTCGCGATCTGGCGCGGATCGTCGTAGGCCGACGCCGTCAGCGGCTCGACGGCGAGCGGTTCGCTGTCGTCCTTCGCGTCGACGGCCTTGCCCGGCGCGACGCTCGACGTCGAGGGCAACCCGACGCACCCGGCGGTCGCGAACACGCTCGCCGCGGCAGCCACGGCCACCAGGGCGCGCGGCGGCCTGCGTCGCGGGCTCATCGTGGGTCCTCGGCGTCGACGGCGCCCTCACCGTCGATGACCTGGGGCAGCGCGTTCGAGCGCTTCTTCGCATCGATCGCGACCGGGTAGCCCGACGCGAGGCGTGCCCCGCCGTCGGAGGTGCGCATCGTGCCGCTCGAGATCTGTTTCGTCCTCGCGGTGAGGCCGGGCTGCAGCGGGCCCGGACTCGCGGCGATGGCGACGCCCTGCACGCGCGGCAGCGTCAACCGGAAGCAGGAGCCCTCGCCGGGTGCGCCCCACGCCTCGAGAAAACCGTCGTGCAGGCGGGCGTCCTCGAGAGAGATCGACAATCCGAGGCCCGTGCCGCCCGTCGTGCGGGCGCGGGCGGGGTCGGCGCGCCAGAACCGGTCGAAGACCTTGTCCGCCTCGCCCTCCTTGAGTCCGATGCCGTAGTCGCGGACGCTGACGCTGACGGCAGTCGAGTTGGCGCGCAACGTCACGACGACGGGCTGGCCCTGGCCGTGCTCGATGGCGTTGGCGACGAGGTTGCGCAGGATGCGCTCGACGCGGCGGCGGTCGACGTCGATCGTGACGTCGTTCGGCGCGTCGAGCACGAGGCGGCAGCCGAGCTTGTCGGCGAGCTGCGCGTGCATGTCGTTCACCTCGGCGCACAGCTGGCGCATCGACGTGGGTGTGCGGCTCAGCACGGCGCCGCCGGCGTCGAATCGGCTGATCTCGAGCAGGTCCGCGAGCAGCGACTCGAAGCGGTCGAGCTCCTTCGACAGCAGTTCGGAAGAACGCGCGACGTGCGCCGCGAAGTCGCCGCGTGAGTCGTGGATCATGTCGGCGGCCATGCGGATCGTCGTCAGCGGTGTGCGCAGTTCGTGCGAGACGTCGGAGGTGAAGCGTTGCTGCAGGTGCGACAGGTCCTCGAGCTGGCCGATCTGACGTTGCAGGCTCGAGGCCATGGCGTTGAAGCTCGTCGCGAGGCGCGCGATGTCGTCCTCTCCGCGCACCGGCATGCGTTCGTCGAGGTTGCCGGCGGCGAGGCGCTCGGAGACGTGCGCGGCGGAGCGGACGGGCGTCACGACGAGGCGCGTCGCGAGGTAGGCGCAGGCGCCGAGGAGCAGGATGAGCGCGAGGCCGCCGGCGGCGAACGAGGTGCGCACGATGCTGAGCGAGTCGGCTTCCTTGTCCATCGGGAAGATGAGATACAGGTCGTACGCGCCGGCGTTGGGGATGCTGACGCGTGAGCCGACCATGACGGCGGGGATGTGGCGGCCGGTCGCGTCGAGGGAGACGATCTTCCTCTGCTGATGCGCGGGGTCGCGGGCGAGGGCGCCGCGCACGTCGGCGGGTGGGGTGAAGCCGCGCGCACGGGCCGTCGCGACGAGGGGGATGCCGGGGCGCGTGTTGTCGCTGGCGCGCATGAGGATGACGAGGCGCGCGGAGTCGTCGAGGGGGCTTGCGATGCGTTGCACGGAGTCACGCGAGAGGTTGTAGAGCGTCGTCATGTCGGTCTTGTCGGTCGCGTCGAACGCGCTCTGGACGTCAGCGGTCTCGCTCAGCGCGATCTGTTGCGCGGACGCGGTCTTGCTGCGCACGAGCCCGTCGGCGATGCCCTGGTACATGAGGGATCCGACGGCGATGACGACGGTGAGGCCCATGAGCATCGTCAGGCTGATGACGCGCACGTGCAGGCTACGTCGCCAGCTGCGCACGCAGAACGCGACGAGGCGCCCGATTGCGCGGCGGGACGCGTCGTAGGCGCGTCGTAGGACGCTGCGGGGTGCCTCAGGTGGCGGGTGTGCTGGCACCGGCCTTGTATCCCACACCTCGCACGGTCACGACGATCTCGGGCTTCTCCGGGTCCTTCTCGACCTTGGCGCGCAGGCGCTGGACGTGCACGTTGACGAGGCGCGTGTCGGCGGCGTGGCGGTAACCCCAGACCTGTTCCAGCAACACTTCGCGACTGAACACCTGCCATGGCTTGCGGGCGAGGGCGAGCAGGAGGTCGAACTCAAGGGGAGTGAGGGAGATCGGGGTGCCGTCGCGGGTGACGGAGTGGGCGGCGAGGTCGATCGTCAGGTCGCCGATGGTGACGGTTTCGGGTTCGGCGTCGCCGCGGCGCAGACGGGCGCGGACGCGGGCGACGAGTTCGGCGGGTTTGAAGGGCTTGTTGACGTAGTCGTCGGCGCCTGCTTCGAGGCCGGCGACGACGTCGAGGGTGTCGGTGCGGGCGGTCAGCATGACGATGGGGACGTCGGATTCGGCGCGGATGGCGCGGCACACTTCGACGCCGTTCTTGCCGGGCAGCATGACGTCGAGCAGGACGAGGTCGGGTTTCGCGTCGCGGAACGTGGCGAGCGCTGACGTGCCGTCGCCGCAGTGGGTGACGTGGTAGCCCTCGCCGCGCAGAACGATGCCGAGCATCTCGGCGAGTGCCGGGTCGTCGTCGACTATCAGCACACGGTTCATCACGTGGGGGCCCCTTCCTTCGTGCGGCGCGTGCGCCCGGTGGGGCGCCGTCCTCGGCTCATTGTCACACATGCCCGCGGGCCCACCCCGGACCTCTTCGCGCGTCCTGCCGTCCCCGGGACGTTCGTCCCCACTCTGCCTGCGCGTGCGTTCTGTCTGACCGAATGTGGACGTGATTCGCACAGGTGGGCGAGATTCGCGAATGTGACCGTAAATGGCAGGTGTGCACACCCCGCGCCCACGGTTGAAACGGCGACAGCCACGCGGGCCGTACCACGTCGCAACGTGGACGGCCCGCGTGTCGCAGTGAGACGGGCCCGCCAGGGCCCGGCCACAAGACGCGCCAGAGAGAATCAAGCCGTAACGCGCCGAGACTGGACCGGCGAGCTTGCGAGCCGGCCAGCATCGGCACGTTCCGGATCCTGCGGGCCGTACCACGTCGCAACGTGGACGGCCCGCGTGTCGCAGTGAGACGGGCCCGCCAGGGCCCGGCCACAAGAAGCGCCAGAGAGAATCAAGCCGTAGCACTCCCGCTACTGACGCGCGCTTGCGCGCGGTCAGTAGCGGTAGTGCTCCGGCTTGTACGGGCCGGCAACGTCCACGCCGATGTATTCGGCTTGGTCCTTGCGCAGTTCGGTGAGTTCGACGCCGAGGGCGTTGAGGTGGGCGCGGGCGACCTTTTCGTCGAGGTGCTTGGGGAGCGTCTTGACGAGGGGTTTGCCGTTGTCGGTGTAGGCGTTGCCGTTGGTCCACAGTTCGATCTGGGCGATCGTCTGGTTGGCGAACGAGTTGGACATGACGAAGCTGGGGTGGCCGGTGGCGTTGCCGAGGTTCATGAGGCGGCCTTCGGACAGCACGATGATGGAGCGTTCGTCGTCGGCGCCCTTGTCGAACGTCCATTCGTGGACCTGCGGCTTGATCTCGACCTTTTCGATGCCGGGGATCTTGGCGAGGCCGGCCATGTCGATCTCGTTGTCGAAGTGGCCGATGTTGGACACGATGGCCTTGTTCTTCATGCGTGCCATGTGGTCGGCGGTGATGATGTCGAAGTTGCCGGTCGTCGTGACGAAGATGTCGCCGTACTCGCAGGCCTTGTCCATCGTCGTCACCTGGAAGCCTTCCATCGCGGCCTGGAGCGCGCAGATGGGGTCGATCTCGGTGATGACGACGCGGGCGCCCTGTCCGGCGAGGGCGGCGGCGACGCCCTTGCCCACGTCCCCGTATCCGGCGACGACGGCAACCTTGCCGCCGATGAGCACGTCGGTGGCGCGGTTGAGGCCGTCGATGACGGAGTGGCGGGTGCCGTACTTGTTGTCGAACTTCGACTTCGTCACGGAGTCGTTGACGTTGATCGCCGGGAACAGCAGTTCTCCCGCGCGCGCGAGTTCGTAGAGGCGGTGCACGCCGGTGGTCGTCTCCTCGGTGACGCCCTTGATGCGCTCGCCGACCTTCGTCCACTTCTGCGGGTCGTCGGCCATCGTGGAGCGCACGAGGGCCTTGAAGACGCTGAACTCCTCGGAGTCGGCTTCGGTGGTGGGCGGCACCTGGGCGGCCTTCTCCCACTCGGTGCCCTTGTGCACGAGCATCGTGGCGTCGCCGCCGTCGTCGAGGATCATGTTGGGGGCGTCGTCACCGGACCAGGTGAGGATCTCGTTCGTGCAGGCCCAGTACTCCTCGAGGCTCTCGCCCTTCCAGGCGAACACGGGGACGCCCTTCGGGTCCTCGGGCGTGCCGTCGGGGCCGACGACGACGGCGGCGGCCGCGGCGTCGTCCGTCGAGTAGATGTTGCAGCTCGCCCAGCGGACCTCGGCGCCGAGCGCCGTCAGGGTCTCGATCAGGACGGCCGTCTGGACGGTCATGTGCAGCGAGCCGGCGATCTTGGCGCCGGCGAGCGGCTGCGACTCGGCGTATTCCTCGCGCAGGCTCATGAGGCCGGGCATCTCGTGCTCGGCGAGGCGCAGCTGGTGGCGGCCGGCCTCGGCGAGGCTGATGTCGCGGATCTTGTAGTCGAAGGACATGGGGATGTCGTTCCCTTCGGTTGTCGAATGACGTTCTCGATCAGGCGTCGCCGGCGCGCCCCTCTGGGCTGCTTCGCGCATGTGTCATCACCCACGCCGAACGCGTGCTCGTCAGTCTATCCGCCATCACTGACAGGCCGCCCGGGGCGCCGCATCGCTCAGTGCGCGGCGGCCACCTCGCCGCTGCGGCGGGCGAGCGCGGGCGTCACGAGGGCGACGAGGACGAGACCGACGAGGACGCCGACGATGGCGCTGATGAGGGTGTTCGTCAGCCAGGCGAGCACTCCCCCGAGCGCTCCGGTGGCGTCGGCCACGGCGTGCTCGACGTGGTGGACGGCGTCGTACGGCGCGTGCCAGCCCAGTTCGGCGGAGTTCGCCAGCAGGATGTGCCCACCGACCCACAGCATCGCCACGACGCCCAGCGTCGACAGGAACGACATCACCTTGGGCATCGCTGCCACGAGTCCACGGCCGAGCTTCTCGTTCTTGCCCGACTCGACGAGGTGCAGGCCCACGTCGTCCATCTTGACGATCAGTGCGACGACGCCATAGACGAGCGCGGTGATGAGGAACGCGACGACGATGAGGACGATGGTGCGGGTGAGGAAGGGTTCGTGATCGACGGTCTGCAGCGAGATGACCATGATCTCGGTCGACAGGATGAGGTCGGTGCGGACGGCCTCGGCGATGACCTTGTTCTCGTCGACGGACTCGGTGGCGACGTCCTCGGCCAGGTGCTCGGCCGGGGTCTCCTCGCGGTGGGCGCGGCGGTGCGCGAGGGCGTGATGGATCTTCTCCGCGCCCTCGTAGGACAGGTAGAGGCCACCGAGGATGAGCAGGATCGTCACCGCGATGGGCAAGAACTGTGACAGCACGAGGATGACGGGCAGGATGATGAGCAGCTTGTTGCGGATCGAGCCCTTCGCGATCTTCGCGATGATCGGCAGCTCGCGTTCCGCGGCGAGACCCTGCACGTAGCGCGGCGTCACGGCCGTGTCGTCGACGACGACGCCCACGGCCTGCGTGCTCGCCTTGCCGGCAGCGGCGGCGACGTCGTCGACGGACGCCGCAGCCATGCGCGCGAGCGCGGCAACGTCGTCGAGCAGTGCGAACAGTCCGCCCGCCATCAGCGCACCTGCGCGCTTCGGTGCGACGGCGGCATGGCGTCAGGCCTCGGGTGCGGAGCGGCGGGCATCATGCGCACAGCCTAGAGAAACCTGGGAGGCTCACGAAATACGCTGAGGGAAGCTATCGACTCCGAGCTTCAGCCCTCGATGCGCGTCGCACCGTGCTGGGTGGAGCCGCCGTCGTTCACCCGCTCGTCGGGCAGGTCGGTGTGCACCGCGGACGAGCGGTGCCCGATACGGCTGCCGACGCGCCCGAGGTCGATGTCGGGTTCGAGGTACATGAGCAACTGCATGTCGGGCTTCGCGGCACGTGCCGCCTGTTCAGCCATGTCGATGGCGTGGGCGATCTCCTCACCCGTGTCGCTCTTGTCGACGGCGAACTTGACGGCGACGAGCAACTCCTCGGGGCCGAGGTGGCTCGTCTTCATGTGGATGACGCGGTTCACGCCGTCCGCCGACTCGATGGCACGTCGGATGTCGCGCACCGTCTCGGGGGTCGCCGCCTCGCCGAGGAGCATGGACTTCGTCTCACGGAACAGGAAGATCGCGACGAGGATGAGCAGGATGCCGATGAGGCCGGCGCCCACGGCGTCCCAGATGCCGTTCTGCGTGACGAGGGCGAGCGAGATGCCGACGAGGGCGAAGACGAGACCGGTGACGGCCGCCGAGTCCTCGCACAGGAGCACAGGCAACTCGGGGCTCTTCGCCGACTTGAGGAACTGCCCCCAGCTCTGTTCGCCCTTCTGCTCGCGTGCCTCCTTGACCGCCGTCATGAGGGAACGGCCCTCCATGAGGATCGCCAGCACGAGCACGACGATCGGCACCCACCACCAGGCCTCGTCCGTCGACGGCTGCTTCGCGCCGGGCTCGCGCATCTGATGGAACTTCTCGTATGCCTCGAACAGCGAGAACAGGCCACCGAGGGAGAACACGATGATGCTGACGACGAAGCCAGCGAGGTAACGCTCACGCCCGTAACCGAACGGGTGATCCTCGTCCGCGTCCTTCTGGGCCTTCTTGCCGCCGATGAGCAGGAGGATCTGGTTGCCCGAATCGGCGGCGGAGTGGATGCCCTCGGCGAGCATCGAACTCATGCCGGTGAGCAACCACGCGATGATCTTCGTGACGGCGATGCCCAGATTGGCCGCCAGCGCGGCGAAGATCGCCGTGTTGTTGCCGCTGTGCCCGCCCGATCCGGTTTCCTTCTCGTCACTCATGACCCCGAGAATAGGTGGCGCCTCTCGCGCCGCCAACCGCGACGGCGCCGTCACACTCCCTCGATCCAGCGAAGGACCCGCCGTGCCGACTCTGCTCTACCTCAGCGAATCCGACGTCCGGGCAGCGTTCACGGCAGACGTCGCGCACGCCTCGCAGCACGCGGCGTTCACCGCGCTCGGACGCGGAGGAGCGCTGCTGCCCGCACGTCTGCTGCTGCCGGGGCGCGGCGACGACGTCGCGTTCTGCTACGCCGCGCGGGCCGAGGCGAGCGCACCGGCCGTCAGCAAGTTCGGTTCGGTACACGCCGGCAACGTCGGCGCGGGGCTGCCCGCGGTGCACGCGCTCGTCACGGTGCTCGACCCGACGACAGGTGTGCCGACGTGCGTCATGGCCGGCACGACGCTGACGACACGCCGCACGGCGGCAGCGAGCGCCGTCGCGATGGAGGCGTTGTGGTCGCCTGACTCGAGCGGGCGCGACGACGTCGGTGAGGCCGACGGCGCAGGTGTCGGTGCCCGGGACGGCACCGGTGTTCATGTCGCGATCGTCGGGAGCGGCGTGCAGGCCGAGGCGCACGCGCACGCGTTGTGCGCGGTCGGCGGTGAGCACACGGTGGGTCGCATCCGGCTCGCGGCGCGCAACCGCGCGAGTGCCGACGAGTTGGTCGCGCGCTGGCATACGACGAAACCCGAGGGCGCACCCGACATGGAACTCGTCGACACGGTCGAGCAGGCGTGCGCGGACGCCGACGTCATCGCGGTGTGCACGACGTCGACGACGCCCGTGCTCGAGGCGACCTGGGTGCGTGACGGCGCCCTCGTCATCTCTGTGGGCTCGTTCAGCGCCGAGCGATCCGAGGTGCCGAGCGACCTCGTCGCTCAGGCACGCGTCGTCGTCGACGACCGCGAGACGGCACTGGCCGACAACGGGTGCGTCGTCGCGGCCCTCATGGCCGGGGTGCTCGAGACCGGCAGCGTCGAGACGCTCGGCGAGGTGCTCGTGCGCGACGCCGCACATGCCGATGACGATGACGCAGAACGTCACGTCTGGAACGACGACTCCTCGAACAACGGCGTCACCAACCACGGCACCGCCGACAGCGACGCAGGCGCCCACGGTGAGCGTCGCCCGCGCGTGACGCTCTACGCCTCGGTCGGGATCGGGTTGCAGGACGCTGCCGCGGCCGTCGCGGTACAGGAGGCCGCCCAGCGCGCCGGGGTCGGGACGCCGCTGCCGCTCTGACATCGCTGCCAGGGCTCACTCGCCGTCGCACCCCGGGGTTCATTCGGGGCGCATCCTGGGGCTCAGTCTCGCCGTCGCACCCCGGGGTTCATTCGGGGCGCATCCTGGGGCTCAGTCGAATTCGAGCCCCAGCAGCGCGTTCTCGAGCACCTCGGTGAGCGCCGGGTGAATCCAGTACTGCCCGCGTGCCATCTCGTCGGCGGTGAGCCCGAACGACATCGCCTGGACTGCAGGCTGGATGACGATCGAGGCCTCCGGGCCGACGAGGTGCACGCCGAGCAGCTTCTTCGTCGCCTTGTCGGCGATGACCTTGCAGATGCTCGTCGTGTCCTCGAGGGCCCAGCCGTAGGCGATGTCGCCGTACTTCTGCACCTTCGTCGTGATGGCGTGCCCGCCCTCGCGCGCCTCGTCCTCCGTCAGCCCGACGGTGGCGACCTGCGGGTGCGTGAAGACCGCCGCCGGCACGACGTCGTGCGGGAACGCGCGCAGGTCGTCGGGGTGGACGAGGTTGTGCGCGACGCAGCGCTCCTCGGCGTTGGCGACGTGCTTGAGCTGGTAGCGCGAGGAGCAGTCGCCGAGTGACCAGACGCCGTCAGCGCCCGTGCGTCCGTACTCGTCGACGACGATGCGCCCGTCGTCGCGCACCTCGACGCGGGTGTTCTCGAGGCCGAGGTCGTCGGTGTTGGGGATGCGGCCCGTGGCGACGAGGAGCATCTCGCCCTCGACGACGCGCCCACCTCTCAGCGTCACGCGGATCGTCCCGTCGCGCTGTTCGATCGACTCCATGACCGCATCACGTTCGAGAGCCCACTGGTCGGTGGCGGCGTGGGTGAGGACGCGGCTGACGTCGTCGTCGGCGTGGCGCAGCACGCGCTTTCCGCGTGCGAGCATCGTCACCTCGACGCCGAGGGACGAGAACACGTGGGCGAACTCGAGGGCGATGTACCCGGCGCCGGCGATGACGAGCGAACGCGGCAACTTCTCGATGCGCATGATCGTGTCGCTCGTCTCGTAGGGCACGCCGCTGTCGGTGACGACGGGCGGGATGTTGGGACGCGCGCCGGTCGCGATGACGATCTGGTCGCCGCTGATCTCCTCGTCATAGCCCTCGACGCGCAGCGTACGGTCGCCGGTGAAGCGCGCGTGGCCGCTGAACACGGTCGTGTTGCCGTCGTCGCTGCCGCGCTCGCGGTACGCGCGTCCGCCCGCGGAGATCGCGTCGATGCGCTCGAAGACGCGGTCGCGGATGTCGTCCCAGCGCACCTGATCGACGTGCGCGTCGACGCCGAGGCGCGACGCCTCCCGCGCGCTGCGCGCCACCTCGGCGGCCTGGACGAACATCTTCGTCGGGATGCAGCCGACGTTGAGGCAGGTGCCGCCGAAGACACCCTTCTCGATGACGGCGACGCGCTTGTCGGCGAAGTCGGGCGTCACGAGCGAGTTGCCCGAGCCGGTGCCGATGATGACGAGGTCGAAATGAGCCATGCCCCAACCCTAGGCGCAGGCGGGGACAACCCCGGAACGCCGGGCATTTCTTCTCACGGACCTCTCTGCGCGAGCGAGCCTCCCGAGCCTCGAGGCGTCGAACGATGGGCGTCAGTGCGGGTGGCGCAGGCGCTCCATGAGGACGGCCGCCTGCGTGCGCGATTCGAGGCCGAGTTTCGCGAGCAGGCTGGTGACGTAGTTCTTCACCGTCTTCTCCGCGAGGTGCAGGCGCCCCGCGATCTGACGGTTCGTGTACCCCTGCGTGATGAGGTCGAGCACGCGCTTCTCCTGCTCGGTGAGCGCGGCGAGTTCGGGGCTCTCGAGGGCACCGTCACCGCGCAGGCGCGCGCGGATGACGTCGGCGTCGGCGGTGTCGAGCAGCGACTCCCCCGCCGCGACGCGTTCGATCGTCTCGATGAGGTCGGCGCCGCGCACCTGCTTGAGGACGTACCCACTCGCGCCCGCGAGGATCGCGGCGAGCAGGGCCTCGTCATCGTCGTAGGAGGTGAGGATGAGGCAGCGGATGTTCTCGTCGACGCTGCGCACGGCGCGGCACACCTCCATGCCCGTGCCGTCTGGCAGCCGGCCGTCGAGGATGGCGACGTCGGGGCGCGCCGCCGGGATGCGCCGCGTCGCCTCCTCTGCGCTGCCGCTCTCGCCGACGACCTCGCAGCGCCCCGATGACGCCAGCAACTCGGCCAGGCCGCGACGGACGATCTCGTGGTCGTCGAGCAGATACACGCGCACAGTCATGACCCCATTGTGGCCGCTGCGTTGAGTTCGCGCCGCGCGCTCCCCCAGGATGGGCGCATGACGGACTTGACCCTGGTCTCGTTCCAGCCCGTCAGCCGCGTCGGCGTCACACGCCACCCACGCGATCTCGTCACGATCGCGGAAGATGAAGCCCTCGACCGGCCCGGGCAGCGGCCACCGCACCGGATACCCCGACACCGGCTGCTGCTCGCACAGCAGCCGCACGAGCGCGTCCCGATCACCGTCGTCACGCAGCCGAATGTCGACGCCCATGCACAAAACACGGCGCTGACGCCGCGTCAGCTCAGGAGGTTCCTGCCACATCACCGGCGCGCAGGTGAGGACGAAGGTCCCCGGGCGCTGCGGTGAGGCGCGGGTGAGGATGAAGCATGCCCTCACCGAGCGAACCGACACCGGAGCAGATGCTCGATGCCATGGGACGGACCGGTCGGGCGCACGTCAGCGTCTCGCGGGGTGCTCTTCCGTTCGTCATGCCCTGTGGCGTGCGTGTTACGGGTGGCGACGTCGTCGTCGAGACGGCCCACCCGAGCGTCACACGCGGCGCGCAGCGACGCGACATCGCGGCCGTGCAGGTCGAGGCGCTCATCGACGGAACGTGCTGGTCGATCAGCGTCACCGGCCCGCTCGCCATTCGCTCGACGTCGGATGCGCCGCAGCGCGGCGATGTCGTCCTGCCGACGCGGGAGGCTCTGTTCAGCGCCGAGTGCCTATCATCGGCGCATGGTCACCGCGTCGATCCGCTCCTTCGATCCGGTCTTGCCGAACGAGCCTGACGAGGCTCTGCTGGCCGCCGTCATCGAACTGAGCAAGGATCTCGAGCTCAAACCACTGCTGCGCCGATTCGTCGAGACCGCAGCGGAACTCACCGGCGCCCAGTACGGGGCGCTCGGCGTGCTCAACGCCGAGGGGCGCTTCGACGACGTCGTCATCCACGGCATCGACGCCGAGACGGCCGCACTCATCGGCGACGGCCCCCACGGCGAGGGCGTCCTCGGCGCGATCATCGCCCACCCGCACACGCTGCGCGTGCCCGACATCGCCGCGCACGAGGCGAGCGTCGGCTTTCCCGAGCACCACCCGCCGATGTCGTCGTTCCTCGGCTGCCCCGTCGTCATCCGCGGGCAGGTCTACGGCAACATCTACCTGACGAACAAGCGCGACGCCGAGGAGTTCTCCGCCCGCGACGAACGGGTGCTCGAGGCGCTCGCGTCGGCCGCGGCGTCCGCCATCGCGCACGCTCGGACGCTCGCCGAGGCGGGGGCCCGCGAGCGCTGGCACCGCGCGGCGGCCGAGGCCGCGCAGCTCCTCTCGCAACTGCCGCCGGCGCAAGCGTGGCCGCAGGTCGTCGCGCGGTTCGACTCGATCCTCACCGCCAACCACGTCGAACACGTGCCGGGTCACCGCAGCGCAGCGCGCCTCGGCGACCTCGCCGAAGAACTGCTCCTCGCGCCGCGCGCACGATTCTTCACGCACGACGTCGCGGCGCGCCTCGTCGACGAGCGCATGCGCTGCGCGATGGTCGTGCCGCTCGCCAGTGACGGCGAGAACCCGGAGCTGCTGCTGTTCGCCTGGGACCGCCCGACGCTTTCGCTCGACCCCGAACCCATGGAGGCCATCGGGCAGACGATCGCGGACCGACTCTCGGTCGCGACGTTGCTCGCCTACCGGCACGCCGAGGCCGAACGCGTCGCCATCCTCGAAGATCGCGACCGCATCGCGCAGGACCTGCACGACCACGTCATCCAACGCATCTTCGCCGCCGGCATGCGCGTGCAGAGTGCGCTGCCGCGCATCGACGACGAGGTCGCCGTCGAGAAGCTCGACGCCGTCATCACCGACCTCGACGAGACCGTCACCGACGTGCGCCGCGCGATCTTCGACCTGCACACCGGTGGCGCCGCGTTGGCGCTCGCGCACACCGTCGACCAGCTCGCCGCGCAGGCGCAGGACGCCCTCGGATTCGCGCCGAGCGTCAGCGTCAGTGGTGCCTACTGGACGCTCGACGACGCCCTCGTCACCGACCTGCTCGCCGTGATGCGTGAGGCACTGAGCAACGCGGCGCGGCACGCGCATGCGAGCGCCGTGCGGGTCGTGCTCGACGTCGGCGACGAGGTGCTCGTCAAGGTCACCGACGACGGACGCGGCCTGCCCGAGCACCTCGAACGACGCTCGGGGATCGCCCACCTCGTCGCGCGGGCCGAGCGACTCGGCGGCACCTGCGTCATCCGCGCGAGGCGCAGTGGCGGCACGGCCGTCGTGTGGCGCGTGCCGAACCGTCGCGCGGCTGTGACGCCCTGACGGGCTGGGCTCAACCGCAGCGAGACGTCACCCTTCGCGCGAGCGCGGTCGGAGTTCGGGCGCTTCAGGCATGGCGTGACGCCTGACGTACTGGCCGCGGCGGGTCAGTAACCGGCCGCGGCCTGTGGGGCGTCCGCGCCGGTGGCGTCGCCGTCGAGCCCGTCGAGAACCACCCGAGTACCCGAGAGGCCGAGACGGCTGGCACCGGCCGCGATCATCGCGTGGGCGGCGGCAGCGTCGCGGATTCCGCCGCTGGCCTTGACGCCGATGTCGGGGCCGACGGTCTGGCGCATGAGGCGGACGGCGTGCTCGCTCGCACCGCCGGCGGGGTGGAAGCCGGTGGACGTCTTGACGAAGTCCGCGCCCGCCGCGACGGCAGCACGGCAGACGGCGACGATCTCGTCATCGCTCAGTGCTGCGGATTCGATGATGACCTTGAGCACGCGGCCCTCGGTGGCCTCGCGCACGGCCCGCACGTCGGCCTCGACGTCGTCGAAACGCCCGTCCTTCGCGGCGCCCACGTCGATGACCATGTCGACCTCGTCAGCCCCCCGCGCCACGGATTCTGCGGCCTCTGCGGCCTTGACGGCGCTCGTGTGCTTGCCGCTGGGGAACCCGCAGACCGTCGCAACCTTGACGCTCGTCTCCACGGGGAGCATCGACGGCGACACGCAGATCGAGTACGCGCCGAGCGCCTCGGCCTCACGGGCGAGGGCGTCGACGTCCGCGCGCGTCGCCTCCGGCTTGAGCAGGGTGTGGTCGACGATCGACGCGACGTGCGCGCGGTCGAACGGGGAGCCTGACGAGGACGAAGCAGCGGTGTTCATGCCACTCAGCCTACCCAGTGACGGGACGGGAGGACGCGCCCGTCGCAGGCCGCGCTCCGCGTCGTCGGCCGCGCCTCGGGCACATGGGTCTGACGGCGAACACGCGCGCTCGGACGTCAGCGGCCGAGCCGGTCGCGCAGTTCGGTGACGTGACGCGAGACTGCGGGGTCGAGGCCCTGCCCGAGCGCGAGGTACGTCGCAGTGAAGTCGACGCGGTGCATGAGCTGCGCGGCCCGCGCGATGGCCGGGCCGGCGTCGGGATGCATCTCGACGACGACAGCTCCCGCCGCGCGAGCGCTCTCCTGGATGCCGCTCGCGACCCAGGCCAGTGCTCCCACGCCACCGGTGCCGTTGCCGCCCAGCCCACTCGCTCCGCCGGGCGCATCGCTGACGAAGAAGCCATCGGCTCCGTCACGCGCCGCGCCGGACCCGCCCGTCGCGTCCGAGTGCAGCGTGAGGAACCCGAGGCTCGGTTGGCGCGGGGCGTCGAGGAACGGGTCGGCGAAGATGTCGTCCGGCGCGGAGACGGCGCCTTCCCCCGCGCCGGCAGTGAACGGGCCGTCGAGCGTCGCGACGAGGTCGGCCGCGTCGTCGGGCAGCTCACCCCACGTCATCGGCACGCGCGCCGTGCGGGCGAACATCGACGAGGCCCGACGCGCCGCGAGCGCCGCGACAGGGCCGTCGGCGAGGGCGACGGGCACCGTCCCGGCGAGCTGGAGCGCGGCGAGCTTGGCCGGGTTGACGAAGTGCTCCGACGACGGTCGCAGCGTCTCCGATTCGGCATCCAGCATCGCGGCGGCGACAAGCAGGTCGTCGTCGCTGACGTCGACCAGCCCCAACCGACGGGCGCCCATGAGCACGGGGGTGAGCAGCGACCACAGCGAGGTCCGGCTCGAGACCCGCCCGCGGCCGACACCGATGTGCACGCCGCGAGCGCGGGCACAGACGTCGGCGAGCGGCGAGTCGTCGGCACCGACCGTCAGTAGCGACGCGCCCCGCCGTGCCGCCTCCGCAGCGAGTGCGAGCGGCCCCTCAGCGCGCCCGGACAAGGAGACCGCGATGACGAGGTCGAGCGGCCCGACCCAACCGGGCAGCGGCACGTCGCGCCGCGTCATGACGGGCACCGGCGAACTCGGCTGCGCGAGAGTCTGCAACACATCGCCGACGCGCTCCGACCCGCCGAGCGCCCCTACGAGAACCGAACGCGGTCGTTCGTACCCGGCGACGTCGTCGATGCCCGCTTCGCGCGCGAGCGTCAGGGCCTCACGCACCTGCGCGCCCGCCGTGGCGAGCGCACGCAGCGATCCGCGTGAGTCGCAACGTTCGAGGTGGCCGGCGTCGTCGAGCCAGCTCTCGTCGAGATGGGCCATGACTTCTCCTCGGCTCGGGGGTTCGTCTCAGACATTCGGGGCGCGGCGACGCCGCCGTCGTTGCTCACGTCGAGCGTGTTCGCGGGCCGCGCGGTCGATGACCGCGCGCGCGAGCGTCAGGCGGGCAGCACGCTCGCGTCGTCGGCGAGCAGGACGGGGATGCCGTCGCGTATCGGGTACTGCAGGCGCCCGCCGCGTTCTGCGTCGACCCCGGTGCTGACGAGGACGGGCGCGCCCGAGGCGTCACTCGCGTCCTCCAGCTCGGTGCCGGTGACGGGGCAGCGCAGGATCTCGCGCAGCCACGGGTCGATCGTCAGGGGCCGGCGGCTCTTGTCGTCGTTCACTGAGCTTCTCCTTCGCGGACGGCGGCGAGCGCGGCGTCGCGCACGCGCTCCATGGTGGCGGTGTCGGCGGCCTCGACGTTGAGGCGCAGCAGCGGCTCGGTGTTGGACGCGCGCAGGTTGAGCCACCACATCGGATCGCTCTCCCCCGCGCCCTCGTGGACGAACGTCACGCCGTCGAGCGCGTCCTCGGTGAACTCGCCCTGCGACGCGACCCACGTGCGCACGCGGCCCGTGGCCGCGGCGGCGTCGCTCACCGTCGAGTTGATCTCCCCCGACGCCTCGTAGCGCGCATACGCGGCGACGAGCTGCGACAACGGTGCGTCCCGCTCCCCCAGCGCCGCGAGCACGTGCATCGCGGCGAGCATGCCGGTGTCGGCGAACCAGAAGTCGCGGAAGTAGTAGTGCGCGCTGTGCTCGCCACCGAAGACGGCGTCGTGCTCGGCCATCTGCGCCTTGATGAACGAGTGCCCGACGCGCGTGCGCACCGGCTGTGCGCCGTTCTCGGCGATGACCTCGCCGACGGCGCGGCTCGAGATGAGGTTCGCGACGACCTTGACGTCGGCCGCTGCGGCCCCCCGCGCGACCTCCTTCGCGATCTCGCGCTCCGCGACGAGCGCCGTCACCGCGGACGGCGTGACGGGCTGGCCGCGTTCGTCGATGACGAAGCAGCGGTCGGCATCGCCGTCGAAGGCGAGGCCGATGTCGGCACCGTGCTCGACGACGGCCTGCTGCAGGTCGACGAGGTTGGCCGGCTCGAGCGGGTTGGCCTCGTGGTTGGGGAACGTGCCGTCGAGCTCGAAGTACAGCGGGACGATGTCGAGCGGCAGCTGCGCCAGGCCCGCGTCGGTGCCGAGCACGGCCGGGACGGTGTGGCCGCCCATGCCGTTGCCCGCGTCGACGACGACCTTGAGCGGGCGTCCGCCCGACAGGTCGACGAGACCGCGCAGGAACTCGGCGTACTCGCGCAGCATCTCGCGCTCGGTGACGCTGCCCGCCGGGCCGTCGAACGGCACACCCTGACCTCGATCGAGCGCCCATTGCGCGAGGTCGCGGATCTCGGCGAGACCGGTCTCGAGGGAGACGGGGCGAGCGCCCGCGCGGCACAGCTTGATGCCGTTGTACTGCGCCGGGTTGTGGCTCGCGGTGAACATCGCGCCCGGCAGATCGAGCGCACCGGAGGCGAAGTAGAGCCCGTCAGTCGAGCACAGCCCGATGAGGGTGACGTCGACGCCGTACGCGGCGGCGCCGTCGGCGAACGCGCGCGACAGCTCCGGAGAACTCGGGCGCATGTCGTGCCCGACGACGATGGCGTTCGCGCCCTCGGGGCGCACGACAACCTGCGCGAACGCGGCGCCGAGCTCGCGGGCGACGCGCGGGGAGAGCTGGTCGGGCACGAGGCCACGCACGTCGTAGGCCTTGATGAAGTCGTTGAGCGCGGGTGCAGTCACGACGTTCACTCTACCGGGGCGAGGGCCCTTCCCGACCGTCGAAGGGCCTGTCGAACCGGCCCCCGTCGGCGTCGTCGTCATCGGAAGCGTCAGAGAGCGCGTCCGCGGGCGTCTGACCGGGCAGCACCCGAAGGTGACGGCGGCGCTCCGTCGCCGACAGCAGCGTCGGGTCACTCGCGGCGACGCTGCGCGTCGAACGGCGCGTCGGCTCGGGCTCCCCCGGCGCCGGGCGTACCGCCGCCTGACGCACGGCCTCGGCGAGCGCGACGAGATCGTCGGGCGTCGGCTCGGGCGGCGTCATGTCGACGGCGAGGCGGACGATGTCCCACCCGCGCGGCGCGGTGAGGCGCGTCGCGTGGTCGGCGCACAGGTCGTAGGTGTGCGGCTCCGCGTATGTCGCGAGCGGGCCGAGCACGACCGTCGAATCGGCGTAGACGTACGTCAGCGTGGCCACGGCGGGCTGGGAGCAGGCCGATCGGGAACACTGTCGCATCAACGTCACGAGGCACAAGGGTACGCCACGGCGGGCACCACGTTAGGCTCGCCGGGTGACTCCTCGCCCCACCCCACGCGCGCCGCGCGGGGACGCCCCGACGCGGCGCGATCGTCACGGGCGCCGCCATCGTGGGCCGCTCGCGTGGCCGCCCACGCCGTCGATGCTGTCGCGGGCGCGCTCGTTCGACGAGGCGGTGCTGCGCAGCGTCGAACGGCTCGAGGCGCGTTGGGGCGAGAGCCTGGAGCACATCGAGATCGGCGTCGAGGAGGTGCCGCCGTCCGATCCGAGCGCGTGGGAGGACGCCGTGCCGCTCGGGCGCGCCTTCCCAGCCGAGGGCAAGCACCGCGCGCGCATGGTGATTTATCGCCTGCCGATCCAGACGCGCTCCGCCGACCTGTACGAACGCGACCTGCTCGTCGAGCACGTCGTCACCACCCAAATCGCGGCCCTGCTCGGGCGCGAACTCGACGAGGACGACCAATGAGATTGACGCCCACCGCCGCCCCGCTGCTGCCCGCCGACATCCTCGTCGCCGGGCGCGCACCCGTGCTCGTGACGGGCGCGTCGGGGGTGCTCGGGCGCTGCGTCGTCGAGGAGCTGCTCACCTCCTCCATCCCCGTGCGCGCGCTGACGCACCGACGCGACGTCGACCTGCCCGAGGCGGCGGCCGGCATCCCGGCGCGCCTCGAGCACGTCACCGGCGACCTCGGCACCGGCGCCGGGCTCGACGCGGCGCTCGACGGCGTCGAGGCCGTCATCCACTGCGCAGGCAACCCGAAGGACGCGCGCCGCGTCGACGTCGAGGGCACGAGACGCCTCGTCGACGCGCTCGACGCGTGGGCACCGAGCGCGCACCTCGTCCACGTCTCGATCGTCGGCTGCTTCGAGAACCCCTACCCCTACTACCGGGCGAAGGCCGACGCCGAGAACGTCGTCGAGGCCTGGCACGGTCGCGCGAGCATCGTGCGCGCCACCCAGTTCCATCCGTTCGTCGCGCAGCTCGTGCGCGGCGCGGGCGCTCGCGCCCTGGGCGCCGTCGAGGACATCGAGGTGAGCCCCGTCGACCCGCGCTGGGTGGCGACGAAACTCGTCGACGTGGCGTCGCTGCTCACGAGCCTGCCCACGCCGATGGAGCTCGCCGGGCCGGAGACGTTCACCCTCGCCGACATCGCGACGCTCACCGCACACCTCGATCGCCGACGCGCGCCGTGCACGGCCCCGCTGCCGACGATCGGGGTGACGATGCGCGCCTTCACCCGCGGCGCGCATCTGCCGAGCGAGCAGACACAGATCGGTGGACGCACCTACGCGCAGTGGCTCTCGGCCGAAGAACACTGACCTACCGGTAGGACGCCGCGCCGCGTTCAGGCGGCGGCGTGGTTCGGTGTCGGGGAAGCTCGGGAGTGAGTTGCTGCGGCTCGGCGGTTCGCGCCTCAGCGCTGGGTGACTTCGACCGGCGCGCGCAGCCACGGCGTCGGCACGAGCGGCACGCTCGTCACCGGCTGATCGGCGCCCACATCGCGGACGAGCACCGCGGCGTGGACGGGCGCGGCGTCCGCTGATCCGTCATCTCGCAGCAGCCACACCGTGGCGTTCTTCGGCACGTCCACACTCGCCCAGCCGTTCGCCGGGACGTCGAGACGTCGGCGCGTCGCTTTCCCGGACGGATCGCTGACGACGAGCGTCACCGACGTCGCCCTCCCTTCGCCCATGACGACGAGTCGGCCGGCGTGGCGCGCCCCGTCGAGACTGGCACCGGCTGCGGCATCGAGCGCCGGGGCGGCGGGCACCCAGGTGAAGTCGCGCGATTTCTTGGACGCCGAGGACGCAAAGGCGGAGGCGATGATGTTCTCCTGCGAGCTCGCGCGCACCGCGGCGACGTCGTCGTCGATGCCGTCGAGCGTGACGTCGAGGCTGCGCCCGACGGGCACCGTCACGACGCGTTCACTCACGTCACCGGCGTCCTTCCCGGACGCCTGGAGGCGCACGACGGCCGCGCGGGAGCCTGGCGCCGCGAGACGCACACGTACGGAGCGGTCGACGACCGGCACGCCGGGCATCTCCTGCACCGGCGCGGGCGGTGCGTACTGGGCGGCGACGTCGTCGCCCTTGCGCTCGGTTTCGCCGACGCGGTCGCGGACACTCGCGACGACCGCACCGTCCTCACTACGGACGTGGACGACGACCGCAGCGTGCGCGAGAGCGTCCGCGGGGATGTTGACGCTGACGCGTCCATGCGCGGGCACGGCCTTGTCGGCGATCGCGGCGGAGTCGAGCGCGCCGTCAGCCGCGCGGACGTCGACGTCGACGGACACCGCGCGTGCGCCCGGGTTGACGAGGGTGACGGTGAGCAGCCTGCCGGGTTGCTTGTCCCCCACCGGAATCCACGCCTCGGCCGTGGCCTGGGTGCAGGCCTGCGCGCTCACGGCGCCGTTCGCCTCGTGGAACTGCGTTGCCGTGATGCCGGGCGCCGAGGCGCCTCGCGCGACGACGTCGAGGGGCCCGTTCTTCCAGGTGCGGGTCATGCTGTGGCCGCGCGCGAGCGTCACGGCTGAGCTGTGACCCGCCTCGTTCACCTGCAGCTGCCCCCCGCCGCCGAGCATCGACGACAGCTGCATCGGCGCCGACGCGAGCGCCAGCGTCGCCGCGTCCTTGCCCTCGCCGCCCGGGCACACGAGCGACGCCGCGTCGACGGGCATCGCGGCGGCGCGGGCCGTCGGCGCCGCTGCCTTCGGCGGGTGGACGGGCGCGGCCTGCGCTGCCAGGACGACGGCGCCCGTCCCGGCGGCAAGGACGCCGGCGCGGATCCACCCCTGAGCGCCCCACGTGCGTGGCCGACTCGTGCGCGAACGGCTCATGCGCGCACCTTCTTCCGCGTTCCGAACGGCAGCGCGAGGAACGCGACGACACCGAACAGGCCGAGCTGCGCCCAGCGCCAGCCGCGCCACGCCGTCCCGGGATCGATCTCCAGACGACCGCCCGCAGCGCCCAGTTCGTAGGTCGGCAGGTCGCCTGCGACGTGCCGCAGGGGGCGGCCGTCGAGCGTCACGCTCGCGTGCTCGGCGAAGCCCGGCCCAGCCGCGACGGCCACGCGTCGCGCGGCAGCGCCCGCGGGCAGCGTCGTCGAGACGCGCGCATGGTCGCCGCTCACGGGCACGATCGTGCGATTCTCGCCGTCCGTGACGACGACGCGGGCGGCGCGCTCGGCGCCCTCTCCGTCGACGTGGTAGAGCGAGGTGCCGGCGGTGCTCGCCATGGGCGTGAGGCCGTCCACGCCGTCGAGTTCGAGCGAGCGTGCCCCGGGCTCCTGGGTTGCGCTCACGTACGCGACGCCGGCTTCGCGCAGCGCGCGCGCCGCGTCGGATCGATCGGCCGTGGCGTCCGTCAGCGACCCGATCGCCCGCGTGACGGCGGCGGGGGTCCGCATCGTCGGGACGCCGGCGTCGGCAGCCGGCAGCCCGGCCTCGCGGCTGCGGACGGTGAAGTCGGCGGCGTCCGCACGCGCGTGAAGTTCGAGCACGAGAGCCGCGCGGGCGCTGTGTGCGTCGTGGGCGGCGATGGCCGGCAACGGGTCCTCGACGCACATCAACCGCGTGGTCGTCGGCGACGTCCAGGCCGCGCAGGCCGCCGTCCCGACGGTGACGAGGACGGTGCCCGCGGTGGCCCAGCGCAGCGGGGTGCCGCGCGCTGCGCGGCGGGTACGCGGAACGGTGGTCTCGCCGGCCGCGACGAGCGCGAGGGCGAGCAGGCAGGCGACGAAGGCCAGCAGCGGCAGGCCGGCCCACACGTGCCAACCGGGGTTCGCGCCGAAGGAGTGGCGCGGCACGATCATGGCCGCCCCCAGCGACGCGAGGGCACCGACGACGAGCACCCACCGCGCGGCGGCGAACGAGCGTCCGCGCACGGCGCCGAACAGCCCCGCGAGCAGCACGGGGATGCCGAGGACGAGCGGCGTCGACCCGGGCCCGCCGGGGTGGGCGAACAGCATCGCGACGGGGTCGGTGGCCGCCTCCTGCGTGAGGGTGCCGGGGCCGGCGACGAGCCGGGCGGGGTGACGCCACACCTCGACGCTCCAGTGCCCCAGCAGCAGCGGCACGAGGACGGCGACGGCAAGCGCCCGCCATTTCGCCGCGCGGCGACCGAACACGACGATGACGAGCAGGAGGACAGTGAGCGCCGGCAGGAAGGGCGGGGCGAACGCGACGAGCACGGTCGCGGCGAGAGCGCATGCGGCCACCGCACCGGCGCCGCCCGAGCGACGCGCGATCGCGGCCAACCCGGCCAGCGTCAACGGCACCATAATCGCGGCGACGAGGGCGCCCAGACGCCCGTCCGCCATGGCCCCCGTCAGCGGCGCGGCGCTGCCCCACAGCAACGCGACGACGGCACGCGGCCAGGGACGCCGCGTCACGACGCGGCCGGCCCAATAGGCGGCGAGGCCGGCCAGGACGGGCGCGGCGAGGAACAACCACGTGAGCGCGGCCTGGGCGCTCGCGGCGTCATCCGTCCACGGGAACACCGAGACGAGCCACGCGCCCGCCGCGAGGAACGGCAGATACGGCGCCGACGAGGCGGGATGCCCGTACCCGTCGCCCTGCCAGGCGTCGCGCCACGCGTGCCACCACGCGCTCGCGGAAGTGAAGCTCGGCTCGAGAGCGCCGCCCGCCAGGCCCGCTCCGCCACTCAGCAGGTCGGTGTCGAACGTGCGACGCGCGAGCACGGCGCTCAGTGCGACGAGAGCCAGGAACAACCACAGGCCGGGGTGACGCATGCCGCGCGCGACGATGCCGCGCGGAGCCGTCAGGTACTCGGCGTCCTGGGACGTGGGCCCGGTCTCCGACGACGCCGGGCTCGCACCGGCCGTCCGCGAACCGCTGGGCGTGACGGCCTCGACGAACGCCTCCCACGCGCGGGCGCGGCCGACGGAGGCGGGCACGAACAACGACCGCAACTGCGCAGTGCTGACGACGGCGCGACCGCGGAAGCGCCGGCGCGCGCCGAAGATGCGGGCCAGGCCGAAGGATGCGCTCGCCTGCCCCAACTCGGCCGCGGCACGCCGCGGCCGCTTGACGAGCAGCAGCGCGAGCGCGAGCAGCAGCGACGTCAGCGTCGTCCAGACCATCGCGAACGGCAGGCGCCACGCCGGTGTGCGCGCGAGGGCCACCTGACGGTGACGACGCAGCGTCGCAGCCGAGTGCGGCGCAGGACGATCGGGGTCACCCGCACGGCGCGACAGCGCACGTCGCTCGCGGCGGGTAGGGCGCGAGCCACCCCCGTCGATGGAGCGCAGCAGGTGCGCCGCGTCGAGATCCTGATGGGCGACGGCGTCGGGGATGACGGCCACCGCGTGCCCGGCGAGGTGGGCGCGCCAACACAGGTCGAGCCCGTCGCCGTCACCGTCGAAGGCGGGGTCGAATCCGCCGAGTTCGAGATAGACGTCCTGGCGCACGAGCATGCCGGAGCTCGCGACGGCGAGCACGTCGCGGCGAAGATCGTGCTGGCCCTGGTCGAGTTCGCCGCCATGCGTGCGCGCGACGTGCCGGCCGCTCGTCGTGACGTCGATGCCCACGTTGACGAGCCGGTCTGGGCGGTCGAGTTCGTGGATCTTGCAGCCGAGGATGCCGAGTCGTTCGCTGCGTCCGGCCGCCCTCAGCTGGGCGGCGAGGGCCGTCGGCAGCGGCGCCGAATCCTCGTGGAGCAACCAGAGCCAGTTGTACCGGTCGTTCGGGTGGCTCTCGCGGCGACGTGCACGGCGTCGGGTGCGTAGCGCGACGACGTGGTCGCTGGAGCGTGCGGGCAGCGCCTGGACGGCGCGGTCGACGAGCGCGGCGAACGCCTCGTCGTGCGAGGCGGTGACGACGGTGACGTCGAGCGCCCGCAGGTCGGCGCGCTCGCGGGCCATCGCGTCGAGGGTGTCGCGCACGCGTCCGGCGGCGCTACCGTCGACGATGACAAGGCGGTCGGGGCGGCGCGTCTGCGCGCAGACGGCGGTGACGGTGGCGTCGAGCCAGGGCTGATGGGCGTCCCGCGCGATGAGGACAGCGGTGACGAAGGGGTGTGCTGGGGAGCCGTCGTGCAACTCGTCGACGCCGTTGACCTGGGTCGCCGACACTTCGCTCAGACCGCGCGCTTCTTCAGCTTGCGGCGTTCGCGCTCGGACAGCCCGCCCCAGATGCCGAATCGCTCGTCGTTCTCGAGGGCGTACTCGAGGCATTCGGAGCGCACCTCGCACCCGACGCAGACGCGCTTCGCCTCACGGGTCGAGCCGCCCTTCTCGGGGAAGAAGGCCTCGGGGTCCGTCTGCGCGCACAGGGCGCGCTCCTGCCACGACAGCTCTTCCGTGTCGTCCAGGGCGTCGTGCAGGCTGATCAACTGCATGAATTCCTGCATGTCCGTCCTTTCGTGGTCGGCGGTCGCGGCGGGTGGGCCGGGTTCTGCGGTACGTCCCGGTCATCGGCACGTCGGTCGTGTGGCTATCGTGATCCGTCGCTCGCAGCGGCCATATCACCGAGCGGTGACAACCCCCTGGTGACGCGACGATCGAGCCGATGATCCGCCGGTGGCGAGCCGTCGACAAGGTCGACGGTGACGCCCGGACGAAGGGCGTCGTGCGCAGCGGGCAGGTGGCAGCGAGAGCGAAGCGGTGGCGAGAACCAACGGTGTTATTACATCGGTGTCATTCGAGTGAGTCAAGCCGAACGGGTGACCCCGATCAGCCCTCGGCGGGGGTGGTCGAGGCCCTGCTGCGCCCCCGTGTCACACTGACACAATGCAT
Organism: Dermacoccus sp. MPR-E5; assembly: GCF_058809565.1. Lineage (NCBI taxonomy): Bacteria > Bacillati > Actinomycetota > Actinomycetes > Micrococcales > Dermacoccaceae > Dermacoccus > Dermacoccus sp. MPR-E5. The sequence goes on along the minus strand of NZ_JBXASS010000010.1, from coordinate 60,899 downwards.
GTGAGCGTCCTATCTAGTGGTCCCCTCTCCCGCCCGGCACTAGATGCGCTGTTCGGGCGAGAGTCCATCACCAACACGCCGTTGCTCGATGTGATCTACGTCACCAACACGTCGCATGACATCAGTCTCGCAGGTCTCAGGTTCTGCCCCAACCTCGACGCAGTGTGCCGAATTTCCGACGATGCGGTGCCGGGGACGCGCACGGCGGTCGTCTCTCTGCGGGACGCCGGTCTCATTCCGACCGGCGCGTGGGGCTGGCTCGACGATGAGGCCCTCGCCCAGGCCGTGGCCCGCACCTATCGCCACGCGCGGGGCACCGGCGCCGTCGCCGCAGCTCAGCAGCAGTGGACGCAGTGCCGCGGCCCGCAGAGCGAGACGGCTGCCGTCCTGCCGCTCACCGAAGAACCCATCGAACTGCACGTGCTAGAACCCGACGGCGACGGTGGGCAGGTCAGCCGTCACGCGCTGCGCTGGATCGAGGACACCGACCGCCGCGAGCCCGAGGGGTTCGTCGTCGCCGGCGTCGATCACGCCGACGCCGCGCCCGGCGTGCTCGACGCCGTGCGCAGCGCCGACGTCGTCGTCCTGCCGCCGATGTCGCCGATCCTCGACATGGCCGGATTCCTCGCGGTGCGCGGGATCCGCGACGCTCTGCGCGGCACGTCGGCGCGCGTCGTGGCGCTCAGCCCTATCGGCCTCGACGGGCACCGCCCCGCCGGCGTCGACGCCGCGAGCTGGCGACTCACCGGGGCGACTGCGTCATCAGCAACCCTCGCCCACCTGTACGCCGACTTCGTCGACGCCCTCGTCATCGACGACGCCGAGGCGCCGACGCGCTACCCGTCGTCACTCACCGTGACGCGAGCGCCCATGCGGGCCGCCCTCGCGGGTGACGTCGACGCCGCCGCCCGGCTGCGCGCCGTCGTCCTGGGTGACGCTGCCCTGTTGTCGTAGTCAGCTCCCCCGCGGCGTATGCGTTTCACCAGGTGCGCGTCGGCAGGTGCGACGGCAACGTCATGCGTGCGCCGTGGCGTGGGCGCGGCGGGCCGCCGGCGAGGATGAGGCGCTCGGCGCGAAACCGGTGCCCGCGGTATGGCTCCAGCAGGCGCGCCATGCCGGCGTCATCGGTGTCCTGGCCGATCAGCGCGTGCCCGATCTGCTTCGCGACGTGGTAATCCCTGAACGTCGGCGCATCGGCGTCACCCCAGGCCGTCTGCGCGACCTTGGCACTCGTCCACACTCCGAGCCCGGGCACGGATCGCAGTCGAGCGTGGGCCTCGGCGTGCGGCAGGTCGGCCGTCCGCTCGAGCGCGTCGGCGTGGTCGAGCGCGCGCATGATCGTGCGCGACTGCGGTGGCTCGACGCCGGCCTGCAACCACGCCCAGGACGGGATGCGTCGCCACCCCCGTGCGTCCGGCGCGGCGTGCATGCGGGCGACGGCATGCGCCTGCGGGCCGGCTGCGCGCACGACCTCCGCGGGCGTCGGGATGGGCGTGCCGTAGCGGCGTACGAGCACGCGAAACCCGCCGAACGCCTGCTTGCCGGTGACCTTCTGCTCCAGGATGCTCGGCACGAGCGAGGTGATGACGAGCCCCGTGCGCGGGGCGCGCCAGTGACGATGGTGCGGCTGGCGCAGTGCCGCCGTCACCCGATCGTGACGGGACACGAACCCGGACGGGTCGTCGTCACCGCCCAGGATGCGAGGCACCCGACCCTGGAACCACGCCGCACCCGGGCCGTAGGCCCGCAGCTCGACGCGGTCGGGACGCTCGGCGCGCGCGCTGCCATCGGGCATGGCGGCGGTTCGCGGCTCACAGCCCGCCATCCCACCGAGGCCCGGCCTATCCACTCGTGCGATTCCGGGCGTCGCTACGGGTGCACCGCCACGCACGGGCATCGAGCGCCACCACGTCAACGTCGGCCCGAGGGGCGTCGTCACGGCCCACCACAGCTGCCGTTCGCCGATGACCATGCTCGGGTCGCCCACGCCGCGGCGCAGGGCGCCGAGGATCTGCGCGAGCGGCACCGGCCGGCCGGGTTCCCACACCTCGAACAGGTCGGCCGACATGGCGCCGGGCACGCCCGCCCCGTCGGCCCCATGGACTGTGTCGCCCCCGCCGGCCCCCTCGGCTGCGTCAGCGACGCCCATCAGACCCTCGCCTCTCGAGACCGCGGGAGGCCGTAGCACTCACCGCGCGCTCCACCTCGTCGAGTGGTACCCGCTCACCGAGGAACGCCTCGAAGATCCCGGCCTGCTCGGGTGAGACGTCGGTGTCGAGGTGCGCCACGCTCGGCTCACTCACCCACACGACGGGCATGCCGACCATGGCCGACAGGTTGATGAGGGCCGTGCTCGGCCCGCCGAGCGCCAGGCTCGCGCGCACGACGTCCGGGTCGAGCTCGGCGGTACCCCGCGAGGGCATGACGTCGAACTCCGCGTACCGGGCGCGATCTTCGGCGGGGTGCGGACGCACGAGCGGTCGCAGCCCGGCCGCGGTCGCGGCGTCCGCGAGGCGTCGCACGTACGCGAGGTAGGCCTGCGGCGAGCACCAGCCGAGGTCGACGACCGGTTGGGTGAGGATGACGGCGCTCGCGTCGCTGCCGGGGCGCGCGTCGCCCAACTCGCGTCCGAACTCGGCGGCGACGGCCGGCGTCACCTCCCACGATGATCCGACCGAACGGAACGTCGGCCACCGCAGCGTCGTGCAGGCGCGCGCGAAGGCTGCGGTGACGAGCGTGCGCGCTGCGGCCTTCCCCGCCGGGGTGCCGTGACGTTGCAGCGCTGCGCGCCGCGAGGCCCGCGAGGCGTAGGAGCCGATGCCCTCGTCGGTGACGACGACCTCGATGCGCCGTGTCGGGTTGGCTCGTCGCAGCCGGGCGACGGCCTTGACCCCGGGCGTACCGACGGCGATGTAGAGGCAGCGGGCCGCGTCGTCGAATCGCCATCCGGGCATCCCGTCTTCGACGGTGACGCTCCCGCCCCGAGGCAGCAGCTCGCGCGCGTCGTCGACGGTGACGGCGGCGGAGGCGAGGAACGCGGGCGCGGCGACGAACGAGACGCGGATCGGCGTGACCCCGTCGACGAGGGTGCGCACGTAGGAGGCGATGTAGACGAGGTGACTGCGGTTCTTCACCCCGGTGATGGCGACGTGGATGCCCCGCGTGCCCTGCGCGTCGAGCGACGCTGGGCGGCCGCTCGAACGAGCGAGCCTGCAACGCAGCGAGGTTGCGGGCCCCATCACAGCACCGGGGGCCGGCCGAGACGGGTCAGGCGTGCGACGGTCGACCACGACATGACGCGCCGCTCCCCCGCGTCGGTCCGCACGCCCTCGACGAAACCGGCGAACCACGTCTTGAGTGCGTCCTTGTCCTTGACGCGCAGCACGGTGATGGCGGCCCAGTTGCCGAGGTAGAGGGGCACGAGCGGCGCCGGCAGGTTGCGCTTGGCGACCCACACCCGGTTGCGCGCGTTCATCCGGTAGTACACGGCGTGACGCGCGGGGCTCGTCGCGGGGTGCTGGACGGTGATGCTCGGCACGTACTGGATGACCCAGCCGGCGTCGATGAGCCGCCAGGCGAGGTCGATGCCCTCGTGGCCGTAGAAGAACGCCCCGGGCCAGCCGCCGACTTCCTCGAACGCGGTACGCCGGGACAGGTGGATGCCTTCGAGGAACCACGTCGCGGGCCCGGGCTTGCCGCCGCCTTCGACACGCAGGCGCGGAATCCATCGCCGCGGCGTCGGCTTGCCCGTCGGATCCTGCCCCAGCGGGCCGATGACGGCGTTCTTCGGGTCGCGTTCCATCTCTCGCACCATGTCGGCGAGGACGTGGTCGTTCGGCAGGGTCGCGTCGTCGTCATAGAAGAAGAGGTAGTCACCGAGCACCTTGGCTGCCCCGACGTTGCGCCCGCCCGGGATGCCGAGGTTCTCCGGCGAGTACAGGGGGCGCACGACGTCGGGGAACGGCCACGGGTTCTCGGCCGGATCCCACCCGTTGCCGAGCAGCACGACGTCGAGTTCGACGTCGCGCTGGGCGATGAGCGAGTCGAGGGCCGCCCGCAGATCGTCGGGGCGGTTGCCCATCGTCATGAGGACGACGCCGACCCTCGGCAGCGCCCTGCCCTCGGACGAGCCCGGTTCCGCACCCGGTTGTGTCATCGTCATGTCTTTCCTCCGTCGTGGGAAACCGTGGCGCTCACCGCACCTCGACTCTGCTGCCAGGGTAGAGTGCGCCGCCGACAACCCCGGAATCTCGGGGTTTTGCGCCGCTCAACGCCGCCGCGCGCGTCATGACGACGTCACCTCGAACCTCCGTGCGCCACGCCACCCGACCCACCGCGGCATCCTCCAGCACGTCGGCCGGCACGGCGAGCCCATGGCGCGAGAGCCACGTGATGATCGGGACGTCGGCGAGCTTGGCCAACGCTTCGGCGCGCGTCCAGGCCCCGGCGAACTCGACCGGGTCGTCCACCCCGAACCGCCGTACCAAGGACGCCCGCACCGGCGCGACGATCTCGGCGTCGATGACGAAACGCGCGCTCTCCCTCACCCGTTCGGGCACACGCCAGCCGAGGCCGGTCCCGTCGGCGAGGTAGCTACGCGCGGCGTCGGGAAACGTCGTCGCGTTGACGTCGGCGGCGCGCACGACGTCGCCGTCACGCACGGCGGCCTCGAGCACCACACATGCGGGTGAGGTGTTCGAGGCCGGTGGCCGCGTCGTGGGGTCGTTCAGATCGAGCCGCCGCCGTCGATCGTCAGCACCATGCCGTTGATGTTCGTGTCTTCGAACAGCAGCATGCGCAGCGTCGGCGTGATGTTCTCCGGCTCGACGAGACGGTTCGTCGGCGTCCGGCGGGTGATCGTCGACAGCTGCTCGGTGCCGAGCACGGAGCTCATCTCCGAGGCGAAGAAGCCGGGCGCGATCGAGTTGACGAGGAATCGCCCGTGCATCTCCCGCGCGAGCGAGCGCGTCGCGGCGTCGAGGCCACCCTTCGTCGCCGAGTACGCGACGAGACCGGCGTAACCGCGCTGCGCGCAGACGCTCGTCACGTTGACGATGCGGCCCTTGCCGACCTTCGCCATCGCGTGACGCATGAACGCGCGCGTGACGAGCAGCGTCGCCGTCAGGTTGGTCGAGATGATGTCCTCGATGCGCTCCGGCGTCGTGTGCAGGTGCAGCGAGTCCTGACCGATCGCCGCGTTGTTGACGAGTGCGTCGATCGGGCCGAGCACCTTCGCGGCGTCCTTGATGAACGACGTGACGGCCTTCGAATCCGTGATGTCGACCGAGCCGACGTACACGCGCTCCGGGTTGGCGTCCATGAGCTGCTGCAGTTCGGGCGTGACGGTGCGGGCGAACGCCGCGACCTTCGCGCCGTTCGCGAGCACCTCCTCGACGAATGCAAGGCCGAGGCCGCGCGAGCCTCCGGAGATGAGGACGCAGGAGGCTGCGGGGATGACGTTCAGCTCGTTCGTGGTCTCAGACATCGCTCTTCAGGCTCTCCTTGATCGGGATCTCACTCAGGTACTTGACGCGGCGCGGCACCGCGTATTCGGGCAGTCGCTCGGCGCACCACGCCTGCAGCGCAGCCTGGTCGGGCGCATCGGGGTCACCCTTGGCGAGGCCGTCGCGCAGGACGACGTCCGCTGCGACGACGTTGCCGACGAGCGGCGCCTTGCGCCCGCGCACGGCGGCCCAGGCGATGTCGGGGTGCTCGAGGAGCACCGCCCGCACGGCGCCCGCGGACGCCTTCGACCCGCCGACGTTGATCTCGTCGCTCGCGATGCGGCCGGTGATGACGACGCGTCCGTCGGCGATCTCGACATGGTCGCCGGTGTGGATGACGGCGTCCATGCCCTCGGCGGCCTTCGGTGAGGCGATGAGCAACTCACCGTCCTCGACACTCAGCCGGGGCCGCCCGGCGACCTCGCGCTCCAACCAGGCCTCGGGGAAGCCTGCGAGCCCGTCGTGGACGGCGATCGCCGCGCCGGCCTCGGAGCTCGCGTAGATCCACGAGATGCGTGCGTGGGGGAAAACTTCGCGCAGTCGGTCGAGGATGCCCTGGTCGACGGGTTCGCCGCCGAGCGTTATCTGTTCGAGCTTCAGCTGGGCGAGTACGTCACCGTTGCGCCACAGCGCCTGCCGCCAGAACGTCGGCGTGCCGGAGGCCGCCGTCACGCCGGCTGCGAGCGCCTGCTGAGGCCATTCGTCGAGCTGTGCCGGTTCGACGAAGACGACGTCCTGCCCGGGCATCGTGAGCGAGAGGGTGACGACCTGCCACCAGGCGTAGGCGCCCGGGGTGTAGGGGCACAGCCAGGTGCGCGGAGGCTGTTGGCCCCCGACGGTCGTCAACGACTCCAGGGTGTGTGCCACCTGCTTCGGACGCCCGGTCGAGCCGGACGTCAGCAACCAGATGCGGCCCGCCTCGGGCTCGCGCGGCGCCGTCGCGGCCTCGAGCGCGACGCCGTCGGCGCTGTCGCGCACGAGCGTCAGCCCCGCGTCACGCAGCTGCGCCGCCTGCTCGTCCCCGATGCGCGACGCGGTCGCGATGAGCGTCTCGCGGCCCGGGTCGAGCGCTGCGTTCCAGGCGGCCTGAGCCGCCGCGCGGTGCCCCGAGACCAGGCAGGCCGCGGCGGGCGGCAGCGTCAACGTGTCGGACGATGCGCCGTACGGCGCCTGCGCCAACTCGGCCCACGTGCCGTCGAATTCGCCGACGACGACGCGGTTGCCCGCGCCCGCAGGACGCGAGTCGAGCACCCCCGTCATTCGGCCTTCTGAAGCTCGTCGATGAAGTCGAGGACGTCTCCGACGGTCTCGATGGAGCGCAGGCCGGGCGCGTCGAAGTTGAGCTCGGTGTCGAGTTCGTCCTCGACCTGCAGTGCCAGTTCGGAGAAGTCGAGCGAGCGAAAGCCGATGGTGTCGAGGCGCGCGGCGTCGTCGGCGGGCAGTTCCTTGCCCTGGGCGGCGAGGACCTCGCCCATCATCGTGCGGACCTGATCGCGGCTGAGCGTGCTCATGACTTCACCTTTGCTCGATGCTGTGGCGGCCCGGCGCTCACTCTGCGCGCCGCTGGGGGCGCAGCATGCCTGCCGGGGCCTGTTTCCTTACGGGGTAGTCTAGACATTCCGGCTGTCTGCGCCATTTCGTGCGTTTCGGCACCCGGCCCAGCCGTATTCGAGGGAGATCGACGATGCTTCGTCCCGCCACCGACGCCGACCAGGAGAACGTGCGCACCTGGCGCAACCATGACGAGGTGCGAGCCGTGTCGCTGACGCAGCACGTCATCAGCGCTGACGAGCATGCCGCGTGGTGGGCGAACACGAAGGACAACCCGACGCGTCACGTGCTCATCTACGAACGCGGTGGCGTGCCGTCGGGCGTCGTCACCTTCTTCGACCTCGACGTCGACGCGAAGACGTCGTGGTGGGGTTACTACCTCGACAACGACGGCCTCACCGCGCGCGGTGAGCTGCTGCCGGCGTGGATCCAGATCCAGCGCGAGGCCGTCAAGTACGCCGACGCCGAACTCGGTCTGGACTCTCTCGACGCCGAGGTGCTCGAGATCAACGAGGGCGTGCGCCGGTTCAACAAGCGCAACGGCTTCACCGAGCTGGAGACGCAGAACCGAGAGATCGGCGGCGAGAACGTCGCCGTCATCCACGTGCGCCGCGAGCGCCCCCGCACCGACCGCCAGGAGCCGACATCATGACGCAGAACCCGAACCAGAACATCCGCATCGGTGACGTCGAGGTCGGCCCAGGCGCCGAGCCGTACATCATCGCGGAGATGTCGGGCAACCACAACGGCAGCCTCGAGACCGCGCTCGACATCGTCCGCATGGCCGCAGCACAGGGCGCGCACGCCATCAAGCTGCAGACGTACACGGCCGACACGATCACGATCGACGTGCGCACCGACGAGTTCAAGATCTCCGGCGGGCACGAGCTGTGGGGCGATCGCTACCTCTACGACCTCTACACGGAGGCGCACACGCCTTGGGAGTGGCACGAGCCGATCTTCGCGCTCGCGAAGGAGCTCGGCATCCACGCCTTCTCCTCCCCCTTCGACCCGACGGCCGTCGACTACCTCGAGAAGCTGGACGTGCCCGCATACAAGATCGCGAGCAGCGAAATCGTCGACCTGCCGCTCATCCGGTATGCGGCAAGCAAGGGCAAGCCGATCATCATCTCGACGGGGATGGCCTCGCTGGGTGAGATCAACGCGGCCGTCGAGGCGGCGCGCAGCACGGGCAACGAGCAGATCATCGTGCTCGCCTGCACCGCCAACTACCCGGCCGACCCGAGCGAGTCGAACCTGCGCGGCATCCCCGTCATGCGCGACGCCCTCGGCACGCTCATCGGCTACTCCGACCACACGATGGGCATCGGCGCGGCCGTCGCGTCCGTCGCGCTCGGCGCGGTTCTCGTCGAGAAGCACGTGACGCTGAACCGTGAGGACGGCGGCGTCGACTCGGCATTCTCCTCCGAACCGGAGGAGCTGAACCAGCTCGTCACGCAGACGAAGATCGCGTGGCAGTGCCTCGGCGAGCCGCGCATCGGCGCTCGCGCGCAGGAGAAGGAGGGCCTGCGCTTCCGCCGCAGCCTCTACGTCGTCGAGGACGTCAAGGCCGGTGACGTCGTGACGGCGCAGAACGTGCGCTCCATCCGCCCCGCGAACGGCCTGCCCACCGACACCTTCGACACGCTCGCGGGTCGCACCTTCACTCAGGACGCTCCCAAGGGCACCCCCATGTCCTGGGATCTCGTCTGAGCCCGACGCACCGCGGCACGCGCCGATTCACCCCGAGGTGATGGGTTCTCGGCCGGCGGGCTGCTGGGGCGTCGGGGTCAGGGGGATGCGCTCCTGCGACGGTCGGCTGACGGGTTCCGTCGTCGTGAGCGTTAACGTCTCCCCCGCGTGGACGAGGTCGACGTGCCCGTCGCGCCCATCGACGTCGTCCTCCAGCGTGTAGGTGACATGGTCGCGGGTGATCGCGACGTGCACCTGCCACCCGCGCCAGCGCACCGCGAACCGCAGCGAGCGGATGGCCTGCGGTAGCGCCGGGTCGAAGCTCAGCACACCGTCGTGGTCGCGCATGCCACCGAAACCGCACACGAGGGCGAGCCATCCGCCGGCGAGGGAGGCGACGTGCACACCGTCGCGCGTGTTGTGCTCGAGGTCGCGCAGATCCATGAGCGAGGCCTCGAGCAGGTAGGCGTAGGCGAGGTCGAGATGCCCCACCTCTGCCGCGACGACGGACTGTGTGCACGCCGACAGCGACGAGTCGCGCACGGTCAGGCGCTCGTCGTGGTCGAACGCGCGCGCCTTCTCCTCCTTCGAGAAGCTGTCCCCCATCCAGTGCAGTGCGAGGACGAGGTCGGCCTGCTTGATGACCTGCTTGCGGTACAGATCGAAGTACGTGTAGTTCATGAGCAGCGGGTAGGCGTCGGACTCGGCGCTGTCGGCAAAATCCCACACTTCTCGATCCGTCGACCCGGCGAACTGCTGGTGGACCCCGCGCTCAGCGTCGTGGTGCACCGCCATCCGCTCCGCCGCGTCACGCCAGCGTGCGAGGTCGTCGTCGACGACGCCGAGGGCTTCGGCCGCGTCCTCATGGCGTTCGGCGACGTCCGCCGCGTAGCGCAGGTTACGAGCCGCCGCCAGGTTCGTGTACGTGTTGTCGTGGACGATGGCGCTGTACTCGTCAGGCCCGGTCACTCCGCTGATGTGGAAGCACCCGTCGTCACCGTGATAGCCGAGCGACATCCACAGACGTGCCGTCTCGACGAGCAGCGGCAACGCGATCTCCCGTTCGAACGTCGTGTCCGCCGACCACCAGGCGTGACGCATCGCGGCGAGGGCGATGTCGGCGTTGATGTGCATCGCGGCCGTGCCCGCCGGCCAGTATCCCGAGCACTCCTGGCCGCGGATCGTGCGCCACGGGAACGCCGCGCCCTCGAGCTTGAGCGTCGTCGCACGCTCACGCGCCAGGTCGAGGCAGTCGCGGCGCCACATGAGCGCGTCACGGGCCGCCTCGGGCGCCGTCGCGCTGAGCACCGGCAGGACGAAGGCCTCGGTGTCCCAGAAAGAGTGACCGTCGTACCCGGGCCCCGTCAGGCCCTTCGCGGGTATCGCGCGCCCCTCGGCGCGGGCCCCGGCCTGCAGGACGTGCCACAGCCCGAACCGGACGGCCTGCTGTACCGCCGGGTCACCGTCGATCTCGACGTCGGCGCCGCGCCAGAACTCTTCCAGGTACGTGCGCTGCTCGTCGACGAGGGTCTCCCAGCCGGTGTGCAGGGCGGTCGAGAGCGAGCCGTCGACCTGATCGCGCAGTGACGCCCAACTGCGGCGCGACGACCAGCCGTAGGCGACGAACTTCGTCACGCCGAGACGCTGACCGGGCGCAAGGCTCGTGCCGATCGTCGTGCGCGACCAATCCGGTTCGGCGTACGTGTGCAGGCTGGCCTCTCCGTGCAGGACGTGGTCGCATGCGACCGCCATGCGCAGCCCGCTTGTGCGCGTGGCGTGCATGAGCAGTGAGCGGGCACCGTTGCTGCTGTGGCACTCGGGCACGAGCACGTCGTGCAGGGCCGCCGCGACGCGCGGATCTTTCGACGTCTGGGGCAGTTCCTCGTTCGCGACGAGCTCGCTCTGGATGACGATGCGCACGGGTGCGTCGACGGCTTCGACGGTGTAGTCGATCGCGAGGACGGCCCGCTGGGTGAAGCTCACGAGGCGGGTCGAGGTGACCTTGACGGTGCGGTTCGTGGGCGAGCGCCACACGACCTCACGGCGCAGCACGCCCGCGCGCAGGTCGAGGGTGCGCTCGTGGGAGATGATCGTGCCATACCGCAGGTCGAAGGGTTCGTCGTCGACGAGCAGACGGATGATCTTGCCGTCGGTGACGTTGACGATCGTCTGCCCCACCTCCGGGTAGCCGTAGCCGGCCTCCGCGTACGGCAACGGTCGTTCTTCGAAGAACGAGTTGAGGTAGGTGCCGGGCAACCCGGCCGGGTCTCCCTCCTCGAGGTTGCCGCGCACGCCGATGTGCCCGTTCGACAGCGCGAACAGGCTCTCGGACTCGGCGAGGTCGTCCTCGCGCAGGCCCATCTCGCGTACCTGCCACGGTTCGACGAGCAGGCGCGCCCCGCGCGTCATCGCGCGTCCTCGACAAGTTCGCCCAGGTCCGTGACGACGACGTCGGCGCCGTGGGCGAGCAGTGCGTCACCCTGGCCGACGCGGTCGACCCCGATGACGTACCCGAACGACCCGGCTCGGCCGGCCTCGACACCGGACAGGGCGTCCTCGAACACGGCGGCCTGATTCGGGCGGGCTCCTGCGAGCTTCGCGCCCGCGAGGAACGAATCGGGAGCCGGCTTGCCCGCGATGTGCTGCTCGGCGAGGGTCACGCCGTCGATGCGCCCCTCGATGAACTCGGCGAGCCCGGTGACGTCGAGCACGGTGGCGGTGTTGGCACTCGAACTGACGACGATGCGGTGCAGCCCCGCTTCTCGCGCCGCCTCGAGGTAGCGCCGCGAGCCGTCGTAGACCGTGACGCCGTCGCGGCGGATCGTCTCGATGACGGCCTCGTTCTTGAGGTTGCCGATGCCCCACACCGTCTGCGTGCCCGGAGCGTCGCAGCGGGAGCCGTCAGGAAGGGTGAGGCCACGCGAGGCGAGGAAGTCGCGCACCCCGGCCTCGCGGGGCTTGCCGTCGACGTGGTCGAGGTAGTCGCGCTCGGCATCGAACGGCGTCTGGTCGGGATGGTGTTCGGCGAGGTAGGCGTCGAAGGTCGTCTTCCAGGCGGCGCGGTGCACACTCGCGGTGTCGGTGAGCACCCCGTCGAGGTCGAAGAGACACGTGGTGATGGATTCGGGCATCCCGAGCATGGCGACATCTTCCCTGGTGACGAACGCTGGACCGCCCCAGTGTGTCGGCAAACGCGGGTGCCGGCCAGGGCTTCGCCCTCGCCGGCACCGGGGATTCATCGGATGTTCAGCGGGACAGGCCCTTCTTGACCGTCTTCTTAGCCGTTGTAACGATCCGCTTGCTCGCGACCTTCGGCAGGTCCTTGCCGTGCCGCTTGGCGTAGCGCACCGTCTTCTTGACGTTGGACTTCGCGACGAACGCGGCGTAGTCCTTCTCGTCCCACTTCCAGCGCGCCCAGACGCTCTTCAGCTCGTCCTGCTGACGCTTGACGACGGCGAGCAGTTCTTCGCGGGTCTGACCCTCGTCACGCACCGTCGTCACCCACTTCGCGAGGTCGTCGGGTCGCGGGGCGCCCGCCATTGCGCCGAGGGCGGCAAGACGCGTCATGCGGTTCATCGCGGTCGGCCAGGGGTGCTTGAGGCCGTGAACCTGCAGGGTCGACAGGTAGTCGCTCAGCGCGCGCCACACGACGTCCTCGAGCGGAGCCGGCGCGGCGGCCGGTTCGAGGAAGACGACGTCCTCGCCGTCGAGATAGACGTTGCGCAGCCGCGCGTCCGCGTGCGACGCGGGCACCTGCCCGTCCTCGGCCACGGCGAGCAGGGCCGCGTACCACTGCGTCAGCATCGCCCGCATCGAGGGCGTGTCGGAGTCCGCCGCCATCTCGATGAGCTCCATGAGCATCGTGCGGCCCGCCGGCGGCAGGCGACGTTCGGTGCCGTCCGCGTCGCGAAGGGCCTCGCCCGAGGCGTCCCAGACGCGCACCTTGCCGTTCTCGGTCGCGGTACGCACGGCGGGTTCGGACACGACGTCGAACGCGATGATCCAGCCCGCGGCGACCTCGTCCATGACGCCGGCGAGAGCGGCGGAGCGCACCGGCAGCGGCGAGGCGTAGCCCCGCAGCGCGTAGGCCGCCGCGGCGTCGCGAATCGCGGGCGTCGACGAGGTGACCTGAGTGAGAGCGTCGACCCGCACCCAGGACGGGTACAGACCCCAAGCGGCCGCAGGGCGCCCGGTCGAGTCGATCCAGCGCTGCAGCTGCGCGAGCGTGCGCGGGCGCGTCGCGTCCCAGGTGCGGAACGGCGTCCAGTCGCGGTCGAAGTTCGCGGCGTACGTGTCGATCTGCCCGGACGTGCGATGCAGGCCCCGCTCGTTCTCGAGCGCGATCATGACGCCGGCGCCGGGTGCTGCGAGGTTGAGCAGCGACGTCGCCATCTCGTGCCAGGTGCGCTCGGGTGCCTCGGCGGACAGGACGCGGGAGAAGTCGTCGAGCATGAGGATGGTGTCGTACGTCTCGCCGGCCGCGATGACCTGCGTGAAGTCCCCGGCGAAGATCTCAGCTTGTGGCAGACGCGTGGCGATGGTGCCCGCATCCTGCGCGGCCCGCACGACGACGCTCAGCGCGTCGGCCTCACCGGCGATGCGCTCGAGCAGGCCCAGTTCCATCGGCCCGACGACGAGCACGCGGCCGCGCGCCTGCGGCACGAGGTCGCCGACGAGGGGTCGCCACGACGGGCCGTCGACGTCGAGGTCGACCCAGTTCTGCATGACGCCCCGGCCGAGCAGGACGTTGTCGTGCTGCTTCAGTTCGACGATTCGAGCCATGGTTCATCCCATCCGAGGGTGTAGCGGAGTTCATCCGGGGACATGAGGTGGTCGGTGCCGAGCTCGGCCCGTGACGTCTCGAGGGCGTGCTCGATGTCGAGGTGCTCGCCGAACATCTCCGGGTAGAGGGCCTCGAGCAACCCCGCGCCGTTGAAGCCGGCCTTCACGCCGACGAATTCCATCGGGTCTCCGTACACGGCAGGCTCGCACCCGGCGGCGGCACCGTAGAAGACGGCCGTCGTCAGTCGATTGGAGATGACACGCTTGTGTTTCTTTTGCTCCTCGAGCTGACGGAAGAGGAAGAAGCGGTCGGTCCCCTTCCACTGGTTGCCGCGCCGGCCGTGGGTGATGACGCGAAAACCGGAGTCCTCGTAGTGCTTGCGGATCTCCGGGTCGTCGTACTCGACGTAGTAGAGACAGGCGGTGACGGGGCCGTCCTCGACGGCCTTGACCTGCTCGATGAGCTTGTCGTGGCTGCCCATGACCGACTCGTAGTCGTTGGTGCCGTGGAAGGGATAGAAGATGGTGCCCTCGCGCTCGGGCGCCGGCTCGTCCTTCTTCAAATCCATGAGGTAGAGGTACGGCGCACCGATGACGGCAAAGTCGCGCCAGCCGATGACCTGACCGCGGCGTCGGTTGCGGTCGTTCCACACCAGCTTGGTGAAACTGTGGTCGTTGACGTGGCCGTACCCGAGGCCGTGCGCGAAGTTCCAGCCATGCTGGATCACCCCGCGGATGGGGGGCGGGGACGCAGGATCGAGGCCGCAGTACTCGGCCAGGATGTGCGCGTGCCCATACCAGTGATTGGTGTGATCCACGCGAGGACCTCCCGCACCTAGGGGTAACGAACGTCCGAAGGATACCAGCCGGCAGGTGCCGGCCCGGCGCCGTCACACCCGGCCCCAGAATCCGGGCGGAACGCTCGACTAGACTCTGGATCCAGTACGTCTCGCATCGATCCGAGGAGGTCGGATGGGTCCGCTGGTCAGCGCGATCGTCCCGTTCTACAACGTCGAGGAGTTCCTCGACGGCTGCCTTGCCAGCATCACAGCCCAGACCTATCCGAACTTCGAGTGCATCCTCGTCGACGACGGCTCCCCCGACGGCTCACGCGCCGTCGCCGAGCGCTGGGCGAGCCGGGACGAGCGTCTCCGCATCGTCACCCAGGAGAACCAGGGGCTCGGCGCAGCGCGAAACACGGGGACGGCGCACTCGCACGGCGACTACCTCATCTTCCTCGACAGTGACGACCTGCTGGCGCCGCGAGCGTTCGAACAGTTCGTCACCTCCTTGGAGGCATCCGGCTCGGACTTCGCGGCGGCCCACGTGTGGCGTCTGCCCCTGACGCGCCCGGTCGAGCCCTCCTGGGCCCACAGCGAGCCCTTCGCGCAGCGACGCATGCGCACCTCGATCCGCGAGGTGCCGCTGCTCATGCGTGACCGCATGGCGTGGAACAAGATGTGGCGCCGCTCGTTCTGGGAGGAGGGCGGCTACGCCTGGCCCGAGATGAAGTTCGAGGACTTCCCGGTCTCCATGCGCGCCCACCTCGAGGCGACGGCCGTCGACACGCTGAGCGACCCCGTGTACGTGTGGCGCGAACGCCCCGTCGGCCAGTCGATCTCCGGTCAGGGCAAGGCCCTCGACAACGTCCAGGACCGAGTGCGCGCCGCGATCATGGTGCTCGACACCGTCGACGCCTCCGGCTCGCCCGAGCTGCGCGAACTCGTCCACTCCCACCTCGTCGACGTCGACCTGCGCGAGGTCATGGGTTCGATGACGAGCGGTCACGCCGACGACCAGCCCACCATCGAAGCCCTCGCGCACGAGCTCGCCCAGCGCATCGACCCGGCACGCATCGTCCTGGCCGCACCCGACCTGCAGAAGGCCTACCGCGCGGCTCGCGAGAACGACATCGAACTGCTTCGTTCTCTCGCGACGGCGCGCCAGGCGTCGTCGCCGCAGCGTTCCACGCTGGATCGCGCCAGGCGCGCCCCCAAGGCGCTCGTCAGGCGCGCGACCACGATGGCCGAGCAGGTGAGCTCCCCCCGCCCGCGCACCGCCACGCTGGTCGAGGCCGACTTTGGCGACGAACTCATCACCCACCGCATCCGCATCAAGCTCGACGAGCGCCTCAAGCGTCGCGCGACGGTCACCGCGAAGATCGGTGAGAAGGAGATGAAGGTCATCACGGCAATCACCTCCGAGGGCCTCATCTGCGACCTCGAGATCGAGCCCCTCACCGTGGCGCGGCACGGCGGGTTCAATCCGGTCACGCTCGCGGTCGAGGCGGGCCCGGTGCACTTCGAGGGTCACGTCGTCGCCCCGAGCGACCTGCTGGGGGGCTTCCACCGCGCGGGCTACCGTCTGCAGGGCCTCAACCGCGGTGGGCGCTACGGCATCGAACGCAAGCGCGACGCCGATCTCGTCACCGACCTCGTCCTCGACGGCGAGACCCTCCACGTCCACGTGAACCGCCAGCAGGGCGAGCTCGTCGTCGAACAGCCGTGGCCGACGACGCAGCGCACCTACCCGATCATCGACGGCGTGGCGAACGTGCCGCTCGCGGAACTCGTCGCGGCCGATCCTGCGGACAACCCGGTGACGAACGTCGCCTCCCGCCGCCTCAGCGTCACCGACGGCGTCACGACGATGCCGCTGCTGCTCGCGTGCGACGGGGTGCGCGCGCCGATCGCAGGTCGTGACGTCGAGGTGCGTCGCGCCGACGACGCGAGCGCCTTCCTCGTCCACCGCCCGGCCTGAGTGCTCGAACCGAAACCGGAGATCATCTTGGACACCTTCACCACCCCCCTGCTCTCGGTGGTCGTCCCGTTCTACAACGTCGAGGCGTACATCGGTTACTGCCTCGAGTCCATTCGCACCCAGCTGCTCGACGACATCGAGGTCGTCATGGTCGACGACGGCAGCAAGGACGGCTCGATCGAGGTGGCTCAGCGCTACGTCGACATGGATCCGCGCTTCCGTCTCGTGCGTCAGGAGAACCAGGGCCTCGGCCCGGCACGCAACACGGGAACCGCTCACGCGCAGGGCAAATACCTGACGTTCGTTGACAGCGACGACCTCGTCGCGCCGCGCGCCTACACCCTCATGGTCGATTCCCTCGAGGAGACCGGGTCGTCGTTTGCCGCAGGCAACGCCTACCGCTTCTCCTCGGCTAAGGGCGTCTACCAGTCGTGGACGCACCGTCAGCCGTTCGGCAAGACGAAGATCGCCACGACGATCGACGAGACGCCCGTGCTCATGCGCGACCGCATGATCTGGAACAAGGTCTACCGTCGCTCGTTCTGGGACGCGGGTGGCTACGAGTTCCCGGCCATCCGGTACGAGGACTACATGGTGACGCTGCGCGCCTATCTCGAGGCCCCCGCCGTCGATGTCTTCAGCGACCACGTTTACTTCTGGCGGGACCGCGAATCCGGTGACTCGATCACCCAGCAGGCCGCCCGCGCCGACAACGCGCTCGACCGTTTCCTCTCGGCCATGATGGTGCTCGACGTCCTCGACGACCACGACGCCTCGAAGGAGGTGCGCGAACGCGTCCACGCGTACTTCATCCACATCGACCTCGTCGCACTGTCCGAGTCGATGGTCAGCGTGCCCGCCGAGGATCGCCCCGACCTGGAGAAGATGGCGCTCGAGCTGGCGCACCGCCTGCAGCCGGGCATCGGGTACGAGACGACGCGCCTCGCCCGCCTGGTCCACGAGAGCCTGCTCGCCGGGGATCTGCCGATGGTGGCCAACCTCGCGACGTGGCGCTTGTCGGGCGACACGAAGACGTTCGGCAAGAAACTCGCGCGTCATCCCCGCCCGCAGGTGATCCCGACCGCCCTCGGCGCCGTCGTCAGCCGGCGTAAGCCGCAGAGTCCGTTCAAGGCCCGCAAGCTGAAGACGTCCGCGACGTCCGCGACCTGGGACGAGCAGGTGCTCACCGTCACGGCGTCGACGACGCTGCGCCCGCAGTTCGCGCACCGCGCGGACGTCATCGCGCAGTTGAAGTGGGGCCTCGACATCGTCGCCGATGTTCCCGTCGCCGTCACGAAGACGACGAAGGGCCTCGACCTCACATTCACCATCGACTCGCGCGTCCTGCGTCAGCTCGGCGACGAGTGGAAGATGGCGATCCTGTGGGTCGAGCTGCGTCTCACGGGGCTGCTGTGGCGCGGCCAGGTGCGCTTCTCGACCGACGCGTGCCCCGGCATCCGTCAGATCAGTGACGGCACGTGGGTGCAACCGCGCGGTATTGGCTGGTGGTTCGGGCTGCAGCGCCTCACGCATCCCACCGTCATCGAGCGCGTCGAACTGGACGGTGGCGTCGCGCGCGTCATCCCGGCCGTCGGCAACCTGGAGCGCCCGCTCGAGGTGCGCCGACCGGCGCCGAGCCCGCTCATCGAGTTCCGGCTGGCCGACGGCGACGCCGAGATTCCCGTCGCCGCACTGCTCGACGGCGACCCGGCCGACAACCTCGTCACCGGTGTGGCCGAACGCACCGTGGTCCAGGTGCTCGAGCGCCGCATGGAGCCCCTCTGGCGCTTCAACGAGGTCAACGAGAACAAGACCGACCTCAGCGAGTTCAAGCGGTACTACGACGAGTACACCTACCTGGCCGGTGACCCCGTCACGACCGTCGTGGGCGATCGTCGCCTCACGATCGGACGCGGGTGGTACGGCATGCTCGTCGTGCGTCAGGAGCCGGTGGGCGAACACGTCGAGGGGCTGACGCCGATGGAGGAAGCAGAGGGCACGGGCGAGGACGCCGAGATGGCCGAAGCGTTGTAGGCCTCCCGTCGCCGCGGCATGACGAAGGGCCCACCGAACGCTGGTTCGGTAGGCCCTTCGCCCGTTCGTGCTCCGCTCGAAAAGCGGTGAGCTCACGCCCCGCAGAACGTCCGAATGATCTCGATGACCCGATCGACGTCCGAGTTGGCGAGGTCGGGAAACATCGGCAGACTGATCTCCTGCTCGTAGTAGGCCTCGGCCCTCGGGCACATGCCGCGCTTGTAGCCGAGATCGGCGAAGTACGGCTGCCAGTAGACCGGGATGTAGTTGACCTGCACACCGATGCCCTGCGCACGCAGATGGTCGAACAGCTCGCGGCGTCGGCCGTCGGTGATGCGCAGCGGATAGAGGTGCCAGACAGGTTCTGCGCCCGCGCGGTGGCCGGGCAACGTCAGCTGCTCGATGCCCGCGAGGCCCTCGTTGTAGCGGTCCGTCAGCTCCTGACGGCGCGTCTTGAACTGCTCCAGTCGCGTCAGCTGGCTCGAGCCGAGCGCGGCCTGCAGGTCGTTGAGCCGGTAGTTGAGGCCCAGTTCGGGCATCTCGTACCACCACGCGCCCTCGTCGGGATGACGCAGCTGGTCGGCCTCGCGCACCATGCCGATGCCCTTGAACCGGCGCGCGCGCTCGAGGACGTCGGCGTCCTTCGCGACGACGGCGCCGCCCTCACCCGTCGTGAGGTTCTTCGTCGGGAAGAAGGAGAACGTCGTGATGTCCGCGAGGGAACCGACCGGCACACCGTTCAGGGAGCCGCCGACGGAGTGCGCCGCGTCCTCGAGCAGGTACGCGCCCGCATCCTTCGCGACCTTCGACAGCGCGGGGGCGTCGATGGGGTGGCCGCCGTAGTCGACGCCCGCGATCACCTTCGTCGAGGCGGTGACCTCGGCGGCGGCGGCCTCGGGGTCGAGGTTGCCCGTGTCCTCGCTGATGTCGGCGAAGACGATCTTGGCGCCCAGCAGCGCCGCCGTCGTCGCCGTTGCGAGGAACGTCAGCGGGGTCGTGATGACCTCATCGCCCGGGCCGACCTCGGCCGCGGCGTACGCGACGTGCAGCGCAGCCGTGCCGGAGGTGACGGAGACCGCCGGTTCTGCGAGGCCGGCCAGTTCGCCGATCTGCTTCTCGAACGTCTCGACGTACGGGCCGGTGGTCAGCCAGTCACCCGACAGCACCTCCTGCACGACGGCGATGTCGGCGTCGTTGATGGACTGACGGCCGTAGGGCAGCATCCGCGCGCCCTCAGATGCCCGAGGCGAGCATCTGCTGCAGCTGCTCGATCGTGTACCACTGGTCGTTGTCGCCCGAGGAGTAGTGGAAGCCGTCCTCGACGGGCTTGCCGTCCTTCGGCGGCTCGTAGCCCCACGTCGCGAAGTCGGGCTGCAGGACGAAGTACTTGCCGTCCTTGACGATCACCGCGCGGCGGCCCTCCTCCGGGGAGATCATCTCCTCGTGCAGCTTCTCGCCGGGGCGCAGGCCGACGTCGTGCATCTGCGCGCCGGGCGCGATGGCCTGCGCGAGGTCGGTGACCTTCATCGACGGGATGCGCGGCACGAGCAGCTCGCCGCCCTGCATGAGGTCGAACGTGTCGAGCACCATCTGCACGGCGTCGTCGAGGGTGATGAAGAAGCGGGTGCAGCGCAGATCGGTGATCGGCAGCGACTCGCCGGCCTCGTGCATCGCCTTGAACTTCGGGATGATCGAACCACGCGAGCCCATGACGTTGCCGTAGCGCACGACGGCGAAGCGCGTCGGGTAGGCGGCGGCGTAGTGGTTGCCGAGGATGAACAGCTTGTCGGCCGTCAGCTTCGTCGCGCCGTAGAGGTTGATCGGGCTCGAGGCCTTGTCGGTCGACAGTGCGACGACCTTCTTGACGCCCGCGTCGATGCACGCCTCGATGACGTTCTGCGAACCGATGACGTTCGTCTTGACGAACTCGTACGGGTTGTACTCGGCCGTGTCGACCTGCTTGAGCGCCGCGGCGTGCACGACGTAGTCGACGCCGTGCATGGCGCGCTTGAGGCGGTCGAGGTCACGGATGTCACCGATGAACCAGCGCAGGCGCGGGTCGTCCTTGAACAGCGCGCGGCACTCCCACTGCTTCAACTCGTCACGCGAGTAGATGACGACGCGCTTGGGGTTGTGCTCGGCGAGCAGCTTCGTGATGAAGGCCTTGCCGAAGGAACCGGTACCACCGGTGACCAGGATGGACGAACCGTCAAGAATGCTCACGCGGGCTCCCAAATCATGTCGTACGTCGGTGACGCCGGAGCAAACGCCACGCGACGTGGCGCCTCACCGTTCTGCTCGATATCAGGTCAAGGCTAGCACCCGGCCCGTAGGCACCCCCGCCCGTGCAGGCGGGGTGAGAGCATCGACGCATGGACGCTTCTCGTGCCCCGTCTCCCGCTGCGTGGCCCGGCGAGCCCGCCGCGACGACGCCTTCCTCCCCCACCCGTCGCGTCGTGCTGCGCGCCGATGCCACACCGACCATCGGCGTCGGGCACGCGATGCGATTGCTTGCGCTCGCCCAGGAGTTGCGCGGACGAGGCATCGAGGTGCACCTCGCGGGCGATCTCGATGTGGCATGGGTGGCGTCGGCCTACGCCGAGGCCGGCGTTCTCGCGCACCCCTGCCCCACCGACCCCGACGACCTCGTCACGCTCGTGCTCGATCTCGACGCGCGGTGGTGCGTACTGGATCGCTACGACCTGGGTCCGCGCTGGGGCGTGTGGCTGCGGCGAGCCGGCGTCGTCGTCATGGCGATGGTGGACGGGCCGTTCTCGGCTGATCAAGACGCCGACCTCTACGTCGACCAGAATCCCGGTGCGACGCCTCGTGCCGTCGGCGCGGGACAGCTCGCCCTCGCAGGGGCGGACTACACACTCTTTCGTGACGACGTGCTCGCGCTGCGCCGCCCCGTCGGTGACGTCGCCGTCGACGACGTCGCCGACGAGGAGCAGCGCCCTCTGCGCGTGCTCGAGGTGTTCGGCGGCACCGACCCGTGCGGCGCGGCACCCGTCGTCACACCTCTCGTACTGCAGGCATGCAGCGGCCTGGCCGCCGACATCACCGTCGTCACGCCTGACCCGACGTGGGTCGCCCCCCTCGCCGCGGATGCACCCCCCGGTGTCGAACTGCGAGCGAGCGGACCGGTGAGCGACCTCGCCGCGCGCGCCGCGGCCTGCGACCTCGTCGTGACCGCGAGCGGGTCGTCCGTGTGGGAACTCATGTGCCTCGGTGTCCCGCTCGGCGTCGTCTGCGTCATCGACAACCAGCGCCCGGGTTACGACATGGTGGCCGATGCAGATCTGGCGCTCGGGCTCGGCGACCTCGAGATGCTGCGACGCGACGTCGACGCGCGCGCCGCGGCCGTGAGCGCGCTGCGCGAGGCGTTCACCGACCGCGACGTGCGCGTCGAGCGGGCCGCACGGGCTCAGGAGTTGCTCGACGGTCGGGGTCGCGCCCGCGTGGCGGAGGCTCTTGTCAGCCTGGCTCGCTAGGCTGGCGAACGCACCCTCGTCGAATCGGCACTGTTTCGAACAGCACCGTCCCAGCAGCTCCGGAGGCTCACCGTGACCCGCACCCGCGTCGTCATCCAATCCCGCCTGAACTCGAGCCGGCTGCCCGGCAAGGCGCTCATGACGATCGGCGGGATGCCGCTGATCGAGCTCGTCGCGCGCCGGGCCTCGCGTGATGGCCACGAGGTCGTCGTCGCCACGAGTGAGGAGCAGTACGACACCCGCATCTTCGACCACCTCGCCCGCGTCGACATCCCGGCGATGCGTGGCTCACTCGACGACGTGCTCGGCCGCTTCGTCGAGGCGACGAAGGACATGGACGACGACGACCGCGTCGTCCGCCTGACCGGCGACAACCCCGTCGGCGACTCGAGCCTCATCGACGAACTCGTCGAGGCCATGGATGCGGGCGGTTACGAATACGGCCGCAACGACGTCTCACACATGCCCGAGGGGCTCGGATGCGAGGTCTTCCGCGTACGCGATCTGCGGCGCGCCGCCGCATCGACGAGCGACCCGTATGACCGCGAGCACGTGACCCCGTGGTTGCGCCGCAACGTCAAGACGCTCGACTTCGTCCCGGCCGCGAACCCCGGCGACCCCGAGCGCTTCCGTTGCACCGTCGATGTCCTCTCCGACTACGACCGGGTGTGCCGCCTGTTCGCCGACAAGGCCGACCCCGTCGCCGTCCCATGGACGGACCTCATCGCAGAGATCGGCGGGCCCGCCTTCACCGCCGGTCCCAGCGTGCCGCGCCGCGACGACAGCGAACTCGATCAGTCCGTCATGATCCTCGGCGGCCAGGCGTTCGCCGGCCCCAACGCGCCGTCGGCCGCGGAGATCCGCGCGATGCTCGCGACGGCCGTAAACCGCGGCGTCAACCACGTCGAGGTCGGTCGAGGCGACCACAACGCCGAGGAGATCCTCCACAAGTGCGGCGAGCCGCAGCTGACACAGCGGCTGCACTTCATCTCCCGCCTGCGCGAGATGCGCACGAACGACCCGCGACTCGCGGCCGCCGTCATCGAGGCCCAGCTCGAACGCTCCTTCGCCGAACTCGGCCGGCGACGGGCGTCCGCCGTGCTCATGGCGAACGTCGACGAGGCGCACGACGCCGACGGCGCCGGCTGGCACCGCCTGCGCGACTACCAGGACAGCGGCGAGGTCGGCCGCATCGGCGTCAACGTCGAATCGCTCGAAGAACTCGAACGCGCCCTCGACCTCACCGGGCTCGGCTACGTGCAGTTCCCGCTCGGTGTCGCCGACCGGCAACTGCGCGCGGCGGGAGAGCTGCTCGGAGGGCGCGACGTCGTCGTCACGACGCACGCGACGTTCGCCGGCGGCACCGTGTTCGACCCGAGCGAACTCAACCGTCAGCTCGTGCTTCTTGCACACGAACTGGGACGCGCCAACGTCGCCGACCTGTGCGTCGCCTACAGCTTGTCGCACCAGTTCGTCGACTCCCTCGCGATCGGCACCCGCAGCAACCAGCAGATGATCGACGACCTCGCCTACTGCCTCAACGCCCCGCTGACGGCCGACGAGCGCGACGCCGTCGAGGAACGCCTCGACGCGGTGGTGTCCTGATGACGACCCGCACCCCGTGGCAGGTGCTCGAACACCTCGTCGCGACGGATCAGACGGCACCACGGGTGACGTTCTACGAACGCACGCCCGGCCCCACGCAGGGTGAACGCATCGAGTTGTCGGCCAAGGTGCTGACGAACTGGGTGAGCAAGGCCGCCAACCTCTTGAGCGAGGAGCTCGACGTCGACGCGTCCTCGAGCGTCATCGTGCACCTGCCCGCTGCTCACTGGCGCACGGCCTACTGGTGCCTCGCCGTGTGGTCGCTCGGAGCGCAGGCCGTCTTCGTCGATGCCGACGACGACGATGGCGCCCTGCCGTCTGCCCCCATCGTGCGGGAGGCCGACGTGCTCGTCACCTCGAACCCTGCGGACGAGGTCGACAGCGACATCGTCGTCGTCACGCTCGCGATGCTGGCGCGTCGATCGTCCGCTCCCCTGCCAACCGATGCGATCGATGAGGCGCAGGAGCTCAGCACCTTCGGCGACGTGTTCACCCCGTTCGACGTCCCGGCGTCGACGGCCGCCGCGCTGACCGTGGTGACGGGCGCCGGCGACGAGCGTCAAACGTCGTACGCCGACCTCACGACGCCACTCACCGACGCCGGCCGGCACTTCCTGGCCTCGCCGTCGCCGGAGCTTCTCGCCGGCGTCCTGGCGGGCGGCGGCAGCGTCGTGCTCGTGCGAGGCGACATGGAGGCCGCTGACCTGGCGCGCCTGCTGGAGCAGGAGTCTGCGCAGCCTCGATGAGGCGTCGTCGCCAGGCGTGCACAAAGGTGGACGAACTTCGCCGAGGTGCACGGAAATCGCGAAGGTGGACGCGATTCGCGAATGTGGAGGAAGATCGCCGATGGGGACGGGAATCGCAGGTAGGTCAGCTGACGCCGGCGTCGAGATCCTTGTTGTAACGGTCGATGATCTCCTTCATCGGCCCGTCGCCGACGAGGGTGCCGCCCTGCAGGTAGATGCCGCGCGTGCAGAAGCGCGTGAGGTCACCTTCGGAGTGGCTGACGAGGAACAGCGTGCGTCCCTCGGCGAGAAGCCCTTCCATCCGCTCGTAGCACTGCTCGCGGAAGGCACGGTCGCCGACGGCGAGCACCTCGTCGACGAGGAGGATGGGCTCGTCGAGCTGCGTGATGACGGAGAAGCCTAGCCGCACCTGCATGCCGGAGCTGAAGTGGCGGAACGGCAGGTCGAGCCCCCGCTGCACCTGCGGCCCGGCGAACTTGACGATGTCGTCGAATCGCTCGTCGACCGTCTCCTTCTTCATGCCGTGCAGGCCGGCCATGAGGTAGATGTTCTCGCGAGCCGACAACTCGCCGATGAAGCCACCGGTGAGTTCGATCATCGGGGCGACGCCCTCGTGGATGCGCGCTGAGCCCTCGTCGGGAAGCAAGGTGCCGGCGATCATCTTGAGCAACGTCGACTTGCCGCCACCGTTGGCCCCGACGAGACCGACGGCCTCCCCACGGCCGACGTCGAACGAGACGTTGCGCAGCGCCCAGAACGTCTCCTTGTCGTAGGAGGTCTTGCGCTTGTAGATGATCTCGCGCAGCGACAGGTTGCGCTTGCGGCCCTTGAGGAACTCGACGCCCAGGTCGTCGACCTCGATGACCGGCTTGCCCTCGGGGGTCTGCCATTCGACGGGCATCTCAGATCTCCTTGAGGATCGCGGGCTCGAGCTTGCGGAACACCCACGAGCCGAAGGCGAGCCACCCGAGCGAGAGGACGAAGGCGAAGATCCAGCTGTGCCAGTCGGGGCCGTGCTCGCTGACGAAGCCCGCCCGGTACATGTCGATGATGCCGGTGAGCGGGTTGATCTGCATGAGGGTCATCGCCCAGCCGAACCCGTGCTGCGAGGCCTTCTCGGCGAGCAGATGGATCGAGTAGATGATGGGTGTCAGGTAGAACAGCACGCGCAGGATGATGCGCACGATCCGGATGAAGTCGTCGACGAGCGCCGCGACCGGAGCGATGACGAGGCCCATCCCCATGAGCAGGATGAACTCGATGAGCAGCGCCGGGAGCCAGTACACCAGCTCCCAACTGACCTGCACCTCCCCCTTGGCCCAGTAGAAGAGCATGAAGCCGATGAGGATCGGCAGCGACAGCAGGTGCTCGATGCCCTTGGAGATGACGACGCGCGCCACCCACAACTCGCGCGGAAGGTTCGTCGAGCGGACGAGCAACCGCTCCGCGTAGAGCGCTCGCGCGCTCTCGTTGATGACGTTGTTGAACCAGTTCCAGGCGAGCATGCCAGCGACGATGAAGAGCACGATCGGCACACCGTCGGTGTTCTTGAACCGCTGAGCCATCGGCTCACCCGGTGAGGGGTTGCTCGCCCAGATGACGCCGAAGACGAACGAGTAGACCAGCGCCATGGCGAGGGGGTCGATCAGGGTCCAGAGGTAACCCAACGCCGAGCGCGAATAACGCACGCGAAGGTCACGTCGGACGAGGGTGTCGAGCGTCGCTCGATGGTCCCAGATCCGCGCCAAGCGGTTCGATGAGTTCATGTCTTCCTTCATGCTGACCAGCTGGTTCGCCCACCGGCTCGAGGGCAGCGGCACCTGGCGGTGCCACGACGCAGGCATCTCAGCCTACCGAGCACGCGCTGGGAGTTCGCTCAGGCTCGCGGGGCCTGCCCCGGTTCGGCGGGTTCGAGCTCGACGCGGGAGGTGAGGAAGCCCAGGCCCCAGGCCAGGTGCATCGTCGCGAGCACGGCCGGCATGCGGACGACGACGGCCGCGTCGCGCCCGCGCGCCGCGTGCACGCCTCCGGCGGTGACGAGGGCCGCGTACCCGAGCGGCGCTGCGAGCGCCGGGCGCCAGAACGCGCCGAGCGCAGCACCCCCGACGACACCGACGACCGCGACGGGCGGCGCGAGATAGCGCAGGTTGATCGACCCCTTGTGCTGACGCGCGACGACGCGACGCCACATGCCGTACTCGAAGTACTGCTTGGCGAGCGCCTTGAAGCTCGCCCGCGGACGATAGGTGACGCGCAGTTCGGGGGTGAACCAGACGGTGCCGCCCGCGCGGCGGATGCGGTAGTTCATCTCCCAGTCCTGTGCCCGCGTGTAGCGCGGGTCATACATCCCGACGCGCTCGATCCACTCGCGCGCGAAGTTGCCGAGGTAGACGGTCTCGACCGCGCCGGCGTCACCGCCTTGCTTGAACTTCACGCCCCCGACGCCGATCTTCGACTTCATCGCGCATTCGACGGCCTGCTCGAAGTCGGTCGTTCCCTCGGCGTCCATGATGCCGCCGACGTTCGCGGCGCCCGTCTCGGCGAGCAGCCGCTCGACCGTGCGCAGGTAGCCCGGCGAGAGGATGCCGTGGCCGTCGACGCGTACGAGGATGTCGTGGCGCGTCGCAGCGAGCGCGGCGTTGAGGCCGTCCGGCGTGCGGCCCGTGGGGTTCTCGACCAGGGTGATGCGATCGTCGGCGTCTGCGAGCTCGCGCGCGACGTCCCACGTTCGGTCGTGGCACGGCCCGATGGCGAGGACGACCTCGAGTGGGCCGTCGTATTCCTGCGCGAGGATGGCGCGCACCGACTCGGCGAGGTGCTTCTCCTCGTCGAGGATCGGCATGAAGACGGAGATGCCGCGACGTTCCCCGTCGTCGGCTCCGGCCGGTTGTGCGGCGTGCGAATGCTCATCTGACACGGAACGACGTCTCCTGATCGAGCTCGGTGCGCCGTCGGCGGCCCCGTCCTGGGCCCGCGGCGGCGCGGATGCGTTCGTCAGCCTACCGGGGGCCCGGGCACGGGCGGCGGGGCCCCGACCTGCTCGCCCCGCGTGGCGCTGCCCCGAAAAACACAGCGCCGTTGTCTAACCTCGAGGGGTGCCGCAGCCGAATGATCCCCGTGAACCTCGTCAGCCCCGCCCCCGCCCCGACGGGCATGGCGGCCCTCACGAGCACGACGCGTTCGTCGTCGACACGCGCCGTTCGAAGGGCAATCGACGCGCGATGCCGCAGCGCGCCGACACACCACGCGCGGGTGACGCACCGCGCGACGACGAAGGTCCCCGCCGCGGGGCCGAACAACCTCAGCGGCGGCCCGACGCACCCCGTCGCGCGCCCGATGTCGACCGTGGGCCGGCCGCACCCCGTGACGCCGGCGCCCGACGTCCCCACCCACAGGAGCAGCGTCCGCCGCAGAGACGCCCGACGCCCGGCGGCACGCCCCGAAACCAGGACGTCGCAGGAGCCCAGGCGATCCCCGTGCGCGGCGCGCGGCGCGACAACGCGGGCCCCGCAGGCCGTGGGAGCGATCCCCGCGCCTCGAACGCCCGCCCTACCGAGGCTCGCATCGGCGAGCGCCGTGACGGCGACGCCCGCACCGGTGACGGCCGCCCGGCGGGGCGTCTTCCGAGGCGGCCCGGGGGCGCTGCCGCGGCGGGCGCAGGTGCTGCAGCCGCGGGTTCGGCGGGCGCAGGTGCTGCAGCCGCAGGTTCGGCGGGCGCAGGTGCTGCAGCCGCGGGTTCGGCGGGCGCAGGTGCTGCAGCCGCAGGTTCGGCGGCCTCCGCCGACGAGCGCCGCCGCACCTCACCCGACGCCCCGGACCGCGACTCGACCCGTGCCATGCCGCAGGAAGATGCCCCGGGCCGCGACTCCACGCGCGCCATGCCGCAGGAGGGTGCCCCCCGCCAGGGCGGACGACGTCGCGTCATCGGAGGTGCTGCGGCGGCCGGGGCCGCGGGCGCCGCCGCGTCCGGGCACGCTCGCGCCGCCGGCGTGGGGCCCAATGTCCGTGACATCGACGCCCAGCGCGGCCCCCACCGCGACCTCCGTCCTGGCGGCCCTCACGGACCCGCCGAAGCCAGCGGCCCCGTCGGACAGGGCGGCCCCGGCGCACAGGGTGGCCCCGGCGGGCCGGGCGACTCGGGCGAGGAACCGCCTCGTCCACGCGGCCGGTTCGGGCGCGGCAAGAAGATCGTCGCAGGGGTGCTCGTGCTGCTCCTGCTGTGGGTCGGCGGCCTCGTCTGGGCCGGCATGTCCGCGTGGGGCAAGGTGCAGAAGGTCGACGCGATCCCCTCGGAGCACCTCGCCGATTCGGGCGCGGGCCACAATACGCTCATCGTCGGATCAGACGGGCGCAGTGGCCTCACGACCGAGCAGAAGAAGAAGCTCGGCACGGGTGACGCGGAGGGCCAGCGCACCGACTCGATCATGATCCTGCACACGGGCGGCGACAAGCCGACCCTCATGTCGATCCCGCGCGACAGCTACGTCTCCATTCCGGGGCACGCGAAGAACAAGATCAACGCGTCGTTCTCGATCGGCGGCCCGCAGCTGCTCGTCAAGACGATCGAGACGAACACCGGCATCCACATCGACAACTACATGGAGATCGGTTTCGGCGGGTTCGCCTCCGTCGTCGACGCCGTCGGCGGTGTCAACATCTGTGTCGCCCGCGACATGGACGACCCCAAGGCCCACATCAACCTCAAGAAGGGGTGCCAGCAGATGGACGGGCCGACGGCCCTGGGGTACGTGCGAGCCCGTTATTCCGACCCGGAGGGCGACCTCGGGCGCGCCAAGCGTCAGCGTCAGTTCCTCGCGGCGCTCATGAAGGAGATCAGCTCGCCCTCCAACCTGCTCGTGCCGTGGAGGCTCAAGGGCCTCGGCGAATCGGGCGCGCAGGGGCTCACGGTCGACAAGGGCATGTCGATGATGCAGGGCCTGCGGACGATGTGGAACCTCAAGAAGTTCTCCGGAGACGGCGGCAACTCTGTCGTCGTGCCCATCGGCAACGCGGCGCTGCCCACCCCCGCCGGCGAGGCCGTCGAATGGGACGCGACGCGTTCGGCCGAGCTGTTCAAGGCCATCAAGGAGAACGGCGACACCTCCTCCTTCGTCAAGAAGACGACGGCGAACTGAACCTCGTGACGGTGGCCTCACCCCGCTCGGGGTGGGGCCACCCTCGTCTGTCGGTGTCGCCCTGAGAGCGGTGGGACGACGAGGCGCGTCGTCGGCCGGCGGGGAACAATCCATCCCGACTGGTGGTTGGTGCTGTCATTCATCCCCACGAAGGAGATCACCATGAAGATCGCAGTGTTCGACGCCGCGGGCATGCTCGGCTCGGCCATCGTCAGTGAGGGTCGCTCGCGGGGCCACGAGATCGTCAGCGTGTCGACGCGGCCCGGTGCGGGTGACGTCGTCGCCTCGATCGAGGACACGGACGCCGTCGTCCGCCTCGCGAAGGACGTCGACGCCGTCGTCGTCTCGGTGCCGCCCGCACGCTCGACGAGCGCCGAGGCGTGGCTCGCGGCGCACGAGCGTCTTGCGGCGACCCCGCTCGAGGCCCGCCTGTTCATGGTCGGCGGCGCCGGTAGCTCGCTCGACGCGAACGGCCGTCCGCTGCTGGAGGGCGAGGATTTCCCCGCCGACTTCCGTCCCGAGGCGGAGGCCGCGAGCACGGCCCTCGCGATGTTCCGGGACGGTTCGCCCGAACCGACCTGGACGATTGTCTCCCCCGCTCCCGTCCTCGCCCCCGGCGAGCGCACAGGCCACTATGAGACGTCCGACGACCACATGATCGGCGTGAGCGTCTCGAGCCAGGATCTGGCCGTCGCGATCATCGACGAGCTCGAGAACCCCCGGCATTCGAACAAGCGGTTCGTCGTCTCCAACTGACGCCACTCGTCTCCGTGACGCGGCCGGCAGGACACCGGGTCGCCCCGTGAGGACGAATATCGGTGCGTCGTCGTAGCGCGCGAGGCACGGAGGACGAGTGCGGGCCGCAGCTGAGGTCAGCTGCGGCCCGCACTCGTCGTCAGGGCTGGGTTCAGTAGCCCTTGAGCACCGCGCGGCCCATGACGAGACGCTGGATCTGGTTGGTGCCTTCGTAGATCTGCGTGATCTTCGCGTCGCGCATCATGCGCTCGACGGGGAAGTCCTTGACGTAGCCGGCGCCGCCGAGCAGCTGGACGGCGTCGGTCGTCACCTCCATCGCGACGTCGGAGGCGAAGCACTTCGCGGCGGCGCCGAAGAACGACAGGTCGGCGTCCTGACGCTCCGACTTCGCGGCCGCGACGTAGACCATCTGACGGGCCGTCTCGACCTTCATCGCCATGTCGGCGAGCATGAACTGGATGGCCTGGAACTCGGCGATGGCCTTGCCGAACTGCTGACGCTCCTTGACGTAGCCGACGGCGTAGTCGAGCGCGCCCTGCGCGATGCCGACGGCCTGCGCACCGATCGTCACACGCGTGTGGTCAAGGGTGCGCAGCGCGATCTTGAGGCCCTCGCCCTCGGCGCCGACGATGCGGTCGGCGGGGATGCGGCAGTTGTCGAAGTGCAGCTCACGCGTCGGCGAACCCTTGATGCCGAGCTTGCGCTCGGGCTCACCGAAGCTGAAGCCCTCATCGCTCTTCTCGACGACGAACGCGGAGATGTTGCGCCCGCGCTCACCGTTGGGGTCGGTGACGGCGAGGACGGTGTAGAACTCGGATTCGCCGGCGTTCGTGATCCACGACTTCTGGCCGTTGAGGACGTAGTGGTCGCCGTCGCGCTTGGCCTTCGTCTTCATCGACGCGGTGTCGGAACCGGCCTCGCGCTCGGACAGACCGTAGGAGAACATCGCCTCACCGGAGGCGAGCTTCGGTAGGTACTTCGCCTTGATCTCCTCGCCGCCGCCGAGGATGACGGGCATGGAGCCGAGCTTGTTGACGGCCGGGATGAGCGAGGAGCTCGCGCAGACGCGGGCCACCTCCTCGATGACGATGCACGTGCCGAGGGCGTCGATGCCCATGCCGCCGTACTGCTCGTCGACGTGCGGCGCCTGCATGCCGGCCTCAATCAGGGCGTCGAGGGCCTCCTGCGGGAAGCGCGACTTGTCGTCGACGTCGGCCGCGTGCGGCGCGATCTTGTTCTCGCAGACGGGGCGGATGGCCTCGCGGAGCGCCTCGTGCTCCTCGGAGATCTTGTAGAGGTCGAAGTCAGGGTTAGCAGCCATACCGGCATGCTACCCGCCAGTACGTCGCGGCGGCAGCCCCTCTCCGTCGATGTTGCCCGGGTTTCGGGGCGTCGGCGCCGCCAGGCCCGGGCAACATCGGGGTACTCAGGCCTGACGTTCGGCGACCTCGCGGCGCAGCGCCTCGCCCTTGGCGTGGGCCTCGTCGCGCAGGCTCGCCTGGAACTGCATCATCTGGGCGGCGATGCGACACGCCTCGTCCGAGTCACCGACGCCGAGGATGCGCGCCGCGAGCAGGCCCGCGTTGCGCGCACCACCGACCGAGACCGTCGCGACGGGCACGCCGGCGGGCATCTGGACGATCGACAGCAGCGAGTCCATGCCGTCGAGGTGTTTCAGCGGCACGGGCACCCCGATGACGGGCAGCGTCGTGACCGACGCGAGCATGCCCGGCAGGTGCGCCGCTCCCCCGGCGCCGGCGATGATGACGCGCAGGCCGCGCTCCGCGGCGCGGGTGCCGTACTCGACCATCTCGTGCGCCATGCGGTGCGCCGAGACGACGTCGGCCTCGTACCCGATGCCGAACTCGTCGAGGACGTCGGCGGCCGCGGACATCGTCGGCCAGTCCGAGTTGCTGCCCATGACGAGCCCGACGACGGGCGCCTTCGCCGGCTGCGTCGCGCTCGTGGGGTTCGTCGAGCTCGTAGCCGGGGTCGCCGAACCCGCAGCGTTCGTCGTCACGTCGGGGGTGGTCGCGTCGCTCATTTGGTCACCGTTCCTTGGAGGTAGTCACAGGCGTGGCGGGCTCGTGCGCGCAGGCCGACGAGGTCGTCGCCGAAGACGTTGACGTGCCCGATCTTGCGGCCGGGGCGCACACCCTTGCCGTAGAGGTGGATCTTGAGGCCGGGATCACGCGCCATGAGGTGCCTGTAGGTGGGGTACAACTCCTCGTACTCGCCGCCGAGCACGTTGCCCATGATCGTCCACGGTGCCCGCGCGCGCGTGTCGCCGAGGGGCAGGTCGAGGACGGCACGTAGGTGCTGCTCGAACTGACCGGTGACGGAGCCGTCCATCGACCAGTGTCCCGAGTTGTGCGGGCGCATCGCGAGCTCGTTGACGACGAACTCGCCGCCGCCGAGGTCGAACAGCTCGACGGCCATGACGCCCGTGACGTCGAGTTCGCGCGCGATCGTGATGGCGGCGGAGGTGATGCGTTCGGCAGCGTCGTCGCTCAGGTCCGGGGCGGGGGCGAGGACCTCGGTGCAGATGCCGTCGACCTGAACGGTCTCGACGACGGGCCACACGGCGACCTGGCCGCTCGGGCTGCGCGCGATCATGACGGCGATCTCCCGCTCGAACGCGACGGCCTCCTCCGCGAGCAGCGGCGCGCCGTCAGCCTGCGCGAACCAGGCGTCCGCGTCGTCGGGGGTGCGCACGAGCATGACGCCCTTGCCGTCGTACCCGCCCGTCGGGGTCTTGAGCACGAGCGGCCAGCCGTGCTGTTCGCCGAACGCGCTCAACTCGTCGCTCGTGGAAACGGGAGCCCAGGCGGGGCACGGCACGTCGAGGTCGCTGAGGCGCTGACGCATCGCGAGCTTGTCCTGGGCGAAGCGCAGCGCACTCGGGCGCGGGTGCAGCGCGACGCCGTCGGCCTCGAGGGCGGCGAGGACGCCGGCGGGCACGTGCTCGTGATCGAACGTCACGACATCGCATCCGCGTGCCCACTCGCGCACCTGCTCGGCGTCGCGGTAGTCACCGACAGGCGCATGCGGGACGACGAGCGCCGCTGCGGCGTCGTTTGATTCGGCGAAGACGGACAGCGTCAGCGCGAGCTCGGCCGCGGGGGCGGCACACATGCGGGCGAGCTGGCCGCCGCCGATGATGCCGACGACGGGAAATCCGCCCGGCGCGCGGCGCGCCTCGCGGGCGGGCTGGGTGTCGGGCGTCGCAGCGTCCGGCTTGGCGGCGTTGCGCGCATGGGGCTGGGGTTGGTTCACGCGCCAAGATTATCCGGCGGATTCATCACGCGCGTGGCGCGGCCGTCAGGCGGGCGTCGCCGGGTGGGCGAGGCCCACCCCCACCGACACGAGGGCCTCGCCCTCGCGCCGCGTCAGGACGAAGCCCGCGCCGCGCACCGTCTCGATCTGCCACTGCCCGCCCGTCGCGACCCGCAGCTTGGGGCGCAGCTTGGCGATGTGCATGTCGACCGCCTTGGGTGTGCCACGCCACTGGCCCGTCCACAGCGCCGCCTCGAACTCTGCGCGACTGACGACGTCATGCCGCCCGACGAGCACCCCCATGATGATGGCTTCCTTCGCGGTCATCACCGCCCGCCCGCTGGCGCCGACGAGCTCGCGCCGCGCCGCGTCCACGTGGGGTGGGCTCCCCTCGACGGCGTTCGCCACCAGCCGCGGTCCGCCATGCGCCCGGTTGACCCGGCGCACCGCGGCGCTGACCCGCGCTTCGAGCTCCGCCGGCGTGATCGCGCACGAGATGACGTCGTCGGCCCCCGCGTCGAGCAGCGCGACGGTCGCGGCCGCGCGTTCGACGTCCCCGACGAGCGCCGCGTCGTCGAGCACGGCGACGAACGCCACACCCGGATGCCGGCGGGAAGAGGTGCGCACGGCGGCGGCGCTCTCGCGCACCCCGTCGGGCGCGGCCGTGGCGCCGCCGCCCAGGTCGGCGTCGCCGTCGACGCGGCGGCAGTTCGCCGCGAAGACGATGCACGCGGTCGCCGTTCCGACGGATTCGGGCGTCACGGTTTCGAGCGTGCCCTCCACGGTGCGGACCGAGAGGTGTGCTGCGTGGCTCATGCGCATGAGAGCCGTGTCGTCGCCGAAACCCCCGCGGGCGACCAGGACGTCGTTCATGAGCACGACTATAGGCAGCCCGGCATACCCTGCGGTGCCTTGCGGACCGACGAATTGTCAGTTGCCCATCCAGCCGACTTGACAGAAATGTATACAGCAGGGCTTTGTCGCCGAATCGTCACCTGGCGTTCACCCGCAGGCGTCCGACGCCCGATCCGTCCAGCAGGATTCGTCCTGAGCAGAGTGCTTCAGAAAGGTCCGTCAGAGCAGGATCCAGGCCGCGCTGAGGCCGATACCCGCGAGTTCCAACGGTTCGTGCGCGCGCAGCGTCGACTCCGGGTCGTGACGCAGCGCGTCGGCCGTTGCCTCGTCGACGAGGATCTGACTCGCCGCGGCGGCGTTCGTCAGGCGTGCGGCGCGGTTGACCGTCGTGCCGTAGATGTCGCCGAGACGCGCGAGCACGCGACCCGTCGACAGGCCCACGCGCATCTGCGGCAGCAGGTCGTCGACCTCCGACATCTCCTTGAGCGCACGCGCGATGCGCGAGGCGCCCTCCGGGTCCTGGTGCGAGAAGAGGATCTCGTCACCGACCGTCTTGACGACGGCGCCCCCGTGCTCGCTGACGATGTCCGAGGCGACCGCCTCGAACCGCGTGACGAGCGCCGCGAGATCACTCTCACTGAGCTGACGCGCGAGGCGCGTGAAGGAGACGAGGTCGGCGAAACCGACGGTGCGCACGACACCGAGGTGCGTCTCGGGCTGCGCGTCTGCCAGCAGGCGCGCGAGGGCGACGCCGACGTTGCGGCGCCACACGTAGAGGAGCAACGGCTCGAGGTCGTCGACGAGGCTCGCCATCTCCTCCGCTGCGGCGCGGGCGAGGGGCTTGCCGCCGCGCGGGCCGCCGTCACGCTGCGCGAGCATGTCGACGACGAGTTGCACCTGCCACATCGCGAGTCGATCGGTCGTGCGCCCCAGCGCACGCGCCAGCCCGAGGAGGGTGTCGACGTCGAGATCGTGCGCGGCCGTCATCGCGGACACCGCGCGCAGGGCGTCGAGGTCGGTGTCGGAGAACGCGACGTCCGCCTCACGCGAGTTGGCGAAACCGAGAGCGCGCCACACGCGACGGGTGTCGTCGGCGTCGACCCCGGCGTGCGTCGACAGGTCACGGCGCTTGTAGCGGCGCGGCGCGCCCATGAGGCGTCGCTCGACCGCGTCGATGAACATCGAATCGTCGGAATCGAGGTGGGACACCGGGTCAGCCATCACGTCTCGCCTTCTGCCTCGTACCGATCACTCGTCGGCGTTCCGCCCGTGTGGCTCGCCGGCCTCCGCGCGGCCGCCCAGGCGGGCATGCACGACGTCCGCCACCGAGTACGCCATCGTAGGCGCTGAGCCTGGACGCGCACCGGGAACGGTCGTCACGAGCCGCCCGCCGTCGTCGATGCCGACGCCTCGCCGCCGCGCCACCTTGCCGTCGGGGGTGTGCACGTCGACGAGGCTGCCGATCGTGCGACAGTGTCGACGCACGCTCTCGCGGGCGGCCGCGAGCGCCACGGGTTCGCACCAGGCACGCGCGGCACGGGCGACGTGCGCAGCGACGGCCGCGAGCACCTCGTCACGCGCGGCGTCCAACCCGACGAGTGACGTCGACGTCGCCGTGTCGACGGGCAACTCGCCGCGCTGCTGAGCCACGTTCACCCCGACGCCCGCGACGACGAGGTTGCCCGACGCCACCTGACACAGGACGCCGGCGACCTTGCGCCAGTCGCCGCTCGCCCCGCCGGTGCCCGGGCCGGCGTCGGCGTCGGCGCCGCTCTCGACGCCGTCGTCATCCCACACCAGGACGTCGTTGGGCCACTTCGTGACGAACTCGACGTCCGCCCCGCGCTCGTCGGCCAGCTGCGCGAGGGCGGCGCGCACGGCGTCACCGACGAACAACGGCACCCAACCCCACGTCGCCGCGTCCCGTGGCAGCGGCAGCGTCATCGAGACGGTGACGGCGGCGCCCGTGGGCGTCACCCAGGCCCGATCGAGGCGTCCGCGCCCGGCGCGCTGGCGATGGGCGGCCACGAGGTGCCAGCGCTCGGCGGTGTCGAGGGCGACCACATTCGTCGAATCGACCTCGTCGAACAGGTCGACGCGAGCCCACCCGTCGGCACGCAGATCCCGCGCCATCCCTGGCGAAAAGGCTACTGACGAGTTCGTGTTCGAGGTCACGTGACAAGGTTAGGCTGTCGCCCATGACGCTCGACGACGTGCCCCCGGACACCTCCCTCGATCTGCACACCACGGCCGGAAGGTTGAAGGATCTGGCGAACCGCACGGAGGAGGCGGTGCACGCCGGTTCGGCCCGCGCGGTGGAGAAGCAGCACGCCAAGGGCAAGCTGACGGCTCGTGAGCGCGTCGAACGGCTGCTCGACGAGGGCTCGTTCGTCGAACTCGACGCCCTGGCGCGTCACCGCTCGACGCAGTTCGGGCAGGACAAGAACCGCCCCTACGGTGACGGCGTCGTCACCGGCTACGGCACGGTCGACGGGCGCACGGTCTGCGTGTTCAGTCAGGACTTCACGGTCTTCGGCGGCTCCCTCGGTGAGGTCTTCGGCGAGAAGATCTGCAAGGTCATGGATCTCGCGATGAAGCTCGGCGCACCCGTCATCGGCATCAACGACTCGGGCGGCGCGCGCATCCAGGAGGGCGTCGTCGCGCTCGGTCTCTACGCCGAGATCTTCCGTCGCAACGTGCACGCGAGCGGTGTCATCCCGCAGATCTCGCTCGTCATGGGCCCCTGCGCCGGTGGCGCCGTCTACTCCCCCGCGATCACCGACTTCACCGTCATGGTCGATCAGACGTCGCACATGTTCATCACCGGCCCTGACGTCATCAAGACGGTGACGGGTGAGGACGTCGGCTTCGAGGAGCTCGGCGGCGCGCACACGCACAACTCGCGCTCCGGCGTCTCGCACTACATGGCGAGCGACGAGGACGACGCGATCGAGTACGTCAAGGCGATGCTCGGCTACCTGCCGAGCAACAACATGGACCCGGGGCCCTCGTTCGAGGTCACCGCCGACCTCGAGATCACCGACGCCGACCGCGCGCTCGACACGCTCGTGCCCGATTCGGCGAACCTCGCCTACGACATGAACGACGTCATCGCCGCCGTCGTCGACCCCGCGGATCCTGACGATGCGGGCTCCGGCCCCGACTTCCTCGAGGTGCAGCCGCTGTTCGCACCCAACATCATCTGCGGGCTCGCGCGCGTCGAGGGGCACAGCGTCGGCATCGTCGCAAACCAGCCGGCTCAGCTCGCCGGCACGCTCGACATCAACGCGAGCGAGAAGGCGGCGCGTTTCATCCGCTTCTGTGACTCGTTCAACATCCCGATCCTCACGCTCGTCGACGTGCCCGGCTTCCTGCCCGGTACCGACCAGGAGTGGGGCGGCATCATCCGCCGTGGCGCGAAGCTGCTCTACGCCTACGCGGAGGCGACGGTGCCGCTCGTCACCGTCATCACGCGCAAGGCGTACGGCGGTGCGTACGACGTCATGGGGTCCAAGCACCTCGGCGCCGACGTCAACCTCGCGTGGCCGACGGCGCAGATCGCCGTCATGGGTGCGCAGGGCGCGGCCAACATCGTGTACCGCAAGGAGCTGACGGCGGTCGCCGAGAACGGCAGCGCCGAGGACGTCGAGAAGCGTCGCGCGCAGCTCATCGCCGAGTACGAGGACACGCTCGCCAACCCGTACATCTCAGCCGACCGCGGCTACGTCGACGCGGTCATCCCGCCGCACGAGACGCGCGTCCAGGTCGTCAAGGCGCTGCGGGCGCTGCGTCACAAGCGCGAGGACCTGCCGCCCAAGAAGCACGGAAACATCCCGCTGTGAGCGAGGCAACCGAGAGCCCGCGCCCGACGATCCGGTTCGTCAGCGGCGCGCCGACCGACGAGGAGATCGCCGCCGTCACTGCTGTCGTCCTGGCGCGAGCGGCTGCGGCGTCGGGCACTGAATCATCCGCCCCGGTGCGTTCCATGTGGGGACGCCCCGCGCACGTCCGCCACGCCCGTCCGCGCAGTTGGGCCGAATCGCGCCTGCCGCGCTGAGGCTCGCCTTCGGCGGATGATCGTTGCCCGGAATCGCGTCAGAGGTGACGCGATTGCGGGCGATGATGCTCAGCGCAGCTTGGCTTCGAGCTTGGCCTGGTAGCGCGGCGCCATCACGCCGGCCGCGACGACGCGTTCGATGATCGCGCGGGCACCGCCGGTGTAGGCGCGGAACACGTCGACGACGGTGACGCCGTGCTCGGGCACGTCGACGACGTCGACCATGTCGCCCGCCGTGATCGTCCCGGGCTCGACGACGCGGGTGTACGCGCCGGGCCGTCCGTGGTCGGTGAAGCGCTTGACCCAGCGCGGCTCGTCGATCGCCCAGGCGAAGGTTCGGCAGGGAACGCGGGGGCCGGTCACCTCGAGCAGCGCGGTGCCCATGCGCCAGCGGGTGCCGATGACGGCGTCGTCGACGCGGACGCCCCGCGTCGTGACGTTCTCGCCGAAGGCCCCGTCGGGAATCGAACGCCCCAGCTCGGCGCCCCAGTGGTCGAGCTCCTCACGCGCGACGACGTACACCGCCTGCTCGCTGCCCCCGTGATGCTTGAGATCACCGACGTGGTCACCGCTGACGCCGCTGCGCCCACCCGCCTCGCGCGGGCCGGGGTCGGCGACGCCGATGCTCGCGACGGGTCGCTTGCGCATCCCCGTGAGGTGCTTCTTCGCATCCCACACCTCTGGTCGGCCGATCTGGACACCGACGACGACGAGCTCTCCACCTGCGGTGGGTGACGTGGCGTCGGCCTGCGCCGCTGAGGTGGGAGCCAAGTCCGTGGACGCCGCGGTGGAACTCGCGGGCTCCGCCGAGCCGGATGTCGGTGACGCGACCGTCGTCGCGGTCGATTTCGCCTGCTCCTCCGAGCCCTCGGCCGACGCCCTCTGCCCCGCTACCGCTGCCTTCCCCGCACCCGCCGCAGCGGGCCGGGCGTCAGGATCGGGGTGAGGTGGATTCATCGGCGGCGTCGTCATGGGCGTCAATGTACTTGCGCGCTGTGTCGTGCGTCGCGTTGGATCGGTACATGAGCACCTCGAGCGAGCCCCGCGCCACGACCCGTCTCGACGAGATCGCGGACGGCTACCTCGACGCGTCCGTCGCGCTGTCCCCGATCGAGGCAACGGCGCTCGGCATCCCGGGCCAGGATCATCTGCTCGACGACTTCTCCCCCGACGGCTACGCGGCCGCGTCCGATCTGCGTCGCTCGACGTTGTCGGCGCTGCGCACCGCGTCGGCGCAGGACGACGTGGACGCCGTGACGCTCGCCGCGCTGCAGGAGCGCCTCGAGCTCGCCGAGGAGATCCACGACGCCGGCTACGACCTCGCCGACCTCAACGTCATCGCGTCGCCGCTGCAGATGATGCGCGACACCTTCGACCTCATGCCGACCGACAGCGACGAGGACTGGGAGACGATCGCGCACCGGCTGCGCGCCGTCCCCGAGGCGCTCAACGGGTGGTTCGCGTCGCTCGATCACGCCGCGTCGCAGGGCATCGTCGCGGCGCAGCGCCAGATCGAACTCTGCAGCGAGCAGTGCGCCGAGCACGGCGGACGCGACGGGTACTTCCTCTCGCTCGCCGAGCGCGCCGCCGTCGAGGGTGGTGGCGATGCCAGCGCGGTGCAGGACGAGGTGCGCGAGGCTGCCGCGCTCGCCGCGCGGGCCTACGCCGACGCAGGGGCGCGGCTGCGCGACGAACTGCTGCCGCGCGCGCCCGAGCACGACGGGGTGGGGCGTGAGCGGTACGCGCTGCACAGCCGCGAGTTCCTCGGCGCGCGAGTCGACCTCGAGGAGACCTACCGCTGGGGTCAGGACGAACTCGCGCGCATCACCGACGAGATGTCGCGCCTCGCCGAACGCATCGCGCCCGGCGCCGGCGTCAAGGGCGCGATGGCCGCGCTCGACGCCGACGACGCGTACGCCCTGCACGGCACCGACGCGCTGCGCGCCTGGATGCAGGCGAGCGCCGACGCCGCTGTCAGCGCTCTGGCGGACACGCACTTCGACATCCCCGACCCGGTGCGTCGCATCGAGTGCATGATCGCGCCCACGTCGTCGGGCGGCATCTACTACACCGGTCCGAGTGAGGATTTCTCGCGCCCGGGACGCATGTGGTGGGCGGTGCCGAAGGGCGTCGAACGGTTCGGCACGTGGCGCGAACTGACGACCGTCTACCACGAGGGCGTCCCCGGCCATCACCTGCAGATCGGGCAGACGATGTACCGCTCGGGCCTGCTCAACCGGTGGCGCCGCATGGGGTCGTGGACGTCCGGGCACGCGGAGGGC
This sequence comes from Dermacoccus sp. MPR-E5, assembly GCF_058809565.1. Lineage (NCBI taxonomy): Bacteria > Bacillati > Actinomycetota > Actinomycetes > Micrococcales > Dermacoccaceae > Dermacoccus > Dermacoccus sp. MPR-E5. The sequence continues at coordinate 20,370 of NZ_JBXASS010000010.1, read as the reverse complement.
TGGGCGCTGTATGCCGAGCGCCTCATGGACGAGCTCGGCTTCCACACGGACGACGCCACCCGTCTCGGCATGCTCGACGGGCAGTCGCTGCGCGCCGCGCGCGTCGTCGTCGACATCGGCGTGCACTGCGGTTTCGACGCTCCCGCCGAGGTTGGTGGGGGCGCCTGGACGTACGACAAGGCGTGGGCATTCCTGTCGGCGCACGCCGACATGGCCGAGGGCTTCCTGCGCTTCGAGCTCGACCGCTACCTCGGCTGGCCGGGGCAGGCGCCGTCGTACTCGATCGGCGAGCGCCTGTGGCTGTCGCTGCGCGAGGAGACGCGTCGTCGCGAGGGCGCAGCCTTCGACCTCAAGGCCTTCCACCGTCGCGCCCTCGACATCGGCGGCGTCGGCCTCGATGTCCTGCGCGACGCCATCCTCGCCCCCTGACCCACCTGCGATTGCTATCCACATTCGCCATTCGCGTCCCCATCGGCGAACCGCGCCCGTCTATGCGATTCCTGTCCACCTGTGCGATTCCCGCCCCCATCGGCGAACCGCGTCCACCTTCGCGCCTCTGAGCGAATGTGGACGAAAATCGCAGATGAGGACGGGAATCGCAGATGGGGCGGGCCCATGCGTGCCTGACGGGGTGGAAGCGGGGGCGCCGGTAGGCTGGCGTCAAGCCGATGTCCCCAACGTTCGGAGCGCTACGCCACCATGTCGCCCACCCAGTCGAGCCTCGCCACGACCTCGCCCTACTCGATCGTCGCCGTCGGTGCTGACGAGTTCGTCCGGACGATCCACGACGCGGGCGCGCGCGTGCCCGTCGAGCAGTCGCCCGAGTGGGCGCGCTACGACGATTCGCTGCCGGGCCGCCGTCACTGGCGCTACCTGCTCGTCCACGACGCCGCGGGCGCTCACGTCGCCGCACTGAGCCTGACGGAGTTCGCCGGCCGCGCGCTGGTGCAGCTGTGGGGCAAGTTCGCCCCGATCTGGCTGACGCACGCCGCGCCCAGCGCCGCTGAGGAGCGCGCCCTGCGCGACGCCCTGGCCGCGTACGTCAAGGCCGAGCACCCCAAGGCGGCACTCGTCCGCCTGCACGCCACGCACGCGGCGCCCGACCTCACCGAGCCGCTCATCGAGGTCTTCTACGACCGTACGCTCGTGCTCGACCTCTCGCTCAGCGAGGACGAGCTGATGGCGTCGATGTCGAAGAACGGCCGCCGTGATCTGCGGTACGGGCTCAAGAACGATGCCCTGGTCTTCACCGACGAGACGGGCATCAGCGAACAGGACTTCGCCGAGCAGGTCTTCCCCGTCTTCACCGAGACCGCCGAACGCGGCCACTTCGACCTGCGTCCCGCACAGTTCTACTTCAACATGCTCTCTCAGCTCGGCGCCGAAATCTGCCGCCTCTACACGGTGCGAGACACCTCTGCGGGCGGCGCCGTCGTCGCGTGGGCGCTCGTCACCATCTACGACGGCGAGGCGCGCTACTTCTACGCCGCGACGAGCGCGGCCGCCCGCAAGAGCTTCGCTGCCAACCGCATGGTCTGGGAGTGCATGCTCGCGGTGAAGAGCCGCGGCGCGTCGACGTTCGACTTCATGGGTCTCGGCAGCGACCGCGCGCCCGCGCTCAGCTCGCTCGACGGTTTCAAGCTCAAGTTCGGCAAGGACGGCGCGCGTGACGTCCCGGGCCCGTGGGATCTCGTCGTGCGCCCGCAGGTGCTCTCCGCGTACCGTGCGTCGACGAAGGCCAAGGCGCTCGTGCGTGACGCCCGCAGCAAGGGTCTGAGCACCGTTCGCAGCCTGCCGTCGCAGACGATGCGCACCGCCTCGTGCGCCGCCGCCGCCCTCGCCGCGAAGGTCGCCGGCCCCGCACGCGGTGCGACGCCGGGTCAGGGCGGCACTCCCGCGGTGCTGCCGGTCGTGCTCGACTTCACCCTTTCCGGCTACGCCCTGGCGCGCGCGTTCCACGAGCGCTACGGCCTGACGAGCGTCCTCGTCGTGCCGTTCACGACGGGCGCGACGGCCGACTCGACGCTGTTCCACGACACGCGAGAACTCGGGTTCGCCGCGATCAACGACCACGACCTCGTCCTCACCGAGATCCGCCGTATCGCCGCTGAGAACCCCGATCTGACGATCATTCCGCTGACGAACAACGACGGCTACGTGCAGTCGTTGTCGGCGAAGCGCGACACGCTCGGCACCAACGTCGTCGTGCCGCACGAGAGCCCCGCGATGCTCGAGCGCATCTCCGACAAGAACCACTTCAACGCCGTCTGCGCCGAGGCGGGCGTCGCGACGCCGGGCACCGTCGTCCTCGACTTCGCCACCGGGCGCCCGAGCGCCGACGACGTCACCTTCCCCTACCCGGTCATCGTCAAGCCCGCCGATTCGGCACTGCACAACGCCTTGTCGATGCCCGGCAAGAAGAAGCTGTACGAGGTCGACTCGCGCGACGAGCTCGACGCGCTCATCACCCGCCTCGTCGACGCGGGCTTCACCGGCGAGATGCTCGCGCAGGATCTCATCCCCGGCGACGAGATCCTGTCGGTCACGATGTACCGCGCGAAGAACGGCGAGATCACGCTGGCGCGCACGTCGCGGGTGCTCCTGCAGGATCCGCGCCCGGCCTACCTCGGCATCCCCGACGTCCAGGTCGTGCAGGACATGCCCGACGTCGTCGAAGCCTCGCGCCGCATCCTCGAGACGGCCGACTATCACGGCTTCGCCAACCTCGACGCCATCCGCGACCCGCGTGACGGTTCCGTCAAGTTCTTCGAGGTCAACCCGCGCTACGGACGCAATTGCTACTACGCCACCGGTTCGGGGGCGAACGTCGCCGAGCAGCTCGTCAGCGACCTCGCCGAGAACTCCCCCGTCACCGCGCCGGCGCCGTCCGACGACCTCGTCTACACAGTCCTGCCGCCGCAGACCATCGCGCGTCTGCTGCCGAAGGGCGCAGAGCGCGACGCCGCCGCGGCGCTCGTCAAGCGCGGACGCTGGGCCGACCCGCTCAAGTACGACGGGGAGCGGAACCCGAAGCACAAGGCGTACGCGCAGATCGCGGCGTGGAACCACGTGCGCGCCTACCGCGGCGCGCCCCGCATCATCGGGGGCTGACGGCGCACGCTGCCTGTCGCTCACCCACTCGCCGCCCGGCCGAGCCCGGCATCGGTCCTCACTGATGCCGGGCTTCGTCATGCTCGCGCCGGCCTCGCCCTGCTGTCGGCGACACAGGGCGCCGTCTACGGACTCGTGCCGATCGTGTGGATCGTCGTCATGGCGCTGTGGTTCTACCGGGTCACCGTCATCTCGGGCCGCTTCAACGACCTGCGCTCGATCTTCGACGCGATCGGCCGCGGCGACATCCGTATCCAGGCCATGCTCATCGCGTTCTGCTTCGGCGGCCTTCTCGAGGCCCTCGCCGGGTTCGGCGCACCGGTCGCCATCACGGCGACGATGGTGCTCGCCCTCGGGCTCAAGCCGCTCAAGACGGCCGTCGTGTGCCTCATCGCGAACACGGCGCCGGTGGCCTTCGGCGCCGTCGCCATCCCGATCACGACCGCCGGCAACCTGACGGGCCTCGACCCCGCGCACATCGGTGCCGTCGTCGGCCACCAGGCACCGTTCTTCGCGATAGCCGTTCCCTTCTTCCTCATGATGATCATCGACGGCAAGCGCGGGCTCGTCCAGGCGTGGCCCGCGGCGCTCGTCACCGGTGGCGCGTTCGCGATCGCGCAGTGGTGGTGTTCGACGTACTTCTCGTACGAGTTGACGGACGTCGTCGCCTCGCTCGTCGGGCTCGCGGCCGCCATCGTCCTGCTGCGCTTCTGGAAGCCCAAGGGCGCCGACGACGTGCGTCGCAGCCTCGACATCGAACCGCCCGTTCCCGCCGAGGCGCTCAGCGCCTCCCGCATCTGGATGGCCGTGCTCCCCTACCTGCTCGTCGTCGTCGTGTTCGGCATCGCGAAGCTGTGGAAGCTGGGCGTCGACATCCCTGCGAAGCTCAGCGCCACCGACGTCAAGATTCCCTGGCCGGGCCTCAACGGTGAGCTCGTCAACGCCAAGGGCAAGTCGATCTCCTCGACCGTCTACACGCTGCAGTGGCTGTCGAGCCCGGGCACGCTGCTGTTCCTCACCGGGCTCATCGTCGCGATCGTCTACTCCCTGCGTGACGGCGGCGGCCGCTTCCCGCTCACGCTGGGTGAGGCGTTCAAGGAGATCGGGCGTTGCTTCTACACGATGCGCTTCTCGGCGCTGACGATCGCGTCGGTGCTCGCGCTCGCCTACGTCATGAACTTCTCCGGTCAGACCATCGCGATCGGCACGTTCGTCGCCGGGCTGGGCGCGTGGTTCGCGTTCCTGTCGCCCGTGCTCGGCTGGGTCGGCACCGCCGTCACCGGCTCGGACACCTCGGCGAACGCCCTGTTCTCGACGCTGCAGCAGACGGCCGCGGAGAAGGCCGGGCTCGACCCGCACCTCATGACGGCGGCCAACACCTCCGGTGGAGTCGTCGGCAAGATGATCTCGCCACAGTCGCTGGCCATCGCCGCGACAGCCGTCGGCCTGCAGGGCAAGGAGTCGAAGATCTTCCGCGCCGTCGTGCTGTGGTCGCTCGGCATGCTGCTCGTGCTGTGCACGCTCGTCTACCTGCAGGCGCACGCCCTGTCGTGGATGCTGCCCTGAGTCACCTCACCCTCTGAGCCCCGCATGACGGCCGGACGTATTCGGCGGATCCGCTCGCCATCCGCGACAATGTCGACGTGCACATCGCTCTTCCCATCTTCCTGCTCGTCGCGACGACGATCAGTGTCTCCGTCCTCGCGCGCCGCGTCGGCCTGTCCGCGCCGCTGCTGCTCGTCGCCATCGGCGCGGTGGCGTCGTACCTGCCGCAGGTCCCCGAGGTCCACGTCGACTCCGAAGTGATCCTGCTCGGGTTCCTGCCGCCACTGCTGTACGCGACGGCGATCCGCACCTCGATCATCGATCTCAAGCGCGACGTGTTCCAGATCGTCCAGCTGTCGATCCTGCTCGTCCTCGTGACGGCGTTCGCCGTCGGGCTCGTCTCGTGGTGGCTCATGCCCGTCGGGTTCGCCGCCGCGATGGCGCTCGGCGGTGTCGTCGCTCCCCCGGACGCCGTCGCCGCGACCGCCGTCGCCCGCCGCATCGGGTTGCCGCGACGTCTCGTCGCCGTCCTCGAGGGCGAGTCGCTCTTCAACGACGCGACGGCCCTCGTCACCGTCGGCACCGCCGTGAGCGCGCTGACGGGGTCGTTCTCGGCGAGCAGGGCCGGCCTCGCCTTCGTCATCGCGGCGCTCGGCGGCATCGTCATCGGTGTCATCGCGTTCTACGTCGTGGAGTTCGTGCAGAAGCACATCCGCGACGCCGTGACGAGCGTCGCGATCAGCATCATCACGCCGTGGGTCGCCTACCTCCCGGCGGAGGCGATCAAGGCGTCTGGTGTCATCGCCGTCGTCGTCACCGGCGTGCTGCTCGGCTTCAAGGCGCCGCACTACAACACGGCGCAGGCGCGGGTCGCATCGCGGATGAACTGGAACTCGATCCAGTTCCTGCTCGAGAACATGGTGTTCCTGCTCATCGGCCTGCAGGTGTCGATGATCATCGACCAGGTCCAAACGTCGGACCTCGGCCTCGAACGCACCAGCCTGTACGCGGTCGCCGTCCTCGTCACCGTCATGCTCGTGCGGCCGATGTTCATCATCGCGGCGGCCTGGCTCGGCAAGGTCTCGCGCTGGGATTCGCGTCCCCTCGGCCTGCGCGAGGGCGCCGTCGCAGGCTGGGCGGGCATGCGCGGAGTGGTGACGCTCGCCGCCGTGTTCCTGCTGCCGCCCGAGACGCCGCACCGCGAGTCGCTCGTCTTCATCGCGCTCGTCGTGACGATCGGCACGCTCGTCATCCAGGGCTTCACCCTCGGCCGCGTCGCCAACCTCATGAAGCTAAACGCGCCCGACCCGCGTGAGGACGCCCTCGCGCGCGCCCAGGTCATGCAGGCCTCCGTCGATGCCGGTGAGGCGGCGATGCGCAAGGCCCTCGCCGACGACCCGGAACTGGCGGACACCCCCGAGGCAATCATCAAGTCGCTGCAGAAGCAGGGCATGCGCCGCGCGAACCTGCAGTGGGAACTGCTCGGCAACAACGACACGATGGGCCCGACGCAGCAGTACCGCATCCTGCGTCAGAAGATGATCAACGCCGAACGCGACAAGGCACTCGAGATGCGTAACGAGGGCCGCGTCGACCACGAGGTCATCGACAGCATCATGATGCAGCTCGACATCGAGGAGTCGATGATCGTCACCGCCGAGGAGCGCGACGCCGGGCTGCGCGATGCAGGCCCGCTGCTCACGCCGGAGGTTCGTCAGGGCGGCTGCGAACACCTGGAGAAGGCCGCGCGCGACTACGCCTCACCCCAGTCGCACGACGGCTGCCAGGGCTGCCTGGAAGAGGGTCGGACGTGGCTGCACCTGCGCATGTGCACCGAGTGCGGGTACGTCGGCTGCTGCGACTCCTCCGCCGGCCAACACGCGACGAAGCACTTCCGCGCGACCGGTCACCCCGTCATGCGCTCGTTCGAGGCGGGCGAGGAATGGCGCTGGTGCTTCGTCGACAACCTGCCGGGCTGACGGGCGTCCGGCCCGCCTCGCCGCGCCGATATTCTTGAGCCCATGACCGTCCTCGTGCTCGCCTCGAAGTCCCCCGCCCGCCTCGCGACCTTGCGCAGCGCCGGCATCGAACCGTTCGTCCTCGTCTCCGACGTCGACGAGGACGCTGCCGTCGTCGCCGCCCGCGCGCAGCACGACGGGCCGGACGAACTCGCCGCCGAGGACGTGGCGCTGCTGCTCGCGAACGCGAAGTGCGAGGCCGTCGCGTCGGTCCTCGCGCAGGACGAGGTTCCGGCCGAGACGCCCGACGCGTTCATCGAGGACGGCGGCATCATCCTGGGGTGCGACTCGGTGCTCGAGTTCGACGGTGCGATCCTCGGCAAGCCCGCGGACACCGCCGACGCCCGCGCGCGCTGGCAGGCGATGCGGGGGCGCAGCGGCACCCTGCACACCGGTCACTGGATCGTCGACGACCGCGTCGAGGGCACCGGCGCGACGTTCGGTGCCGTCTCGTCGACGATCGTCCACTTCGCCGACCTCGACGACGCGGAGATCGACGCCTACGTCGCCACCGGCGAACCGCTGTGGGTGGCGGGCGCGTTCACGATCGACGGCCTCGCGGGCGCCTACGTCGAACGCATCGAGGGCGACCCACACACCGTTGTCGGTCTCGGTCTGCCGCTGCTGCGCGAGATGCTCGCCGAGGTCGGCGTCGAGTGGCACGAGCTGTGGAACATGGCAGCCTGACCTGGCTCGGTCAGCAGGGACCACCGCACGGGCGCGTGGGGAAACCCTGATCCGCCGCCCTGTCGTCAACCCCTGATGGCGAGAGCTGGTCGCACCGCGTCCGGCGCAGGGCGACGCATCGAAAGGCCGCTTACGCCCCCCGTGCGCCTGATCACCTGAGACACTGTCAGCGCACGAACTCATGGGGAGGAACACGATGGGCAACTCGCGCGTCGCGGCATCGCTGACGGCACTGACGTGCGCGGCCGCCTTCGCGGCAGCACCGGCGTACGGCGAGGACCCCGCGACGAACACATTCGTTCCCGGCGGCCACGCGGTCGAGTTGTCCCTCGCCTCCGGCCAGGGCACGCCGCTGGCGCCGGGGCTGTACTCCTCGACGCTGCCCGTCGACGCGACGTCACGGTACGTCGAGGTCAAGCGCGGCGAGGGCGAGCGTCTCAGCGTCAGCATCAACGGCTCGGCGAGCTGGAAGGACAACGCGTGGTCCGTCGACTCCGGCTCGCAGGGCCTGCAGCTCACGCTGACGACGGTGGACGGCGCCACGACATGCGGTTCCGACTCGGATTCGCTGACGAGCAGCGGCACGCCCGGGTTGCTCGCGACGCACGTCAACGTCGACGAGGCCAAGACGGCGCGCACGTCGTCATCGCTCGGTTCGGGCGCTGACGCCTGCCTGGCCGCGACGTCGTATCGGCTCGAGATCAAGCGCACCATCGACGGCGACAACGCCACGCCCATGCCCGTGCAGATCGCCGTGAAGCGCACGCCCCGCGTCAACGGCACCGTGAAGGTGCCTGCGGGCGAGGTGCCCGACATGACGACGCAGGCGCTCGAGGCGTCCACGACGGCGACGGCCGGTGACGGTTTCGCCAACGCCACGATCCTGCATCCCGGCGGGTACACGGTGAAGACGCCCATCGGCCGGCGCATGTTCTTCCGCGTGCATCTGTCGTGGGGTCAGCGCATGTCGTTCGGCTGGCAGGCGCCGAAGAACGGCACGACGTACAACCCGTCGCAGGATCTCAACCTGTCGATGCAGATGTTCAACCCCTCCCTCGTCTCCGCGACGCTGTCGGGCGCCGGGACGTCGTCGGGTTACCTGTTCGAGTCGTCGTCGGATTCGGGCTCGAAGGATCTCGGCGTCTACACTGCGCCGATCGACTACGGCAACGCGAACGTCGACTCGAGCGGCTCGGACGCACTGCAGTGGCACAGCGACCCGGGCTGGTACTACGTGGTGCTCGACGTGACGCCGTCGTCGTCGACACCGAAGCTGCAGGATTCCTCGGAGTTCGACAGTGTCCTGTCCGTGCGCGTCACGGGGACGCCGAACGCGGGCCCGTCGATGGCGGTGCAGCAGCCCGAGCCGGGCAACGTCAGCGGCGTCGGCAAGTCGTCGGCCAACCCGCTGCTGTGGGGCTGCGCACTCGTCCTCGGCATCGGCGCGGTCGTCGGGCTCGGGTACGTGCTGCGACGCCGCGAGAAGCACTGACGCTCGTCGGACGCCGTCAGACGCACTCGAGCCGTCGCCTGTCGCTGCAGGCCGACGTCTTGCCGGCCCGCGTCCTGCCGGCCGTCGTCAGCCCTGCCAGGAGTACGAGCCGTCCTTCTCGGTGCAGGTGAGGGTCTTGCCGCTCGTCGTCTGGGCGGTCGTGCCGGCGTCGGCGTAGGCGCAGACGCCGCCGGTGTTGGCGAGCTGCGGGTCGTACGCGCCGTCGCCCGCGCCCCACGGCTGCCAGAGCGCGAACGCTGCCGCGATGGCCGCCGCCAGAGCGGCCGGAGCCGCGATCCACGCCTTGACGGTGGGGCGACGGTGCACCGCTGCGCCGTCGATGACCGTGGCGGGCGCCGCGGAGGAGTCCGTGAACCCGTCGAGGGCGCGGGCGGCCGCACCTGCCTCGAGGCGGACGAACTCCCCTGACGTCGTCATCTCGGGCAGGCGGTCGGGGATCGGGCGGGCCGCCCATTCCTGCCAGGCGTTCTCCGGGAGCATGAGCCAGCTGAGGGCGTCGCGCGCGTTGGCGGGCCGCCGGTCGGCGACGGGATCGGCGAGGGCGACGAGCAGGTTCCACAGCGAGTCGGGGATACCCTCGGGGCGCGGGGGCACGTCGTCCTTGCGGACACGGATGCTCGCTCCGGGTTTGATGCCGGTCAGCATGTGCAGGCCCATCATTCCGGCGGAGTACAGGTCCTGACGCGGGTCGGGGTCGTGGCCCTTGGCCTGCTCGGGCGACATGTAGCCGGGCGTCCCGAGCACCATCTCGTTGCTCGTCAGGCGGGGCGCGTCGACGCTGACGGCGATGCCGAAGTCGGTGATCCACGCCGAGGGGCGGCCCATGCCGGTCGCTTCGAGCAGGATGTTGGCGGGTTTGATGTCGCGGTGCACGATGCCGGCGCTGTGGCAGGCGTCGAGTCCGTCGAGGATCTGGCGCATGAGTTCGGCGACCAGAGGGTAGGGCAGGGCGCCGTTCTCCTTGATGAGTTCGCTGAGCGAGCCACCGTCGATGAGGGGCATCGTGAAGATGACGCGGCCATCCTCGCCGGCCCAGCCGAGGGGGGTGACGACGTGGTTGTGCTCGATGCGCATGCCTTGTTCGCGCATGAAGCGCAGCAGCGATCCGGCGTCGGACTGGCGCAACAGTTTCGCTGCGACGAGGCGGCGCGACTTGTGGTCGTTGACGCGCCACACGGACCCCATGCCGCCCTCACCGATCTGGTCGATGAGTTCGTAGCGTCCAGCGAACATCTCACCCATGGGTTCGTCTGCCTCCCCGCGGCCTGCTCGAATGTGGTCTCAGCTTACGTGACCACAACCACGAACGAACCCGTGTCGCGCCGAGACAGGCCCGCCAGGGCCTGGCCGGAAGAGGCGGCAGAAAACACTTTATCGACGATGTGACGAAGCCCCCCGCGAGCTTGCTCGCGGGGGGCTTCGTCACATCATCGATCAATTCAGGTCGTTCGGGTGCGAGCCGATGCGGCCGTCCTTGTCGTCGAGGTCGCTGATGGCGTGGAGGTCGTCTTCGGTGAGTTCGAAGTCGAGGACGTCGAAGTTCTCGGCGATGCGGGCGGGCGTCACGGACTTGGGGATGACGACGTTGCCGATCTGCAGGTGCCAGCGGATGATGACCTGCGCGACGGTCTTGCCGACGCGTTCGGCGATTCCTTCGAGCACGGGGTTGGTGAGGATGTCGCCGCCCTGGCCGAGGGGGCTCCATGCTTCGACGACGATGCCGTTGTCGGCGCAGAAGTCGCGGACGGCCTTCTGCTGGAACTTGGGGTGCAGTTCGACCTGGTTGATGGCGGGGAACTCGCCGGTCTCGTCCTTGAGGCGCTGCAGGTGCTCGGGTTCGAAGTTGCAGACGCCGACGGCGCGGATCTTGCCGGCGTCGCGCAGTTCGAGCATCGCCTTGAAGGTGTCGACGTAGGTGTCCTTCTCTGGCGTGGGCCAGTGGATGAGGTAGAGGTCGAGCGGCAGGATCGATTCGCCGCCGAGGCGTTCGATGGACGCGTCAAAGGCCTTCTTCGTCGAGTCGGCCCCCTGGTCGTCGTTCCAGACCTTCGTCGTGAGGAAGATGTCGCTGCGCGGCACGTCGGAGGCGGCGATGCCCTGCCCGACGCCTTCTTCGTTGTCGTAGATGCGGGCGGTGTCGATGCTGCGGTAGCCGACCTTCAGGGCTTCCTGCACGGCGGCGGATGCGCCGTCGTTCTCGACCTGCCAGACACCGAAGCCCAACTGCGGCATCTCGATGCTCGCCGAGCCGGCCTGGAGGGTCACGGTGGGGACGTTCGTGTTCTCAGCCATGTCAGCGGCAACCACGCCGCGCGCTCTCGTATTCCGGCGTTGAGCGCTCGGATGACGTCGGTCCCGGCGCCTGAGGAACCTACCGCCGGGTATTCTCGCCGGTCACCCCCCGCGGCGATAAGGTCACGGACATGAGTTCTGTCACCAAGGTCCTGATCGCCAACCGTGGCGAGATCGCAGTCCGTATTGCGCGCGCGGCGAAGGACGACGGCATCGCCTCCGTGGCCGTCTACGCCGAACCCGACCGTGACGCTCTGCACGTGCGCGTCGCCGATGAGGCCTACTCTCTCGGCGGCTCGACGCCAGGCGATTCCTATCTCGTCGTCGCCAAGATCCTCGACGTCGCGAAGCGTTCCGGCGCTGACGCCGTCCACCCCGGGTACGGTTTCCTCGCGGAGAACGCCGAGTTCGCGCAGTCCGTCCTCGATGCGGGCCTGACGTGGATCGGGCCGTCGCCCGCCGCCATCGACTCGCTCGGCGACAAGGTCAAGGCGCGTCACATCGCGACGAAGGCCGGCGCTCCCCTCGTGCCCGGTACGAAGGATCCGGTCGACGACGCGGACGAGGTCGTCGCGTTCGCGAAGGAGCACGGCCTGCCCGTTGCCATCAAGGCCGCCTACGGCGGTGGCGGACGCGGCCTCAAGGTCGCGCGAACGATCGAGGAGATCCCGTCGCTGTACGAGTCGGCGGTGCGTGAGGCCGTCACGGCGTTCGGGCGCGGCGAGTGCTTCGTCGAGCGCTTCCTCGACAACCCGCGCCACGTCGAGACGCAGTGCCTCGCCGACAACTACGGCAACGTCGTCGTCGTCTCGACGCGTGACTGCTCGCTGCAGCGCCGCAACCAGAAGCTCGTGGAGGAGGCACCGGCGCCGTTCGTCAGTGACGCGCAGCACGCCGAGCTGCTTCGGGCGTCTAAGGCGATCCTGCGCGAGGCGGGTTACTCGGGTGCGGGCACCTGCGAGTACCTCATCGGCACCGACGGCGTCATCAGCTTCCTCGAGGTCAACACGCGCCTGCAGGTCGAGCACCCCGTCTCCGAGGAGGTGACGGGTATCGACCTCGTGCGCGAGCAGTTCCGCATCGCCCGCGGCGAGGAGCTCGGCTATGACGACCCGACGCCGCACGCACACTCGATCGAGTTCCGCCTCAACGGCGAGGACGCAGGCCGAAACTTCCTGCCGGCGCCGGGCACCGTCGAGAAGTTCGAGGCGCCGAGCGGGCCGGGTGTGCGCGTCGATTCGGGTGTCGTCTCCGGCGACGTCATCGGTGGCGCGTTCGACTCGATGCTCGCGAAGATCATCGTGACAGGCCGCACCCGCAAGGAAGCACTCGAGCGCTCGCGCCGCGCGGTGGACGAGACCGTCATCGAGGGCATGCCGACGGTGCTGCCGTTCCACCGCGTCGTCGTCGAGGATCCGGCGTTCGCGCCCGAGTTCACCGACGCCCCCAACGCGCCGTTCAGCGTGCACACGCGCTGGATCGAGACGGAGTTCGACAACCAGATCTCGCCGTACGACGGCACGCCCGAGGCCGCCGCCGAGCAGGCCGCACGTCAGAGCGTCGTCGTCGAGGTCGGCGGCAAGCGCCTCGAGGTGTCGCTACCGGGCGACCTCGCCGTGAGTTCCGGAGCGGGCAAGGGCCCCTCGGCCGGCCCGCGTCGCGCCGCACGCAAGGGGGGCGGCGGCGCCGCGGCGAGCGGCGAATCGCTCACCGCGCCGATGCAGGGCACCGTCGTCAAGGTGGCCATAGAGGACGGCACCACGGTCGAAGCCGGCGACACGATCGTCGTCATCGAGGCGATGAAGATGGAGCAGCCGATCACCGCGCACAAGGCGGGCGTCGTCAGCGGCCTCGCCGCGACCGTCGGCGAGACGGTGACGGCCGGCACGGTCCTCGCGCAGATCAAGGACGTCGACGCCTGACGGCTCCGACGTTCGAACGCCCCGGCACGCCGAGCGTGCCGGGGCGCCTGCGTCTCACGGGTTCCTACGTCTCACGATGGACGCGAAACGCTGGTTGGCTCGATGCCCCGTAGCTCAGTGCGCCCGTAGCTCAGTGCGTGGGGCGCGCGTCCTCTGGCGACGCGGTGCCGAGCAGCACCATGCGCAGCGTCTTGTCGATGTACGGGCCGCGACGCTCCGCAGGCTGCGCGAGCGCCGACAGGACGATGCCCTCGATGCTCGCGACGGCCGTCTCGGCGCGCAGACGCGAATCGGAGCGCGCGCCGGTCTCCGAGGTGCGGCACACGATCGTCTCGACGATGCTGACGAGCTCGCTGCGCCACTCCCCCACGGCCGGCGCGAGCTCGGGCGTGCGCAGCGACTCGAGGGACAGTTCGAGGATCGCGACCATCAACGCGCCGTCGTCCTGCGTCACCCAGCGTTCGAGCAGGGCCGTCGCGAACGGTGCGGTGGCGAGCGGGTCGTCGGTGCCGGACGGGATCTGCTCGCCCAGCGCGCGGACCTGCACGGCCACGCGGGAGCCGACGTGCGTCGTCAGGCCGGCGAGCAGCGCGGCGCGCGTGCGGAAGCTGACCGAGCACGTGCCCTCGGGAAAACCCGCCTGACGATCGACCGCCCGGTGCGTCAGCCCACGCAGCCCACTCGTCGCGAGGACGCTCGTCGCTGCGTCGAGCAGCGCCGCCGGGCGTGGGTTCTCGCAGGCGGCATCGCTGGGCGCGCTCGTCCTCGTCATCGCGTGCGGCGAGGGATCAGAAGACGTCGCTGCTGTGCAGACGACGTGCGGCCTCGGCGATCGAACCCGTCATCGACGGGTACACCGAGAACGTGTTGGCGACCTGGTCGACCGTCAGGCGGTTCGCGACGGCCATGCCGATCGGGTAGATCAGCTCCGAGGCCTGCGGCGCGACGACGACGCCGCCGATGATCGTGTTCGATCCCGGGCGGGCGAACAGCTTGACGAAGCCGTCGGTGATGTTGCGCATCTTGGCGCGCGGGTTCGTCGAAAGCGGCAGCGTGACGACGCGCGCCTCGATCTTGCCCTCCTCGACGTCGGCCTGGCTGTAGCCGACCGTCGCGATCTCGGGGTCGGTGAAGATGTTGGCCGTGACGCCGCGCAGGTTGAGCGGCTGCACCGCGTCGCCGAGGGCATGGTGCATGGCGACGCGCCCCTGCATCGCTGCGACGGACGCGAGCGGGTATACGCCCGTGCAGTCGCCGGCGGCATAGATGCCCTGCGCGCTCGTGCGCGAGACGCGGTCGGTGACGATGTGGCCCGAGTCGGTGAGGTCGACGCCCGCGGCCTCGAGGCCGATGCCCTTCGTCTGCGGGATCGAACCCACGGCGAGGATCGCGTGCGTGCCTTCGACCTTGCGTCCGTCCTCGAGCGTCACGACGACGGTGTCGCCTTCACGCGTTGCGGCCATGGCGCGGCTGCGGTTGAGGACCGTCATGCCGCGGCGGCGGAAGACGTTCTCGATGACCGTGGCCGCGTCGGCGTCCTGGCCGGGCAGCACGCGGTCACGCGAGCTGACGAGCGTGACGTCGGCGCCGAGGCCGAGGTAGGCGTGCGCGAGTTCGGCACCGGTGACACCAGAACCGACGACGATGAGCTTCTCGGGGACCTCGGTGAGGTTGTAGATGTCCTTCCACGTCAGGATGCGCTCGCCGTCGGGCTTCGCGGTGTCCATGACGCGCGGGGTCGTGCCCATCGCGAGGAGGATGACGTCGGCGCGGATGTCCTCGGTCTCGCCGTTCGTGAGCTCGGCCTCGACCCACCCGTGGCCCTTGACGCGGCCGGTGCCGCGCCGGATGCGCACGCCGACACTCTCGAGCTGAGCCTGGATGTCGACGGACTGCGCCTTCGCCAGGCGCAGGATGCGCTCGTTGACCTGGCCCAGGTTGGCGTGCGCGTGCTGGTTCTCCTCGTTGCCCTCGAAGCCGACGCCGAGGCGGCCGGCCGCCTCGAAGCGCGAGAGGAAGTCGGAGGTGGCGATCAGGGTCTTGGAGGGGACGCAGTCGGTGAGCACCGCGGCACCACCGAGGCCGTCACGGTCGATGACCGTGACCTGCGCACCGAGCTGGGCGGCGACGAGCGCGGATTCATAACCGCCCGGGCCACCACCGATGACGACGACAGACTTCTTCCGTGAGCTCACCCCCCTATCCAATCACTTGACGTCAAGAGACTTCGAATCGCGGGCACGTCGATGCATGTGGCGCGAGCAGGGCACGGCGGTAGGTGCGCCTGCAGGTGCGTCGGCGGGCGCATCGGCAACAGGGACGTTCGCGCGGTCGGCACCGGTTGTCGGCCTCGCCACGTACCCTGAAGGGGTGACTCAGCAGACCACTTCGCCCCTGTCCGATCCGAGCGTCGATCCCTTCGAGATCGCGCGTGACGCCGCGCGCGTCATCGCCGAACGCACGGGCGTCGAGAAGCACGACGTGGCGCTCGTCCTCGGCTCCGGCTGGGGCCAGACCGCCGACCTCATCGGCGAGGTCAAGGCGACGATCGACAACACCGACGTGCCCGGGTTCGGCGCGGCGGCCGTCGCTGGTCACAGCGGGCAGATGCGCTCGATCGAGATCGAGGGCAGTGGCAAGCGCGCCCTCGTCTACGGCACGCGCACGCACTTCTACGAGGGCAAGGGGGTGCGCGCCGTCGTCCACGGCGTGCGTACCGCCGCGGCGGCCGGGTGCGACACCGTGGTGCTGACGAACGGGTGCGGCGGCCTGCGCCCGGAGTGGGGCCCGGGCACGCCCGTGCTCATGAGCGATCACATCAACCTGACGGCCACCTCGCCGCTCGAGGGCGCGACGTTCGTCGACCTCACCGACCTGTACTCACCGCGCCTGCGCGACGTGGCGCGTTCGATCGACTCCTCGCTCGACGAGGGCGTCTACGCGCAGTTCACCGGGCCGCACTACGAGACGCCCGCCGAGGTGCGCATGGCGAAGACGCTCGGCGCCGACCTCGTCGGCATGTCGACGGCCCTCGAGGCCATCGCGGCGCGTCACGCGGGCCTCGAGGTGCTCGGCATCTCCCTCGTCACGAACCCGGCGGCGGGTATCAGCCCCACTCCGCTCGACCACGCCGAGGTCATCGAAGCCGGGCGGGCAGCGGCCGAGCGGTGTGGGCAGTTGCTGTCGGGCATCGTCCGGGCGCTGTGACGGCGCCGACCACCGAATCGATCACCGACGCGAGCGAGGAACGACGATGACGACCGACACGGCCCACCTGCTCGACCAGGCACGTGCCTGGATCGCCGACGACCCCGACGAGGTGACACGCGCAGAACTCGAATCCGTCGTGGCGGCAGCCGAATCCGGCGACGCTGCGGCGCTCGATGATCTGGCCGATCGATTCCGCGGACTGCTCGCCTTCGGTACCGCGGGCCTGCGCGGCGCGCTCGGAGCAGGGCCCAACCGCATGAACCGCGTCGTCGTCCTTCGTGCTGCGGCGGGGCTCACGCGCTACCTGCAGACCTCGCTCGGCAAGCGGGACGTCACGGTCGTCATCGGGTACGACGCGCGCACGAACAGTGACGTGTTCGCCGCCGACACCGCGGCCGTCGTCACCGCTGCGGGTGGGCGGGCGCTCGTCCTGCCGCGTCCGCTGGCGACGCCGGTGCTCGCGTTCGCGATCCGGTACGTCGGGGCTGATGCGGGCGTCATGGTGACGGCGAGCCACAACCCGCCGCAGGACAACGGCTACAAGGTCTACCTCGGCGACGGCAGCCAGGTCGTCCCGCCCGCCGACGCCGAAATAGCCGCGGCGATCGACACGTTCCCGTCCGCGGCGTCGATCGAGCGCGCCGAGGACGGCTGGGAGACCCTCGGCGACGACCTCGAGGCCGATTACCGCGACGCCTGTGTCGCCTCGATCACCCCGGGCGGACCGCGCGAGGTCGCCGTCGTCCACACGGCGCTGCATGGCGTCGGGTCGACGACGCTGCTCGCGGCGTTCGAGCAGGCCGGTTTCGCGCGCCCGACGCCCGTCGCGTCGCAGGAACAGCCCGACCCGCGCTTCCCCACCGTCAGCTTCCCGAATCCAGAAGAGCCCGGCGCGATCGACGCGGCGCTCGACCTCGCGCGCGAGGTGCGGCCCGACATCGTCATCGCCTCCGACCCGGACGCCGACCGCTGCGCCGTCGCCGCGCCCGACCCGAGGTGCGCGTCGGCTGAGGACCCCCAGGGGTGGCGCATGCTGCGCGGTGACGAGGTGGGGGTGCTGCTCGGGCAGCGTGCACTCGACCTCGCTGCGACCGGCGCGCTGCACGGCGTCGACGGGGGCGCGCCCGTGCTCGCCAACAGCATCGTCAGCTCGCGCCAGCTCGGCGCGATGGCGGCCGATGCGGGCGTCGCGCACGTCGAGACGCTGACCGGGTTCAAGTGGATCGCCCGGGTGCCCGACATTGCCTACGGCTACGAGGAGGCGCTCGGGTACTGCACCGCGCCGTCCGTCGCGCGCGACAAGGACGGCATCTCCGCGGGCCTCGCCGTCGCGGAACTGGCGGCCGGGTTGAAGGCCGAGGGCCGCACCCTCGTCGACCTGCTCGACGACCTCGCCCGCCGCCACGGCGTGTACGCGAGCGACTCGTTCAGCATCCGCGTCGCCGAGCTGGCGCAGATCCCCGCCATCATGGCGGCCCTGCGCGAACGACCTGCGACGCAGATCGGAGACGTCGTCGTCGCGCAGTTCCACGACCTCGCCCTCGGTGACGGCGGCCTGCCGCCGACCGACGGCCTGCGCTACCTGCTCGCCGACGGCACCCGCGTCATCGTGCGCCCGAGCGGAACCGAGCCGAAGGTCAAGGTCTACCTCGAGGCGATCGTGCCCGTGGACGACCTGGCGCCCGGCGTGGACGACGCCCTGGCCGCGGCGCGTGCGGAGGCGGCCCGCCGTCTCGCCGCGACGCGGCGTGCGATGGAGGAGCTCACCGCACTGTGACGTCTCACGAGAGCGCCGCCGAAGGGGCCCTTCCGACGAGCGACGTTGCCCCCGAGAAGGTTTCGACGACTCACCCGCCGGCTCCGGCTGACGCAGACGGGCCTGTCGTGGGCGCGCGGGGAGCGCTCGCCCGCGTCATCGTCGTGTCGGGGCCGTCGGGCAGCGGCAAGTCGCGGCTGGCTCGCCAGTTGTGCGCGAGCCACGGGTGGCCGTTCGTCAATCTCGACGACTTCTACCGCGATCACGACGCGCCCGATCTGCCGCGGTTCGCCTCGGGCGAGATCGACTGGGACAACGCTGGCACGTGGAACGTCGAGGCCGCTGCGCAGTCGCTGGAGCGGTTGTGCCGCACCGGTGCCACCGACGTGCCGCAGTACTCGATCTCGCAGAGTCGTGCGACGGGCACGCACTCCGTCACGCTCGACGGAGCCCGGTTCGTCGTCGCCGAGGGCATCTTCGCGCCCGACGTCATCGCCCCGCTCGCCGAGCGCGGTGTGCTCGGCGAGGCGTGGTGCCTGCGTCGCAACCGGACGGTGACTGCGGCCCGGCGGTTCATCCGCGACGTGGCCGAGCGCCGCAAGCCCCCGCTCGTCCTCGTGCGGCGTGGGGCGCGGCTGTGGCGGGACGAACCCGAACTCGTCAGAGCGCACCTGGCGCGCGGCGCCCAACCCGTCACGTTCTCCGAGGCCGTGCGCCGCGCTGCGGCGCTGCAGTCGTCAGCGATCTGACGGGCGCACCTGGGCGGCGCTCAGGGTGCACGTGCTCGGCCACCGAACGCAGCAGCGTGGGTCACCGACCAGGTCAGGCACGTCAGGCGCGGGCCGCGGCGAACCCGGGTTTGATGACGTCCATGATGATCG
Organism: Dermacoccus sp. MPR-E5; assembly: GCF_058809565.1. Taxonomy (NCBI): domain Bacteria; kingdom Bacillati; phylum Actinomycetota; class Actinomycetes; order Micrococcales; family Dermacoccaceae; genus Dermacoccus; species Dermacoccus sp. MPR-E5. The sequence goes on along the minus strand of NZ_JBXASS010000010.1, from coordinate 1,435 downwards.
CGAGGCGCTCGTCGAACGGGATGAACGCCGACTTCATCGCGTTGACGGTGACCTTCTCGAGGTCGTCGAGACCCCAGCCTGCCTCGCTGACGAGCCCGGTCATCTCCTTCGTCATCGACGTGTCGCTCATGAGGCGGTTGTCGGTGCTGAGCGCGACGCGGAAACCGAGTGCCAGCAGGAACGAGATGGGGTGGCTGCGCAGCGACAACGCCGCACCCGTCTGCAGGTTCGAGATCGGGCACACCTCGAGCGCGATGCGCCGATCGCGGACGAAGGCGGCCAGGCGCCCGAGGCGGACGTCGGCCTCCCCCGCCCGAACACGCTCAGGCAGCGCAGCGCGAGCCGGCTCGTCGAGTTCGGGGTAGGCGACGCCGTCGATCGTGATGTCGTCGGTGATGCGCACGCCGTGCCCGAGCCGTTCGGCGCCGCAGTACTGGATGGCCTCCCAGATGCTCGGCAGCCCGAATGCCTCACCGGCGTGGATCGTGAAGTGCGCGTTCTCGCGGCGCAGGTACTCGAACGCGTCGAGGTGGCGTGTGGGAGGGAAACCGGCCTCGGCGCCGGCGATGTCGAAACCGGCGACGCCCTGGTCGCGGTAGGCGACAGCGAGTTCGGCGATCTCGACGCTCTTCGCCGCGTGGCGCATCGCCGTCAGCAGGGCGCGCATGACGATGGGCCTGCCCTGCTCGGCGGCGCGTTCGGCACCGCGTCGGAAGCCTTCGAGCACAGCGTCGACGACCTCGGTGAGGGCCAGACCCCTCTCGATGTGCAGCTCCGGCGCGAAGCGGACCTCGGCGTAGACGACGCCGTCCGCCGCGTGATCCTCGGCGCACTCGGCGGCGACGCGGACGATGGCGTCGCGGGTCTGCATGACGCCGACGGTGTGCTCGAACGTCTCGAGGTAACGCACGAGCGAACCCGAGTCGGCGCTGTCACGGAACCAGCGCGCGAGTGTCTCGGCGTCGTCGGCCGGCAGCGCGTCGTAGCCGGTCTTGCGCGCGAGTTCGAGGACGGTCGCCGGACGAACCCCACCGTCGAGGTGATCGTGCAGCACGACCTTCGGCAGCGCCGCGACGACGTCCCGTGTGAGTGCCCGCGCCGCCGTTTCGTCCAAGCTGTGTGTCGTCGCAGAGGTGTCAGTCATGGCCCAAGTGTAGGGCTCACCTGCCCCGTCCCCATCTGCGATTCTTGTCCACATTCGCGATTTTCGTCCACCTCTGCGAACGGCGTCCACCTTCGCGATTTCCGTCCCCATTCGCACATCTCGTCCCCATCTTCGGTTTTCGGTCACTCTCGCAAGAGTGACTGAAAATCGGAGATGGGGACGAGATTCGCAAGGGTGGGCAGGAATCGCGGATGTGCCCTGACTGTCAGCCTGGGTGTGAGTCACTCAGGAGGTGGGTATGCGCAGATGGACTGCGGAAGAGAAGACCGC